>JAGFIR010000189.1 GCA_024103415.1 Acidimicrobiales bacterium
TTGATGTTGGTCCCGTCGGGCTCGGCGTTGTGGACGTCGACGTCCGCCTTGAGCCTGGTGAAGAGCTCGGGTGCCGCCTGATACGCAGCGCCGTGGGCGCAGTCGAGGGCGATCGCGATGCCGGACAGGGAGTACCGGGAGGTGGAGGCGAGATGATCGAGGTACGTCTCCATGCCGGTGACATCCTCGATTCGGTATCCGATCGAGCCGCCGACCGCCGAGGTCATCCCCCCGGAGCGAAGACGCTCCTCCAGTTCCCTCTCGACGGCGTCCGGGAGCTTGGTCCCACGGGCCGCGAGCAGCTTGATCCCGTTGTCCGCGGCCGGGTTGTGGGAAGCGGAGACGATGGCACCCATCGTCGCCGAAGTGGACTCGGTGAGATACGAGATGCCGCCGCTCGGCATGACCCCGACATCGACGGTGTCGATGCCGGAGGCGTGGAGGCCGGCCTGTAGGGCGGACGCGAGCATCGAGCCGGAGCGGCGGGTGTCCCGGCCGACGAGGACCGGGCCGCTTCGCAGCCATCCGCCGGCGGCGCGGCCGATGGCCAGGGCGAGCTCGGGAGTCAGGTCCGACCCAGCGGCTCCACGCACGCCGTCGGTACCGAAGATGGGCTTCCCCTCGTCGAGGAGACGACGGAGGTCGGACATATGGGGCTGAACCCTAACGCTTGGTGTACTGGGGAGCGCGACGGGCCTTCTTGAGACCGTACTTCTTGCTCTCCACCACGCGGGCGTCCCGCGTCAACATCCCGGCCTTGCGCAGCGTGGGGCGCAGCTCGGGATCGAGCTCCACGAGCGCACGAGCGATGCCGAGACGGAGGGCATCGGCCTGTCCGGTGGTCCCGCCACCATCGAGGGTTGCGTCGATGTCGTAGCGCCCCTGGGTCTGCGTCACCGTGAGCGGCTCGAGCACGCGGAGACGCATCGCCATGGTCGGGAAGAACTCCTCGAGGGCCTTGCCGTTGAGGGTCACCTGGCCGGAACCGTCATGGAGACGCACCCGCGCCACCGACTCCTTGCGCCGACCGGTCGCCTGTACGAGCGGCTTTGTCATCAGGCATCCGCCTTTCGGATATCGAGTTCGAGCGGAACGGGAGCCTGGGCCTGATGCGGATGCTCGGGCCCGGCGTAGACCTTCAGCTTCTTGATCATCTTGCGGCCGAGGCGGTTCTTCGGGAGCATGCCGCGCACGGCGCGCTCGATGATCACCTCGGGGCGACGCTGGCGGAGACTCTCGAAGGTCTCGGCCTTGATGCCGCCCGGGAAGCCGGAGTGGCGGTAGTAGATCTTGGTCCGGCTCTTGTCGGAGGTCACCGCGACCTTCTCGGCATTGACCACGACCACGAAGTCGCCGGTGTCTGCGGCCGGGGTGTACATCGCCTTGTGCTTGCCCTTGAGGATCCCGGCGATCTCCGAGGCGAGGCGTCCCAGCGGCAGGCCGGAAGCGTCGACCAGGTGCCAGGCACGCTCGATGTCACCGGCCTTGGGCGTGTATGTCTTCTGTGGGCTCATGAGTTCTTCAGTCTCCTCGCACGGACGAGGCAAGGGAATCCTCGAGGGAATCGATCCCGGACGGGAGCGGCTCTTATGCTACGTGGCTGGACGCAGTAAGGCCAACTCGTGATCACCATCGAACAGGTCAAAGAAGCACGATCCCGATTCGGGGACCACGTGTCCAGGACACCGCTCCTCCTCTCCAACTCCTTCTCCGGTCTGTCCGGCCGCGAGGTCTATCTCAAGGCGGAGTGCATGCAGCGCGCCGGATCCTTCAAGATCCGCGGGGCGTTGAACGTGGTGAGCCGTCTCGAGGGAGCGCCGGTGGTCGCCGCGTCGGCCGGCAACCACGCACAGGGGGTGGCCCTGGCGGCCCGCATCTCCGGGTCGCCCTGCACGGTGTTCATGCCCACCAATGCCGCCATACCCAAGATCAAGGCGACCCAGGACTACGGCGCCAGAGTCAAGCTCAAGGGCCGGAACCTGGCCGACGCCGTCGAGTCGGCCCGCCAGTTCGCCGAGAAGACGGGCGCCCGCTTCGTGCATCCCTACGACGACGAGTTGATCATCGCCGGGCAGGCGACCCTGGGTGAGGAGATCGTCGAGGACCTGCCCGAGGTGGGCACGGTCATCGTTCCCACCGGCGGCGGGGGACTGCTCGCCGGCACCGCGCTGGCCGTCAAGACCCTCCGCCCCGAGGCGACCGTCATCGGCGTGGAGGCCGCGGCGGCCGGTGTGTACGCCGCCAGCATGAAGGCCGGGCATCTGATCACCGACTACCCGCGGACCAACCCGACCATCGCCGACGGGATCGCCGTCACCGTCCCCTCCGAGCCGGTCTGGGACCTGGTGCAGAAGAACGTCGACAGCGTGATCACAGTCGACGACTCCCAGACCATGGCCGCCCTCACGCTGATCCTGGAGCG
>JAGFIR010000192.1 GCA_024103415.1 Acidimicrobiales bacterium
GGCGGCCGCCGACCTCGGCGTCGAGGCCCTCTTCCTCGATATCACGGCCACGGTCGACCGCTGGTTCGAGGCGCCGGGCTTCTGGATGCGTCCCCCGCAGAGCCTCATCGACTGCGTCCAGGCGTCCAACGTGTCGGTGTTCGCAGTCGACGAGACCTGGGCGTTCCGTCTCGACCACCAGGTGCGTCATCTCTTCCGCACCGGGCCCGGGTGCTCGGTGTTCAAGGTCGACCTCGGCATGGGGAAGTGGAGCCTGACTCGCGAGGACATGGAGGCCGCCACCGAGCGGGGGAAGGTCCTGATGAGCTCGTTCGAGGGTGCCCGTCTCGTCCATGTCACCACGCCGGGCGGGACTGACCTCCATCTCAGTGTCGAGGGCCGGCCGTGTCTCCCCGTCATCCCGATCCCCGGGCGCGGCAAGCCGTACGGCATGTCGGTTCCCCTCTGGAGCGAATACAACTGGGCGCCGATCGAGGAGTACACGCACGGTGTCGCCGTGATCGACGGTGTCACCGAGGCGACCAAGGTGATCCACGAGGTGGACGCGCCGGTGCGCATCGAAGTCTCCGGGGGCAAGGCCGTCGACATCGCGGGCGGGGCCGACGCCGATTCCTTCCGGGAGGCCATGCAGACCGACGACACCGCCGCCTTCGTGGGGGAGCTGGGCCTGGGTGCGCATCACAAGGCTCTCGCCGGCACCGAGACCGAGAAGGCGATGCTCGGAACCTGTCACCTCGGCTTCGGGGACAACGGGGACTATCCCGGCGGTCTCAACCGGAGTGCGGTCCACATCGACATGCTGATGCGCGACGTGACCGTCGAGGTCGACGGGAAGGTCGTCATCGACGCCGGCCGGGTGGTCGGCTACGACATCTGATCGCCAGCGTCCCGGGTTAGGTTCTCCAGCTCAGGGAGGATCTCGATCCGATTTCGTCCGTACCGTCGCCGAGTCATCTCGCCCGCCGAGCGCTCCGGATTCGAGGAGACGCTGAGGTGGCAACTCGAAAGGCTCCCTGCCGTGGTACCGGACCTGGTCGGCTACCTCGACTTCCTCGCCGGTCTTGAGTGCTTCGTCTTCCACGGGTCGAATCGCCCTGATATCGAGGAGCTGAAGACCGACCGGGAGTCGGGGGACAGTCGGGCGTTCGGCAACCAGGAGGCGGTCTTTGCCACTCCCGACCCGCACTGGGCGGCGTTCTTCGCCATGGCCGACCGGAGCAACGCGCGTCTTCTTCGCAACGGGAGTCTGGCCTTCTCACGCCAGGCCCGGACACGCTGGTATCAACGGGAGGTCGTCGTCCGGGACCCGGGTGCTCCCGCGCTGACCAGAGGTTGGGTCTACGTCCTGCCCCGTGACACCTTCGACCCCGAGCCCAAGTTCGTGGGTCTCGTCGACACCGGGCAGTGGGTGAGCCGGGTGCCGGTCAAGCCGTTGTTCTCGATCGGGATCCGGCCGGAGGATTATCCGCTCTCACAGCACGTGAAGGTCGTGGAAGCCTGAGCGGTGTGGGTCCCGTGGGACTCGAACCCACAACCAACGGGTTAAAAGCCCGCTGCTCTACCAATTGAGCTAGAGACCCGAGGACTGCGACCCAGCGAAGGAGACGCATCGAAAAGGATACCGCCCGCGGTGGTGCACTCTGGAGGGGGGGTCTGCCTCTAGGCGGTGGCTGCGTAGTCGACGTCCCAGGCGAGGGGTGCGGTGGGGATCGGGACCACTGCTGCCGTTTACCCCTGCCCCCGATCTGGGGAAACAGGCACATGCCCTCCGAAGCCAGAGCCCTCTGCTTCACCTCGCCCGGATCCGTCGAGATCCGGCCCGACCCGCTCCGCCTCCCGGATGAGGGTGAGGCCCTCGTCCGCACCACCCATTCGGGGATCAGTCCAGGCACCGAGATGCTCGCCTATCGGGGCGAGATCGACCCCGACCTGACGCTGGATGAATCGATCGAGTCGCTCGGTGACAGCTTTCGTTACCCCTTCCGCTACGGGTACAGCTCGGTCGGGATCGTCGAGCGGGGAAGCCCCACCGTGCCGGAAGGCACCAGGTGTTCGCATTCCATCCCCATCAGGACGTGTTCGTGGCCGGCCCCGCAGATCTGATGGCACTCGACGGGGTGCCTTCGCGTGAGGCCACCCTCTTTCCGCTGGTGGAAACGGCTTTCCAGATCGACCTCGACACGGTCACGGTCGAGGTGGTCGCCGGTTGGGCGCATGGGTTCCTCGCTGCGGCTCTCGCCGACACCGGTGTCGATTGGACGAGGGTGAGGGTCTGGGAAACGGACGTCGCCTTCGGCGGCTACACGGGACCGGTCGGATGAGCCCCGGCCTCGTCTCGCTGCTCACCGTCGGGAACGGCCCGGTCAGCGGCGGTCATCTCTACAACCAGCACATGGTGGATCAGGCCCGACGGCACGACGCCAGGGTCCAGCTCGTCCCCGTGACCGAGAAGCCCGACTTCAGCAATCTCGCCGGGCAGATCGTGGTCGACAGCGTCGTGGCGGCCCGGGTGGGCAAGGCGCTCCCGGCGGAGCCCGGCCCGCTCGCCGCCCTCGTTCATCAGGTGTCCGGTGGTGTCGACGGGACGCACCGGGCGAGACGGGCGAGACGGATGGCCGATCTGCGCCTCTACGGCATGTGCCGTCTGGTCATGGCGGCCAGCCCTTCTCTGGCCGATCGGCTGCTCGAGGACGGGATACCCGCGGCACGCGTCGAGGTCGTGCCACCCGGATGCGACCTTCCGACCGTCCCGGAGGGTTCTCCGATCGACCTGCGGCGGGGGAGGAAGCTCGCCCTCCTCAACGTGGCCAACTGGCTGCCCAGCAAGGGGATCGACGACCTTCTCGACGTCGTCGAGTCACTTCCGCCCGGTGAAGCCGTGCTCCATCTGGTCGGGTCCGGGGAGGTGGACGTCCGCCATGCCCGGCATCTCGCCGGTCGGCTCCGGGGCCTGGGCGATGGCGTGATCGTCCACGGTCAGGTGTCACCGCAGGAGATGGCGCGTCTCTACTCGTCCGCCGACGCCCTCGTCACCACGAGTCGGAACGAGGGATACGCCACGGTCGTCGCCGAGGCTCTGCGCGCCGGTCTCCCCGTGCTGGGTTGGGGGGTGGGGAACATCCCCAACCTCGTGGCCGACGGTCGGGAAGGTCGTCTGTTCGACGTCGGGGACACCGCGGGTCTACGTGAGGAGATCCTGTCGCTCGCGGAGGACGGGGCGAGACTGGAAGGTCTCAGGTCGAAGGCTGCGGTGCGGGGCCGGCAGTTGCCCACCTGGCAGGACACGGGGGACAGGTTCTTCGACGCCCTTCAGGGGATCCTGGATCGATAGGGAAGTTGCCCGCCCTGATCAGGGAGGACGTCCCTTCACATAGCGGTGCCCGAGCGGGCTAATCCAGTGATGACGACCGTCGACCACCAGGTGTCGCCAACCACCACGATGGATGAGGGTGTGGTCGTGTCGGCACTCCGGGGTCCCATTGTCGACGCTGGTAAGCCCGCCTTCGGAGAACGGGTCGGTGTGGTCGATGTCGCATTCGGTCGCCGGCATACGGCAACCCGGGAAGCCACAGGTCGTGTACCTGGCCTCGAGGAGTCGCCGCTGCGCCGGGCTGAACCGGCGACGCGTGATCCCGGTGTCGATCACGTTCCCGTCGTCATCGACGACGGTGAATCGCCACTGCCCGTCGGTGTTGCGCTCGGCCATGCGACGGGCGATGTCGGCGGCGATCGGGCCGATGCCCGGGATCTCGCCGGCAAGGTCGTCGAGACCGGCGAGAGTGGCAAGGTCGACGCGGAGCTCGACCGTGTCGCGACCTGAGGATCTCGCCTCACCATGCCCTTCGATGAGGTCGCACAGCACATCCACCCGCAACTGGTCCATCGTGCGGAGGTCGCCGGAGTTCTTGAGCGAGATGGCGTAGCCATTGAGCCGCCGGCCGATGGTCCGGGCGCGGTCGATGGGCATGTCGAAGATGTGGACGTCGACGGTTCCGGCGTCGGTCTGGCGCATCCACATCCTCCGGTCTTCGACCGCGTGCTCATAACGGAGGCGGGCCTGCTCCGAGTCGATCTCGGCACAGCGTTTCCTGACCAGGGCGCGCAGTTCACCCGAGGTGAGCTCGGGGATATGGGAGAGGATCGACTCGACGAGGGCGGCTCGCTCCTCGGACCCGAGGTGTCGGACCCCTTCGACGACGACCCGGACGCGGTAGAGATCGACCCGCCCTTCCCGCAGCATCTCGAGCAGGCCGGGATACTCGTCGGCAAGGGAGATGGCGAGGTCGACGCGTTGCTCGGCGCCATGACGGGTGAGACAGAGGGCGGCGCGAATCTCGTCGGACGCGAACTCCCAGCGGGTGTTGAAGGCCGACCCCGGCGTGTCCTGTTCCCGGGGCGGTGTCCAGCGCGAGATGGCGTCGATGGCGTCGACCGATCCGGCCTGGTGGTGTGCCACCAGACGCTCCCGCGCCTGGAGCACCAGGACCTGGTCGCGCACCGGGAGCCTGTCGGGATCTATACGGTGGAGGAAGGCGGCCACCACGATGGGTGGCAGGTCGGAGAGGTCGGGGAGTTGCTCGCTCTCCCAGGATCGGGCAAGGGCGTCTTCGGTGAGACGCCAGACCAGGTCGTCGAACCCCTGATCCCAGACGTCGTAGTGGGGAAGTTCGATGATCGGCTCGCCCGCTCGAGCCCCGAGTGTGGTCCCGGTCTCGAACATATGTTCGATATTACAGACGTGCTCTGACAGATGTCAAGCACTGTCGCCCAACACCGGAACGGGCGACTGGTGGATCAGCTCTCGCAGCCGATGCCGTCGTTGTCCCGGTCGAAGCCGTGGGGATCGGGCGGCAGGACCCGGAACCGTCGGTGGGGGATGTCTCCGCAGTCCAGGTCCGGCGGGTGGGGCGGGATACAGACGGTCGGATAGCTCGGGTCGCAGTTGCCTCCGCCACCGCCACCGGTCTTCGACGGCTTCGGCTTGGTGGTCGTGGTCGACGGCCGGGTGGTGGTCGTCACCGGAGCTGCCCACGCCAGGCTGTGCACGACATTGCCGTGATGGTCGAGGAGGAAGGCCGTGTCACCGTCGTTGTTCCAGACGGCGCCCTTCGAGCTGCACCAGTAGAGCGTGGCCGCGCCGTCGGTGCCGCATCCGGTGTGGATCGTCACCGACGCTCCGGCTCCCAGGACGAAGCCGGCGGGGAAGTGATACCGATGGGTGGCCGACTCGTCTTTCAAGACCCACCCCGTCAGGTCCACGCCCATGGCGCCGTTGTTGCGGATCACCGCATGCTCGCCGTTGAGGTTCTCGTGGTCGTTGCCCGGCGCATCGGCCTGTAGCTCGACAACCGTGAGGTCGTAGCCGGCCGACGGGCCACATGCGTCCTTCGCCCAGAGACCGAGACCCATCTCCCTGGCGTGCTCCTGCGCGGCGCGGAAGCGGGACGACATCGACGTGTCGGGTGGGTAGTCGCGGGCCAGGGCCGCTCCGCGGCGCAGGATCTCCTCACCCACGTTGAGACCCCCGACCCACACGTGCCGGAGCAGACGGTCATACTGGTCGCGGTCCGACCGGTCCCGGGTCAGCCAAACGGTCGAGCCCACCGGTGCGAGCCACTCCAGGACTGCCGCCGCCT
>JAGFIR010000201.1 GCA_024103415.1 Acidimicrobiales bacterium
ATCCTGCGGCTCCTCTTCGATCGGTTCGTCCTCGGCGACCCCGACTGGGAGAGCCTGGCCTTCCGTCTCTGGTCGATGAGGGTGCTGGCCTACACCACCACCGTCGTCTCCCGGGGCTACGACGCCGCCATCGATTACCTGGAGGAGACGATCGCGACCTACGAGGCGAACCCGCTCTAGAACCGGGCCGGTCTCCGGGGTCTTACCATCCCGCCGATGAGCACCGCGATCGTCGTCCTGTTCGGCCTCCTCGGCGGCCTGGCCGGAGCCCTCCAGTCCCAGTTTCTCGGCACGATGGAGGACAAGGTGGGCACCCTCCCCTCCACCTTCATCACCTACGGGCTCGGCGGTGCCGCGGTCGGCCTGGTGATGGTCGCCGTCGGGGGCGACAAGTGGAGCGAGCTGCGCGGCATGCCCTGGTGGGTGTACACCGCCGGGCTCCTCGGCCTGGTCGTCATCGCCACGCTCGGCATCACCGTGTCCCGTCTCGGCCTGGGGGCGGGGATGGTCCTCTTCACCAGCTCCAACCTGGTCATCGCCGCGGTGATCGACCACTTCGGGTGGCTCTCGGAGTCGTCCCAGACACTCGACGTCCGCCGGGCCGCCGGCATCGGCCTGGTGGTCCTCGGGACGTGGCTGGTGGTCGGCGGGACCGACGCTGCGGCTACCGGGTGATCCACTCCGTGCCGGGGTCGAGGAGCCGGTCGGCCGACTTCGGCCCCCAGCTCCCCCGGTCGTAGACCTCCACCGGCGGTCCGGCGTCGAGCAGGGGCTCGACGATCCGCCATGCCTCCATGACACCGTCCTCCCTGGCAAACAGCGACTGGTCACCGCGGAGGGCGTCTCCGATCAGCCGGGTGTATGCGCTGACCCCGGTGGGCCGGTCGTGCTGGAGATGGAGCTCGACCGGGCCGCTGACCAGACCGGCCCCGGGCACGCGGGCCTGCATGGAGAGGATGATCTGGTCGTCGGGCTTGGTGCGGAAGATGAGCCTGTTGGGCCCCGGTTCCTCTTCGGGTGAGGCGAACAACGGGCGTGGCGGCGCGTGGAACTCCACGGCCGCCTCGGTGACGGTCCGGGCGAGACCCTTCCCGGTGCGGATTATCCAGGGGACGCCGGCCCACCGCCACGAGTCGATCTCGAGCCGGATCGCGGCGTAGGTCTCGGTCGTGGAGTCGGGCGCCACACCGGGCTCGTCCAGGTAGCCCGAGTACTGGCCACGAACGAGGTCGCCGGGATCCACCACCCGCATGGCGCGCAGCACCTTGGCCCGCTCGTCGCGCAGGGCGTCGGGGTGGTCGGAGACCGGTGGCTCCATGGCGAGCAGCGCAGCCATCTGCAGGAGATGGTTCTGCACCACGTCGCGGATGGCGCCCACGTCGTCGTAGAAGCGGCCCCTCCCCTCGATCCCGTACTCCTCGGCGAGGGTGATCTGCACCGACGCCACGTAGTGACGGTTCCAGACGGGCTCGAGGATGGTGTTGGAGAAGCGGAACACCATCAGGTTCTGGACCGCCTCCTTGCCGAGGAAGTGATCGATCCGGTAGACGCGGTTCTCGGGGAAGCCGCGGTGGATCAGCTCGTTTAGCTCGGCCGCCGTGGCGGTGTCCCGCCCGAACGGCTTTTCCACCACGAGCCGGCCCCTCTCGTGGAAGCCGACCGACATGAGACCGGCGACCACGTCCCCGAAGGTGTCCGGCGGGATGGCGAGGTAGGCGACGGGAAGCGTCCGCTCGGCGAGACGCGCCGCGATCCTCGGGTAGAGCTCGGGGTCGCGGTAGTCGCCCGAGACGTAACAGAGGTTGGAGGCGAGGCGGTCGAAGACCTGCGGGTCGATCTCCTTGCCCGAGGCGGCAAGGGCCTCCCGGGCCCGTTGGCGGATCCCGTCATCGTCGAGAGCCGAGGAAGCCACTCCCACGACGGGCATGTCGAGAGCTCCGGCTGCGGTGAGGTCGTAGAGGGCGGGGAAGAGCATCGTCCGCCCCAGGTCCCCCGTGATGCCGAACAGAACCAGGCCGTCGGCATGCTCGGGACGAACTGGGCTCACGGAGAAATCATGCCACCCGGCGCCGCCAACCGACTGGCTCACCTGTTAGAAGTGCGACATGGACGCGGCCGAACTCGCGATCACCCTGCTCCGGGTCTGGCTCGGAGTGGTGATGCTCGCTCACGGTTTCAATCACGCCCGCAACCTGGAGGGCACGGCGAAGTGGTTCGCCAGGGTGGGCTTTCGCAATGCCGGGATGAACGCCCGCGCCTCCGCCTTCGGCGAGGTCGCGGTCGGCACCGGCCTCCTCCTGGGGCTGGCCACTCCCCTGGCCGCCGCGGGGTTGGTCACGGTGATGACCGTGGCGTTCTGGTCGATCCATCGCCACGCCGGCTTCTTCGTGTTCGCCCGACCCGACGAGGGATGGGAGTACGTGGCGACCCTGGTGGTGGCGGCCCTGGCCCTCGGCACATTCGGCCCGGGCCCGTGGTCGGTGGACGCCGCTCTCGGCTGGGACCGCTTCGACGGGTGGGCAGGCATGGGAATCGTCGCCCTGGGTTTCCTGGCAGGGGCGGGGCAACTCGCGCTCATGTGGCGCAAGCCCTGATCATCCCGGCCAGATCGAGCTCGGGTCGACGTCCGGGAACGGGGCCGGAGACATCGGCGAGATGGGGGTGACGGCCACGAAGCCCTTCTCACACAGGGCCGAGTCGCTCGCCGGGTCGGCACCGGTCGATGCGGAGCTGACCCCAAACTGGATGCGCTTGCCCTCCTCCTCGGTGTTGGCGACCCGGAAGTAGCCGAACTCGTCGAGGTCGGCCCAGTGGACCCCCTGCACCTCGTCGAGGGGACGACCCGGGACGTTCAAGTTGAGCACCGGCGGGACGCCGGGACGGGAGAGCAGCCAGCGCGCCGCCGAGCGGGCCACCTCGCAGCCGGTCTCCCAGTGCCAGGGGTCAGACTCGGCGAGGGAGACGGCCATCCCCTTCATCCGGAAGGTGCGAGCGGTCAAGGCAGCACCGACCGTGCCCGAGTGGATGATCGACTGGCCGGTGTTGATCCCGGCATTGATGCCCGAGACGACCAGCTCTGCCGGCCCTCCGAACGCACCGAGGGCGACGGCCATCACCGCGAGACCGGGCGGACCGGCGATGGTGTAGGCCTCGTGCCCCGCCAGCTCCACCCGGTTCATGTCCACCCCGTGCGAGTCGAGGCGCCCGATGCCGGTCCCGCTCCCCGACATGTCCGCGGTGGGGGCTGCCACCACCACTTTGCCCAGGTCGGACACGGCGTCGGCGAGTGCCACCAGGCCCGGCGACTCGATCCCGTCGTCGTTGGTGACGACGATGCGTGGGCCTGTCATCCCGCCATCGGCGCCGCTACCGAGACGTCGACCTTCTCGGCCAGCTGCGCGATCAGTTCCTGGGATCCGCTCCCCAGTCCGTGCCGGGTCACGTTGGCGGCGCCGGCTGCACAGGCGAGGCGGAGCAGATCGATCGGTTCGAGACGACGGACCCGGCCGGCGACCAGACCGGCGGTCATCGAATCCCCGGCTCCCCTGAAGTCGGCCGGCTCGAGCCGCGGGGTACAGGCGAAGTAGAGGTCGCCACCCAGCCTGGCGATGGTCGGGCGGTCGGCCCGGCTCAAGACGACGTCCACCGCGCCGTGCCGTCTCAGGTCATCGACCGCGACGATGGCGGCGCGATCCGAGTCCTCCCGGAGGGTGCCGTCCTGGGCCAGGTCCTCGTCACTCACCTTCAGGATGTCGATGCGGCCACCCTCCAGGAAGGCGTACAACTCGGGGCCGTGGAGGTCGGCGACCACCTCGACCTCCGTTGAGGACAGGTCGTGCCCGAGACGCCGGTAAGCCTCCAGCGGGACCACGGCAGAGCTCTGCCCGGTGATCACCGCGGTGCCCGCCGCGAGAGCCAACTCGAGAAAGAGCGAATAGGCGTTGTCGAGCGTGTGACGGTCCAGACCGTGACCCTCGGTCTCCGCGAAGACCTCGCGCTCGCCACTGCGGCGATCCTGGATCACGGCCGGGCTGGGGTGCGGAGACTCCACCGGGTGGAAGTCCACCTCCCACAGACGCATCAACGCGGTCAGCGCAACACCGGTCTCGCCACCCACCGGCCCGCACAGCATCGCGGTCACACCCAGCTGCGAGAGCATCCGGGCCACCCAGAACGCCTGCCCGCCGGGATGGAGGTGAACATCGGCCGCGTCGCTCTCGCCCGACTCGACGGTCATCGTGAGGGCCAGATTGGGGGCGAAGACTGCGACCTTCATGTCATCAGCTACCCGTAGCCACGACCTGCCCAAACGGCCCGGGATTGCCCCGAACCGGCCGCGGGTAAGTACCGGGCCCACAGGAGGCTCGAATGCCCAGAGACAAGCGCCCCAGCATCAAGGACGAAGAGCGCTACGAGGCCCTTCGCGAGGAGGGCATGAGCAAGCAGAAGGCGGCCCGCATCGCCAACACCGGCGCCACCGTCGCCGGCAAACGGGGTGGCAAGGCCCCGCCCTACGAGGAATGGACCAAGGACGAGTTGTACGAGAAGGCCAGGAAGGTCGGGATCGAGGGCCGTTCCTCGATGTCGAAGGGGGAGCTCATCTCCGCTCTTCGCCACGGCTGACCGTTTTCCGGCCTCCCGACCGGGGTAGACACGCTGCGTGACATCTCCTGAAGCAGCACCCGATCCCGCGGCGCCGCACCAGGTGATCGCCGTCCTCGACGACCTCGACGAAGCACAGAGCCTGATCGAGGATCTGGAGAAGGAGGGCATCCCGCCAGCCGCCATCTCCCTGATCGACCCGTCCCGAGGGAAGGGTGAGGGATCCGATCATCGCGTCGGCGCCACAGTGGGTCGGGCCGTGCTCTTCGGGCTCGTGACGGGCCTGCTCATCGGTGGGCTGACAGGCCTGGCGCTCGAGGCCTGGATCGACCTGGCGGTGTCCCGCCCGGTGGCCGTGCTGATGGGGGCCGTCTTCGGCGCCTGTGTCGGTCTCGCCGCAGGTGGCATCAGCGAGACCCGGTTCGCCTCACCCGCCTGGCGTGACTCCCAGCAGACCGAGGCGAGGGGTCCTCTGGCGGTCGGCGTTCACCACTCCGACGCCTCCGTCGTGGACTCTGCCGAGGACGTCATGGCCGCCCATCGCCCCCTTCGGCTGCATCGGCAGGATCGCTGATCCGCTTCCGTTCTCTGAGCGCCATGTAGAGCATGCGCCCTCCGATCACGAGCACGAACACACCGAACGCCCGTGACAGGTCTGCTCCCGACAGCCGCAAGGCGATGGTCGCGCCGATCGGTGATGCGATCAGCCCGGCCAGCGCCACCACTCCGGCATCGACGAGCCTCACCCGCTTGTGACGGAGGTTGACCCGGGTTCCGGCGACGGCGGTGAAACAGATCGCCAGGAGCGACGTCCCTTCCGCGGCGTGCTGATTCATCCCGAGGAGGAACACCATGGCCGGGACCATCACCACCCCGCCGCCGATGCCGGCCAGACCCGAGGCGATTCCGGCGCCGATCCCGATGAGGATCGCCAGCACCACGGAGAGCCAACGCTCCGGGGTGAACCCGGCTGAGGGCTCGCCGCCGAACGTGAGACCGAGGCCGGCGGTGAGAAGGATCAGGATGAAGATCACCCGCAGTCTGTCCGCCGGAAGACGGTTCATCCATCCGGCGCCGAGGGTGGAGCCGATCATGCCACCGGCGCCGAGGAGCAGACCCGTCACCAGGTCGACCTCGCCGCCCGCCCCGAACCGGATCACGGCCGCGATCGCGATGAGGACGATCGCCGCCAGCGAGGTGGCGTGGGCGCGGTGCTGGTCGAACTTCGCCAACCCGGCGAGCAGCGGCACCATGATGAACCCGCCTCCGACCCCGAAGAACCCGCTGAACAGGCCGGCCAGCGCACCGATCAGGGCCAGCCTGGCCACGGACGCGCCGAGCCCTTTCTGTTGTCCACCTGGCGGGGTCAAAGCGGACCCAGCCTATTCCGGGTCGGTACCCGCTCCGTCCCTCTTGTCCGGGGCGAGTGCAGTGCGTAGGTTGCCGGTTGAGGTGGCGGATGGGCGTCGAGGAGAAGAGAGGGGTCCGTGAAGGTCTGGAAGATCGGTTTCACACAGAAAATCA
>JAGFIR010000021.1 GCA_024103415.1 Acidimicrobiales bacterium
CCGCTCGATGCTCGCCGGGTCGGCGGTGACCTCGAGCCTGGAGACGTCTGCCCTCATCGAGACCTTGGCCTCGGACTTGACCCGGCGAACCTCGCCGAGGACCTTGGCCGCGTCATCGAGGACCGAGGCGTCACCGATCAGCCCGTCGAGCTCGCCGGTGGACGGCCAGGGCTGGCGGTGGACCGATCCGTCCCGCCACCAGGACCACACCTCTTCGGTGACGAACGGCAGGAACGGGGCGAACAGACGCTGGTAGACGTCGAGGGCGATCTGGAGGGCGGCGTGCGCCGACCGGGCGGCGTCAGCCTCTCCGTAGGCGCGGCCCTTCACCAGTTCGACGTAGTCGTCGGTCCACTCCCAGAACGACTGCTCCGCCACCTCGAGCGCTCTCGAGTAGTCGTAGGCCTCGAACGCAGTCGTGGCCGTCTCGATCACATTGGCCAGGCCGGCCAGCATTGCCCTGTCGACAGGCTCGCTGACCGCCTCCGGCTCCACGTCGTCGGCGAAGCCGAGGACGAACCGGGAGGCATTGAGGATCTTGATGGCGAGACGGCGCCCGATGCGCATGACACCCGTGTCGAGAGCGGTGTCGACCCCCGGCCGGGCGTGGCACGCCCAATAGCGGACGGCGTCCGGGCCGAACTCCTCGATGGTCCCCTGGGGCGTGATGACGTTGCCCTTGGACTTGGACATCTTCTTGCGGTCGGGATCGAGGATCCAGCCGTTGATGGTGGTGGTGTGCCACGGCAGCATGTCGTGCTCGTAGTGGGACCGGACGACGGTGGAGAACAGCCAGGTCCGGATGATCTCCGGGCCCTGGGGACGGAGATCCATCGGGAAGACCCGCTCCCACAGGTCGGAGTCGTCGATCCAATGCCCGGCGATCTGCGGCGTGAGCGACGAGGTTGCCCAGGTGTCCATGATGTCGGTCTCGCCGATGAACCCGCCGGGCTGGCCACGTTGCGACTCGTCGTAACCGGGAGGCGCCTCTGACGAGGGGTCGACGGGAAGTTGATCGTCGTCGGGCGTCAGCGGGTTGTCGTAGTCGACGGTGCCGTCCTCGAGGACCCGATACCAGACGGGGATCGGCACCCCGAAGAACCGCTGGCGGGAGATGAGCCAGTCGCCGGTTAGCCCCTCCACCCAGTGCTTGTAGCGGACGGCCATGAACTCGGGGACCCAGTGCAGCTCGTCGCCACGGGCCAGGAGCTCCTTTCGGAGCTCTTCGTCCCGGGCGCCGTTGCGGATGTACCACTGGCGGGAGGTGACGATCTCCAGTGGCCGATCACCCTTTTCGTAGAACTTGACCGGGTGGGTGATCGGCTTGGGCTCCTCCTTGAGGTCGCCGGATTCGGTGAGCATCTCGACCATGGCCTTCCGGGCCTGGTTGGAGAACAGGCCGGCGAGCCGGGCGTAGGAGTCGGCGGCGTCGGTGAGCCACTCAGGGGTCTCGGCCTGGAACCGCCCGTCCTGCTGGATGACGGCCCTGGTCGGCAGCTGGAGCTCTCGCCACCAGGTGACGTCGTTGAGGTCACCGAAGGTGCAGATCATGGCGATGCCGGTTCCCTTGTCCGGCTCCGCCAGATGGTGAGCCAGGACCGGGACCTCGACCCCGAAGACGGGGGTCTTGACGGTCATGCCGAACAGGTCGGCATACCGCTCGTCGTCGGGGTGGGCGACGAGGGCGACACACGAGCAGATCAGCTCGGGTCGGGTGGTCTCGATGATGACCTCTCCCCCGTCGGTCCGCGCGAACCCGATCCGGTGGGTGGCGCCGGGACGCTCCCGGTCTTCGAGCTCGGCCTGGGCGACGGCCGTCCTGAAGTCCATGTCCCAGAGGACGGGCGCCTCCTGGGTGTACGCCTCACCGCGGGCGAGATTCGCCAGGAACGCCTTCTGGGAAGTCCGTCGGCTGTGGTCGTCGATGGTGGCGTAGGTCTGGGTCCAGTCCACCGACAGGCCCAGCGATCGCCAGGTCTGCTCGAACTGCTTCTCGTCCTCCTCGGTGAGGTGATGACAGAGGTCGATGAAATTGCGCCGGCTGATCGGCTTCGGCGGGTCGAAGGGCTCTTTCGGCGGGGTGAAGCCCGGGTCGTACGGCAGACTCGGGTCACAGGTGACGCCGTAGTAGTTCTGGACGCGACGCTCCGTGGGCAGGCCGTTGTCGTCCCATCCCATCGGGTAGAAGACCTCCTTGCCCGCCATGCGCCGGTAGCGCGCGTGGGAGTCGGTCTGTACGTACCCGAAAGCGGAACCCATGTGAAGCGACCCGGAGACGGTGGGAGGTGGCGTGTCAATGGAGAAGATCTCCTCGCGGGTCTTGGTGCGGTCGAACCGGTAGGTGCCGTCACGCTCCCAGACGGCATCCCACTTCTCTTCCAGGCCTTCGAGGGAAGGCTTTTCGGGAACTCGTCGAACCATTGCGGGCAGAGGGTAGTGGCCGCCGAAAGTCTGCCCGTTTCGGATAAGTCCCCCGGCGTAGCCGGGGGAAGGTGCCGCAGCCGGAGCGAAGCGGAGGCTGGGGTAGGGGGCAGTCGCTCCCAACGACAAGACCTCTCGCGCGACGAGGTTGATCCACGGGTTCGAGACTGCCCCCTACCCGTCGGCTTCGCCGCCGGGTCCCTTCCCCCTTCACTTTGTTCAGGGGGACAAAGTCCATGCATTCAGGGGGACAGAGCCGGGAGGGAGATCAGCCCTTGGACGATCGCCGGGCGAATGCGCGGCGTTCGGCTTCGAGACGCTCCAGGTCGACTTCGGAGTAGTCGACGAAGGTCATGGCGTCGGCGATGAGGGTGTGGCCGGCGACCTCTTTGATCTGAGCGTGCATCCGGTGGGCGACCGATCGGTAGGACGGGTGTCCCGCGGCACCACTGCGGAGCTCGATGAGGTGAAACGCCTGGCGGGGGCTCATCTCCATTACGAAGCGGACGTTGTACGCGAACGGGACCACGTACTGGGCGACGTCCGCTCCGAGGCGGTCCCGCGTCTCCTCGTACAACTCGCCGGCGGAGTCCATGAGACCGACCCAGTCGCCCTCGAGCCCGAGGTCGGCCACCACGTCGGGGA
>JAGFIR010000065.1 GCA_024103415.1 Acidimicrobiales bacterium
AACGTCCGATCCCTGAACCTCTCCAACGCCGTGGCCGTGGCCGTCTACGAGGCCTGGCGCCAGAACGGATTCAGCCATCCCGATGCCTGAATCCGGTACCTGGTACTTGGTACCGGGGTACCGGTACAGACTTCCAAGTACGTAGTACCAAGTACTCGGTACTGCTGACTCAGGCGTCAGCCTGGGTCAGCAATCGGAAAGCGATCGCCTCGGCGAGCGTCGCACTCTCCAACGCCCCCAGATGCTGGTTCTCGTTGGGGGCGTGGATCGACGACAGGGGATCGCCACAGCCGGTCACCAGGATCGGCGCTCCCGGGTAGAGGTCCTTGAAGGTGGCGATGAACGGGATCGACCCGCCCGCACCGATGTCGACCGCTTCGTTCCCGAAGGCCTCCCGGAAGGCCTCCCGCCATGCCTCCACCGCGTAGTTGTCCATCGGCAGCGTGGTCGCCTCGCCGATGTCCTCGTGCTCGAACGTGAGCCGGGCTCCCCACGGCACGTTGGCGAGCAGGTGGGCCTTCAGCTTCTCCAGGGCGTCACGGCCGTCCTGGCCCGGCGGGATGCGCATGCTCACCCGTGCCCGGGCGACGGGGACGAGCTGGTTGATGGCCTCGGCGACCGGGGGAGCATCGATGGCGAGCACCGAGATCGCCGGCCTCGACCAGAGCCGTGAGGCGATGGAGCCCTTGCCGATCATCTCCAGGCCGTCCACCGGTCGCACCTCCTCGTCGAGCAGGTCGACGGGGTACTCGATGGCATTGGGGAGGTCCTCGTCGACCAGCCCGGGCACGGCCACCGATCCGTCGTCATCGTGGAGAGTGGCCAGCAGCCGGGAGAGTGCCATCAGGGCGTCGGGGTAGGTACCCCCGTACTGGCCCGAGTGCACCGCGGCCCCCAGGGTCCGCAGCTCGATGTTCACGGCGGCGATGCCCCTGAGGCTGTACAGCAGACAGGGGACGTCGGTCTGCCAGACGCCGCCGTCGCCGATCACGATCACGTCGGGGGTGATGAGGTGCGAGTACTTCTCGAGGATCTCCGGGAGGGCTTCGGAGCCCGCTTCCTCCTCACCCTCGAAGAACAGCTGCACACCCACCGGGAGGTCGTCTCCGTGGGCGGCGATGGCACCCAGGTGCATCACGATCCCCGACTTGTCGTCGGACGCGCCGCGCCCGTAGAGCCGCCCGTCCTTCTCGAAGGGCTCGAACGGTCCCGTCTCCCACTCGTGGATCGGGCCGGGGGGCTGGACGTCGTAGTGCGCGTAGAGGAGGACCGTCGGCGCCCCTTCCGGGGCGGGCTTCTCGGCGAACACCGCGGGGTGACCCTTGGACGCCTCGAGGAGCTGGGCGTTCTCGAACCCCATCTCGGTGAGCATCGAGACGATCTTCTCGCCGGCCTCCCGGACCTTGGCCGGGTCGTATCCGGGTGCGCTGACCGACTCCATCCTGACGAGGTTGGAGAGGAGGCTCTTCAGACGGGGCATGTCGGCGGCGACGGCCGCCCGGAGATCGTCGTGCATGGCGCGAGCGTACCCGTGTGCGGTGGGGCGGTGATTGGGCCATCATGTGCATCTGTTGGCCCGGTTCAGGTTGTTCGGCGTCCCGGTGTCGGTCCACCCCTCCTCGGTGGTGGTCGTCCTGCTCCTGGGCTGGCTCAGCGGTTACCAGCGTCCCGCCACCCTGGGGATCTGGGCAGGCGTGGTCTACGTCTCGTTGCTGATCCACGAGCTGGGCCATGCCCTCACCGCCCGGTCGATCGGGTCGGACGTCTCCATAGAGCTCAACGGGTTCGGCGGCCTCACCCGTTGGACCACCCCCGAAGGCGGCCTCACCCCCGGCCGGACCGCGCTCGTGTCGGCGGCGGGGTCGGCTGCCGGGTTCGCGTTCGCCGGGGTGGCCTGGCTCGTCCATCAGGCGACGGGCCCCTTCGGCGGCCTGGGTGAGCTCACCTACCACGTCCTCTTCTACGTGAACGTGGTGTGGGGCCTCCTCAACTGGCTCCCGGTGCGCCCGCTCGACGGGGGTCACCTGCTCCTGGCGTTCCTGGCCCGTGTGGCGCCGGCCGGTGGGATGCGGGTGGCCCGTGCGATCTTCGTCGGCACTGCGGCCGTCGCCGTCGTCGCCGCCGTCAGATACCGGCTGGTGATGGCCGGGGTGCTCGCCGCCTGGATCCTGTTCAGCGAGCTGGGTGCGGGCATCCGTCTCACGACGCCGCCTCCGGAGTTCGGCTACGAGGAGCCCGAACCCGGGCCGGGCGGGGGCGAGACCGGTTAGCGTTCGGCCCCGATGGACTTCGCCTATTCCGCACGCGTCGAGGAGCTGAGGGGACGGCTCCTCGAGTTCATGGACGAGCACGTCTACCCCGCCGAGCCGGTGTACCGGGAGCAGATGAAGACGGCCGGGGACCCTCACCACCATCCGCAGGTCGTCGAGGATCTGAAGGCCGAGGCCCGGTCGCGCGGCCTCTGGAACCTGTTCCTCCCCGACGACGAGCACGGCGCCGGACTGTCGGTCCTCGAGTACGCGCCCCTGGCCGAGATCACCGGCCGCAGCCCGCATCTCGCCCCCGAGGCGCTCAACTGCGCCGCGCCCGACACCGGGAACATGGAGATCCTCCACATGTTCGGCACACCCGAGCAGAAGGAGCGATGGCTGCACCCGCTCCTCGAGGGAGAGATCCGTTCGTGCTTCTCGATGACCGAGCCCGACGTGGCCAGCTCCGACGCCACGAACATCCGGACCCGGATCGAGGACGCCGGTGACGAGTGGGTGGTCACCGGGAGGAAGTGGTTCTCCTCCGGTGCGTCGTCGCCCCGCTGCAAGGTGTCGATCGTGATGGGCGTCACCGACCCCGACGCCGACCCGTATCACCGCCAGTCCATGGTCCTGGTGCCGATGGACACGCCGGGCGTGACCGTGGAACGGGATCTGAAAGTCTTCGGATGGATCGACCGTGGCGGGCACCCGCAGATCCACTTCGACGGGGCCCGTGTCCCCAAGGCGAACCTTCTCGGAGAACGCGGAGGTGGCTTCGCCATAGCCCAGGCACGTCTCGGCCCGGGCCGCATCCATCACTGCATGCGCGCCATCGGGGCGGCCGAGCGGTGTCTCGACCTGATGGTGCAGCGCTCCCAGTCGCGGAGCACCTTCGGTCGGCCGCTGTCGGAGCAGGGCGTGGTCAGGGAGTGGATCGCAGACGCCCGGATCATGATCGAGCAAGCCCGTCTGCTCGTCCTGAAGACGGCGTGGCTGATCGACCGCCACGGGGCCAAGGGCGCCCGCATCGAGATCGCCGCCATCAAGGTGGTCGCCCCCGAGGTCCTGACGACGGTGGCCGACCGGGCGATGCAGCTGTTCGGAGCCGCCGGGTTCACGGAGGACTTCCCGCTCGCCGAGATGTGGGCGATGGGGCGGTGGCTGCACATCGCCGACGGGCCCGACGAGGTCCATCGCCGCTCGGTGGCGCGCTCCGAGCTGGGTCGCCTCGGTCCGGGCGCCAACCCGGATCCGTACCCGTTCTAGGAACGATCTTCGAGCCGGGGGCGTTTATCCGGTTCCCCAAACGGAAAGAAGACGCCCATGGCTCCAGTAGATCTGACCATCAGCCCCTGGAGAGACGCGGCGGCATGTCTCGCCAATCCAGACGTCGACTTCTTCCCTCCCCGTGAGGACACGCTGGCCATCGCCCGGGCTCGTGCGGTGTGTGCCGCCTGCCCGGTTGCGGACGAGTGCCTGAACTGGGCCCTGCTCACCAACCAGCCGGACGGGATCTGGGGTGGCCACACCGTCAAGGAGCGTCGCGCCATCCGCCGCACCTGGCTCGAAGAGAGCCAACGGGCCTCCTGACCCTCGAGCGTCAGGAGGCGTACCAGGTACCAGGTACCAGGTACTGCCACTAGCCCGAAGGGCTAGTGGCCAGCGTTGTCCTCGATGTGCTCGATGATCAGGTCGGCGATGTCGACGCCGCTGGCCGCCTCGATTCCCTCGAGCCCCGGTGACGAGTTGACCTCGAGGACCATGGGGCCGTCCTCGGACGGGAGCATGTCCACGCCCGCCACCCCGAGACCCATCGTCTTGGCAGCTCTGACCGCGGTGGCTCGTTCCTTCGGGGTGAGCTTGATCGCCTCGGCGGTGCCGCCCCGATGGAGGTTGGACCGGAAGTCCCCGGGCGCCCCGGTCCGCTTCATGGCGGCCACCACCTTCCCCCCGATCACGAAGGCGCGGATGTCGGAACCCGCGGCTTCTTTGACGAACTGCTGGACGAGGATGTTGGCGTCCATCTGACGGAAGGCACCGATCACCGACTCGGCCGCCTTCCGGGTCTCGGCGAGCACGACGCCGAGCCCCTGGGTCCCCTCCAGGAGCTTGACCACCACCGGTGGACCGCCCACCACTTCCAACAGCCCGTCGATGTCCTGTGTCGAGTGGGCGAAGCCGGTCGTCGGGAGCCCCACCCCTGCCCGGGAGAGGAGCTGCATCGACTGGAGCTTGTCCCGGCTCTTGCTGATGGCGTCGGAGCTGTTCGGCGTGTACACGTCGGCCATCTCGAACTGACGGACGACCGCCGTCCCGTAGAACGTGTAGGAAGCGCCGATGCGCGGGATCACCGCGTGGGGCTTCACCTCCTCGCCCCGGTACAGGACCTTGGGGCGACGGGCCGTGATGTCCATGTAGCAGCGGAGGTAGTCGACCACCGAGACGTCGTGGCCGCGGGCCTCGGCCGCCTCGCGGAGACGCGAGGTCGAATAGAGGCTCGAGCTGCGGGAGAGGATGGCGATCTTCACGAGTTCTCCATTTTGCTCGGTCTCGGGCCTACGTAGCTGCGGGCGGGGTCGATCAGGAAGCCTCGCACGGTCCGCCTGCCCAGGAGCATCCGAAAGGTCATCTCGTCGCGGGTCGTCAGGTTGACCAGGGCCTCGATCGGCACACCGGCCACGACCACGGTCGTCCGGATGACGGGTCTCAGCTCCAGACGTCCGCCCGGGTTCTTCACCTTCCGCTCGGCGACCACCCGCGCCTCGCACGGGATGGCCGGTGTCTTCTTCCGCTGTCGGGGGTGGAGGTCGAAGCGGACCCAGGTCTCGCCGTCGCGTTCGAACCGGGTCATGTTGAAGGCGTGGAGGGAGGAGTTGTCGGCCCCCGTGTCGACCTTGGCCTTCACCTCCGTGACCCCCAGGTCGGGCAGCGACACCCACTCACGCCAGCCGATGGTCTTTCGGGCCGCCATGTGGCGACGAGCGTACCGGGGGCCTCCCCGTCAACCGTGGGCCGTCGGCGTACCATCTTCCGCCGTGACCGAGCGTCGACCCCTCCCCGCGTGGCTCGTGGGCCTGCTCATCGCCATAGTCCTGTTCGTGGTGTTCCTGCTCGTCACCTCGTGGCTCGGCCTCGGCGACGATCCAGGGGTCGAAGATGCGCTCGCCTCCCGGGCATGACCTCACAGCAGCGCCGCGCCCTCGTGCTCGTCGCGGTCTCCCAGTTGCTCGCCCTGGGCGTCTGGTTCTCGGCGACCGCCGTGATCCCTCAACTCGAACAGGCCTGGGGCCTGGAGCCGGGTGGCGCGGCCGGCGTGACCCTCGCCGTGCAGATCGGCTTCGTGGCAGGTGCTCTCGTCTCGGCCACCCTGAACGTCGCCGATCTCTTCCCGGCACGGGCCTTGTTCGGGGCCAGCGCCGTGCTGGCCGCCCTGGCCAACCTCGGCCTCCTGCTGGTGGGCCCGGGGGAGGTCGGGCTCGCCTACGCCCTCCGGTTCGCCACCGGATTGTTCCTGGCAGGGGTCTATCCCACCGGGCTCAAGGTGATGGCCGGCTGGTTCCGGCAGGGGAGGGGCATGGCCATGGGTCTCATGGTCGGTGCCCTCACCGTCGGGTCGGCGTCGCCCCATCTGGTGCGGGGTCTCGGTCTCGACTGGCGCGGGGTGGTGGCGACGGCTTCGGTCCTCACCGTCGCCGCCTCGTTGCTGATGGCGTGGGTCGGTGACGGCCCCCACGACGCCATGTCGTCGCGCTTCCGCTGGCGCCAGGTGGCGGACGCCATGTCCACCCGGGGGACCCGTCTCGCCACCTTCGGGTACCTGGGCCACATGTGGGAGCTCTACGCGGTCTGGACCTGGATCGGCGCCTACCTGGCCGCATCCGCGGGCGAGGCCGGGTCGGGGTATCCGTCCATCCCCGTCCTGACCTTCGCCATCATCGCCTCCGGCGGCGTGGGTGCCTGGATCGCGGGCCGTATGGCCGATCGCAGCGGTCGCGCCCTGGTGGCCGGCGGGTCGATGGCGATCTCCGGGGCATGCTCGCTTCTCTCGGCCGCCGTGTTCGGCGCGCCGGCGTGGCTGGTGGTGCCGGTGATGGTCGTGTGGGGAGTCACCGTGGTCTCCGACAGCGCCCAGTTCTCGGCGATGGTCACCGAGACGGCCACGCCCGAGACCCGCGGCACGGCGCTCACCATGCAGACCGCCCTCGGCTTCCTGCTCACCATGGTCACGATCTGGGGTGTGCCCCGCGTCACCGAGGTGGCCGGCTGGCGGTGGGCGTTCGTGGGGCTCGCCATCGGCCCCGCACTCGGGGTCGCCGCCATGGCACGTTTCCGGCAGGTGATGGAAGGCCGACCCGCATACCCTTGACGCTGTTTCGAAACCCGCGATAGGATGCCCGCAGCCCTCCGAAGGGGCTCCAGGTCACCGGTGCGCCCTGTCGCAGCCGATGACCGAAGGTCGAGAGTTTCCGAGTTGGATATGCTGGCGTGCCTGCTAGCATTCCGTTTCTTGCCGTCACCCCTCAAACACGACCTCAAGGAGGCACCCCTTGGCTTCGCGCGTGGCTGAGCGCTTTTCGTTCGGAAAAATCCCAGAAGTACTTCCTCTTCCCGACCTACTCGCCGTACAACACGAATCCTTCAAGTGGTTCCTCGACGAGGGCTTGCGTGAGATCTTCGACGAGATCAGCCCCATCGAGGACTTCACCGGAACTCTCGCGCTCGAGCTGACCGATCACCGCTTCGCCGAGCCCCCGATGACCCTCGAGGAGGCCCGCGAGCGCGACGCCAACTACTCCCAGCCGCTCTTCGTCACCGCCCGCTTCATGAACAAGGCGACCGGTGAGATCAAGGAGCAGCAGGTCTTCCTCGGCGACTTCCCGATGATGACCGACAAGGGTGTCTTCGTCATCAACGGCACCGAGCGCGTGGTCGTCTCCCAATTGGTCCGTTCCCCGGGCGTCTACTTCGACGTGGCCCGCGACAAGACCAGCGACAAGCTGATCTACTCCGGCAAGATCATCCCCGGCCGCGGCGCCTGGCTCGAGTTCGACACCGACAAGAAGGACACGATCGGTGTCCGCGTCGACCGCAAGCGCCGGCAGTACGTGACCTCCTTCCTCAAGGCCCTCGGCATCGCCGAGACCAACGAGGAGATCCTGGAGATGTTCAACGGCGCCGAGTCGATCAAGAACACGATCGAGCGCGACACGGTCGTCGACCGCGAGGAGGCGCTCCTCGACCTGTACCGGAAGCTGCGGCCCGGAGAGCCCACGACCATCGAGTCGGCCCGGAGCCTCATCCAGACGCTCTTCCGCAACCCGAAGCGCTACGACCTGACCCGGGTCGGTCGCTACAAGATGGCGCAGAAGTTCGGCGAGGAGAACCCGGCGGATTACCGCGCCGAGGGTCTACAGATGCTGCGCGACGAGGACATGATCGATGCGATCCGCTACCTCGTCGCACTGCACGCCAACGAGCCCACCATGACCACGGTCGGTGGCTCCGAGGTGCCGGTCGTCACCGACGACATCGACCACTTCGGCAACCGCCGCATCCGCACGGTCGGCGAGCTGATCCAGAACCAGGTGCGCGTCGGTCTCTCCCGGCTCGAGCGGGTCGTGCGCGAGCGCATGACCACGCAGGACCCCGAGTCGATCACGCCGCAGAGCCTGATCAACATCCGGCCCGTCACGGCCGCGATCAAGGAGTTCTTCGGGACCTCCCAGCTCAGCCACTTCATGGATCAGCCCAACCCGCTGGCCGGTCTCACGCAGCGCCGCCGTCTCTCGGCCCTCGGCCCGGGCGGTCTGTCCCGTGAGCGGGCCGGGTTCGAGGTCCGTGACGTCCACCCGTCCCACTACGGCCGCATGTGCCCGATCGAGACGCCGGAGGGGCCGAACATCGGCCTGATGGGCTCGCTGGCCACCTACGCCCGCGTCAACGAGTTCGGCTTCATCGAGACCCCGTACCGCAAGGTCGTCAACGGCAAGGTGACCGATCAGGTCGACTACCTGACGGCAACCGACGAGGAGCGGTACGTCATCGCGCAGGCCAACGCCCCCTTGAAGGACGACGGCAGCTTCGTCAACGACCGGGTGCTGGTCCGCAGGGGCAGCGGCGACGTCGAGTACGTCCCGCCCAAGGACGTCGACTACATGGACGTCTCGCCCAAGCAGATCGTCTCGGTCTCGACTGCGCTCATCCCCTTCCTCGAGCACGACGACGCCAACCGCGCCCTCATGGGCTCGAACATGCAGCGTCAGGCCGTGCCCGTGGTCACCACCGAGGCGCCGCTGGTCGGCACCGGTGTCGAGGGCCGGGCCGCCGTCGACTCGGGAGACATGATCATCTCCACCGTCGACGGCGAAGTGGTCGAGGTCACCGGCGACCAGATCGTGGTCAAGGAGGCCGGGGCCAACAAGCGCCACACCTTCAAGCTCAAGAAGTTCGAGCGTTCCAACCAGGGCACCTGCATCAACCAGAAGCCGCTGGTCAAGGAGGGCGAGAAGGTCAAGGCCGGTGACGTCCTCGCCGACGGCCCCTCCACCGACGGGGGAGAGCTTGCTCTCGGTCGCAACCTGCTCGTCGCCTTCATGCCGTGGCAGGGCCACAACTTCGAAGACGCCATCGTGGTGTCGGAGCGTCTCGTCAAGGACGACGTCCTGACCTCGATCCACATCGAGGAGCACGAGATCGACGCCCGTGACACCAAGCTGGGCGCCGAAGAGATCACCCGGGACATCCCCAACGTCCCCGAGGAGGTCCTGGCCAACCTGGACGCCGACGGCATCATCCGCGTCGGCGCCGAGGTCGGGCCCGGCGACTACCTGGTGGGCAAGGTCACCCCCAAGGGCGAGACCGAGCTCACCCCGGAGGAGCGTCTGCTCCGCGCCATCTTCGGTGAGAAGGCCCGCGAGGTCCGTGACACCTCGCTCAAGGTGCCGCACGGCGAGAGCGGCAAGGTCATCGCCGTCAAGGTCTTCAAGCGCTCGGAGGGCTACGACCTGTCCCCGGGCGTCAACGAGATGGTCCGTGTCTATGTGGCCACCCAGCGCAAGATCTCCGAGGGCGACAAGCTCGCCGGCCGCCACGGCAACAAGGGCGTCATCTCCAAGATCCTCCCCGAGGAGGAGATGCCGTTCCTGGCCGACGGCACGCCGGTCGACATCATCCTCTCCCCGATGGGTGTCCCGTCCCGAATGAACCTGGGACAGGTGCTGGAGACCCACCTGGGCTGGGCTGCCGCGCAGGGCTGGGAGCCCTTCGACGCCGACTCTCCGGCCAGGGTCGGCGCCGGGCCGTGGACCAACGTCGCCACGCCCGTGTTCGACGGCGCCAAGGAAGAGGAGATCGTCAAGGTCCTCGAGAACGCCCACCCGAACCGTGACGGTGACCGTCTCGTCGGCCCCGACGGAAAGGCCGTCCTCTACGACGGTCGCACCGGTGAGCCGTTCGATCAGCCCGTGACGGTCGGCTACATGTACATGCTGAAGCTGGTCCACCTCGTCGACGAGAAGATCCACGCCCGGTCGACCGGCCCCTACAGCATGATCACCCAGCAGCCGCTGGGCGGTAAGGCACAGTTCGGTGGTCAGCGGTTCGGTGAGATGGAGGTCTGGGCCCTCGAGGCGTACGGCGCCGCCTACGCCCTCCAGGAGCTCCTCACCATCAAGTCCGACGACGTTCAGGGCCGGGTCAAGGTCTATGAGGCCATCGTCAAGGGCGACAACATCCCCCAGCCGGGCATCCCCGAGTCCTTCCGGGTGCTCGTCAAGGAGATGCAGAGCCTGGGTCTCAACGTCGAGATGCTGGCCGCGGGCGAGGAAGTCGACCTGCGCGACCTCGAGGAGGACTCCTACCGGCCCTCCGACGCGCTGGGCATCGATCTGAGCCGTCCCGAGCGGCCCGACGCCGAATGACACGAGTTACCGAGAGCGAAAACCCCCGAGTGAGCAGAGAGCGATATGGCGCAGCAGATTTTCGATGAACTGAGGATCTCCCTGGCTTCGTCCGACCAGATCAGGGCCTGGTCGTACGGCGAGGTGAAGAAGCCGGAGACCATCAACTACCGGACCCTCCGCCCCGAGAAGGAGGGCCTGTTCGACGAGCGCATCTTCGGTCCCCAGAGGGACTGGGAGTGCTACTGCGGCAAGTACAAGCGGATCCGGTACAAGGGGATCATCTGCGAGCGCTGCGGCGTCGAGGTGACCCGCGCCAAGGTCCGCCGCGAGCGGATGGGCCACATCGAGCTCGCCGCCCCGGTGACCCACATCTGGTTCTTCAAGGGCGTCCCGAGCCGCCTCGGCTACCTGCTCGACATGTCGCCCAAGGAGCTGGAGAAGGTCATCTACTTCGCCAGCTACATCATCACCTCGGTCGACGACGAGCGTCGTCAGAAGGACCTCCCCGAGCTCGAGCAGGCGATGCGCGAGGAGATCGAGGTCGTCCGCGCCGAGTTCTCCGACTGGCACGAGAACCGTCTCGAGATGCTCGAGGACGAGCTCGCCCGGATGGAGGAAGGTGGCGCCAAGCCGCAGGAGATCAACGCCCGCCGCAAGGAGGTGGAGCGCGAGATCAAGGACCGCCAGGACCGCTCCGAGCGCGAGGTGGAGCTGATCGAAGAGGC
This sequence comes from Acidimicrobiales bacterium, assembly GCA_024103415.1. Lineage (GTDB taxonomy): Bacteria > Actinomycetota > Acidimicrobiia > Spongiisociales > ZC4RG35 > ZC4RG35. Next base: position 10,879 of record JAGFIR010000065.1, read on the forward strand.
CTTCGACACCTTCCGCACCCTCGCCCCCAAGCAGCTCGTCGAGTCCGAGCAGCTGTGGCGTGAGATCTGGTTCCGCTACGCCGACTACTTCGAGGGCGGCATGGGCGCCGAGGCCATCAAGGCCCTGCTGGGGACCCTCGACCTCGACGCCGAGATGGAGCGTCTCGAGGCCGACCTCAACGGCACCTCGCAGCAGAAGCGTCAGCGCGCCACCCAGCGGATGAAGGTGGTCAAGCCCTTCTGGGAGGGCAAGAACCGGCCGGTGGACATGATCCTGGAGACGATCCCGGTCATCCCGCCGGAGCTCCGCCCGATGGTCCAGCTCGACGGTGGCCGCTTCGCCACCTCCGACCTGAACGACCTGTACCGCCGGGTGATCAACCGCAACAACCGGCTCAAGCGACTCCTCGACCTCGGTGCGCCCGAGATCATCGTCAACAACGAGAAGCGGATGCTGCAGGAGGCCGTCGACGCCCTGTTCGACAATGGCCGCCGCGGCCGCGCCGTCACGGGGCCGGGCAACCGCGCCCTTAAGTCGCTCTCCGACATGCTCAAGGGCAAGCAGGGCCGCTTCCGCCAGAACCTGCTGGGCAAGCGCGTCGACTACTCGGGCCGTTCGGTGATCACCGTCGGTCCGACGCTGAAGCTGCACGAATGCGGACTGCCCAAGCTGATGGCGCTGGAACTCTTCAAGC
>JAGFIR010000080.1 GCA_024103415.1 Acidimicrobiales bacterium
GCGAAGGGCGCGGCCGATGCCCTCGGGATCGACCTGCACGAGACCGTGAAGACGATCGTCTTCCAGACTTCCGATGGCGGCGGGGTCATCGCCCTGATGAACGGCGACCACGAGGTGTCCACCAAGACCCTGGCCCGGCTCATGGGCGTGAAGACCGTGGAGCCGGCGCCGGCGCAACTGGCGAAGAAGTGGACCGGCTACGAGTTCGGCGGCACTTCCCCGTTCGGCACCCGCACGCCTCTCCCCGTCTACTGCCACGAGGAGATCACCACCCTGGACCGCATCTACATCAACGGCGGGAGCCGGGGGTTCCTGGTCGAGATGAGCACGACGGATCTCATGGGCCTGCTCCGGCCCACGGTGGCGGCGCTTGCGGAGTGACTGGCTCGCTTCGCTCGCGCCCCCTCGGCCCTTCGGGCACCCCCCGGCTCCGCTGCCGCTCCACGGAGGAGAAATCCAAGTACCAAGTACCAGTACAGGCGCCCGGCGGCGGGCGCCGCTATTGGAGGCGGTTGCGGAGGGACATCATCGTCTTGGCGTGGATCTGACAGACCCGTGACTCGGTGACACCGAGCACGTCGCCGATCTCCGCCAGGGTCATCCCCTCGTAGTAGTAGAGAGTGACCACGAGACGGTCACGGTGCGGGAGACGGTTGATGGCGTCGACGAGGCTGCGTCGGGTCTCCTCCGCCTGGAACGCCTGCTCCGGCGAGATGCCCCCCGGATCGGCGATCATCTCCCCCATCGACGTGCTGGATTCGCCCGAGACGAACTCATCGAGGGCGGCGATGCCGGACCGTCCGATCTCCGCCAGAGCGTCCTGCAGTTCCACCAGGTCCATCTCGAGGTGCTCGGCGATCTCGTGGTCGGTCGGCGTCCGCTGCAGCTTGTGCTCCAGTTCGGCCACACCGGTCTCGATGCGACGGGCCCGGGCGCGGACCGACCGGGGCACCCAGTCGAGGGCACGCAACTCGTCGAGGATGGCGCCGCGGATCCGGTTGATGGCGTAGGTCTCGAACTTGAAGCCGCGGTCGGGCTCGAACCGGTCGATGGCGTCGATCAGGCCGAAGAGCCCGTAGCTGGCGAGGTCGCCCTGATCGACCGATCTGGGGAGACCCGCCCCGACACGACCCGCCACGTACTTGACGAGCGGCGAGTAGTGGAGGATGAGACGTTCACGGACCCCGGGGTCTTTCGTCTCCTTGAAGGTCACCCACAGAGCCTCGATCTGGGTCTGTTCAGGCTCGTGGATGGCTTCGCTCATAGGTTTCCTTCAGATGGCGACGACTCACCGCAGTGTATATCTGGGTGGTGGCCAGGTCCGAGTGTCCCAGCAGGTCCTGGACGGTGCGCAGGTCGGCACCGCCTTCGAGGAGATGTGTGGCGAACGAGTGTCTGACGGCGTGGGGGAAGGTCGCCAGGTGCTTGGCGACGATCCGTCGAACGCCACGTGTGTCCATGGGACGGCCCCTCTCCCCCACCCAAAGCGCCTGCCCGGCGTCGGGTCCGGCGAGCTGGGGGCGGCCCCTCGAGAGGTAGTCGGACAGCGCCTTCCGCGCCGGCCCGCCCAGAGGCACCACCCGCTTCTTGTTGCCCTTGCCGACCACCGTCAGACTGTCCGATCCCACGTCGGCGGTGGTCAGGGACACCAGCTCGGAGACACGCATCCCCGACGCGTACAGGGTCTCGAGCATCGCCCGATCCCGCATTCCCACCGGTGTCGAAGCGTCGACAGAGTCGAGGGCGTGGGCCACGGCGCGGCTGGGGAGGGCATGCGGCAGCGGGCGGTCCAGCTTGGGACGCTTCACCCCGTCGAACGGGTTGTCCGCCCAGGCGCCGCGCTTCACCCCGTCGGTGTAGAACGCCCGGACGGCCGACGCCTTGCGGCCGAGGGAGCGACGGGCGTAACCCCGCGTGTCGAGGAATGCCAGGAAGCGGCGGGCGATGGTGCGATCGACGCCGGTCACCGATTCGACCCCATACCGCGCGCAGTAGTCGAAGAACTGGGCCAGGTCGCGCCGGTAGGCCGCAACCGTGTGCTCCGAAAGCCGCCTCTGAGTCTGGAGGCGCCGGATGTAATCGGAGACGGCCGGCTCGGCCCACTCGGGCAGATCGGGGATCGTCACCCGATCGATCCTATTGGCGAGTTCCCCCTGAGCCCGGGAACCCGCTCCGCCAGGGAAGACCGGAGACCAGCAGGGCCACGGCGACGACCAGCACGACCGCGAGCACGCGGAACACGACACCACCGGGCCGGGCCGAGGTCTCGATGAGCCCGATGGTGAACCACAGGGCGACCGTGACGGCAGCGATCGTCGTCATCGAGCCCAGCCAGCCGAGGCTGGCGGTGCGCTGGGGGCGGTAGGCGGGGCGAAGCTCCATGGAGCGCATCTGCAACTCGACATGCAGCCAGGTGAGCAGGGCGACCACCAGGGTATCGAAGGCATCCGAGGAGCCGGTGGTGAGGGTCACGGCGAACGCTCCGAGCATCGCCGCCACGCCCGCGTACACGATTGACGCCCTCCCGAAGGCGCCGGCGGCGATGGCGGTGGCCGCGCCGAGGACGGAGGCCGCCCAGACCAGTGGAGACGTCTCCCCGCGGGCCGTCAGGATCGTCACCGCCACCGCGGCCATCACGGACAGGGCGTACGTCAGGACCGCCGGCTTCATCTCGCCGCCCTCAAGACCGCGGACCGGAAGACGCCCAGTGATTGGACGACGTGGTCGATCGGCTCGACGCCGTCCCAGGATGCGACCGCTATCCCCCGTCGTCTCAGGTCGGACCGCATCGCCTCCCGCTCCAGCTCCCACAGACCCCTGGCCAGCCCGGCACGGGTACCCGCCGTCTCCGGGAGGAACGGCTCCGGGGTTATCTCGACCACCGCGATGTCGTAGCCCCTCGCTCGCAGGCTTCGGATGGCGTCGATCCCCCTCGCATCGACGAGTGGCGACAGTGCCACCACGAGACAGCGTCGCGGCAGGGCGCGGGACGGGAACACGTCGATCGTCTTGACCGCGGCCGACGCATAACGCTCCGTCTCGATGAGGGTGTCGACGAGCCGGTAGAGCTGGGCAGTGCCCCCACCCGGACGGACCCACCGCAGGACGCCCCCGAGGTCGACGAGACCCACCCGGTCGTTGAGGCCGATGTGACGCCGGACCAGTGCCGCCGCCACCTCGGCGCTCCGGCGGAGCGTGTCGTCGGAGTCGTGGCCGACCGATGAGAACGAATCGAGGAACAAGACCAACTCGCCGCTGCGCTCAGGCTGCCGCTGGTCGACCCACAAGCGATCACGCCTGGCGGACACCCGCCAGTTGACGTCTCGGGCGCGGTCGCCGCGGACGAACTCCCGTATGTCCATGAACTCGACGCCGTCGCCGCGCTGACGCGAGAGGTGGGCCCCGGCGATCGTTCGGAGCGCGTGGGGCGACAGCGCCCGGCGAATCGTCTCCTCGACCGGGTAGATGCGGACGGCCGCGGTGGCGAGGACGCTCCGCTGGACACGGGTCCCGAACGGATCGGTGATGTCGAGCACCACGCGCGCCGGTCCGGGTGCACCCCAGCGATCGGCTCGAACCTGCCACCTGTGGCGTCGCGTGCCGGGCTCGAGACGGAGCTCGGTGGCGACATCGCCCATCGCCACCACGCCCTTCGGCGGGACCAGCCGCGCCCGCACCCGCCCCCGGCCGCCGGAGACCTCGAGATCCAGCGTCACCTCGGTGGTCTCGCCCTCGGTGAGACGCTCGGCGATCGTCAACCCCGCTTCCACCGCAGGAGGGCGCGAGGCGAGACCGACAAGGCTGACCACGACGAAGGGGGCGGCCAGCACCACCGCGTCGGCTCTGCGCGTGACCACCGCCAGGAACAGGGCGACCACGGCGAGGATGGCCGCGCCCACCATCCGGCTGGTGGGACGTGCGGTCATTCCCCCGCGAGGATGTCGTCGGCCAGGGGCGTGGGCACCGACCCGAGAAGATCGGTGATCACGTCGTCTGCCTGGACACCCCTGACCCACAGTTCCGGTCGCAGAATGACCCGGTGCGCCAGCGCCGGCACGGCAACCGATTGCACGTCGTCGGGGGTGACGAAGTCACGATCACGAAGCGCGGCCATGGCGCGGGCCAGCTTCACCAGGGCCAGAGACCCTCTGGGACTGGCCCCGGTCTGGAGTCTCGGCTCGGAGCGCGTCGCCGCCACCAGTTCGACTACGTACCCGAGGATGCGCTCGGACACGTGGACCCGCTCCACCGCCTGCTGCATGCCGACGAGCGTGGCCCGGTCGACCACCACGTCGAGGTCCACTTCGTCCTGGCCGCGATCGACCCGTCGGCGCAGGATCTCCCTTTCGACCTCGGCGTCGGGGTAACCGACACCGACCCGGAGGAGGAATCGGTCCATCTGCGCCTCGGGCAGCGGGTAGGTGCCCTCGAACTCGATCGGGTTCTGGGTGGCCATCACGAGGAACGGCCTCGGCAGCCGGTGGCTGACCCCGTCGATGGTGACCTGACGCTCGGCCATCGCCTCGAGCATCGCGGCCTGGGTCTTGGGTGGCGCCCTGTTGATCTCGTCGCCGAGAACGACGTTGGAGAAGATGGGGCCCGGGCGGAATTCGAACTCCCGGCTCGATGGGTTCCAGATCGATGACCCTGTCACGTCGGCGGGCATCAGGTCGGGGGTGAACTGGATACGGGTCATCTCGGCGTCGGTGACCCGGGCCAGCGATCTGGCAAGCAGGGTCTTGGCGAGACCGGGGACGTCCTCGATGAGCACGTGCCCGTCGGCGAGCCACCCGGCTAGGACCAGTTCGATGACCGACCGCTTCCCGACGATGACCTTCTCCACCTCGGCCACGATCGCCTGGGCTTGACGTCCGACGTCCGCCGGGCCCATGTCGACGATGCGATCAGCCACGACGGCTCTCCTCGACGAACCGAGCGACGAGACGGTCGAACTCCTCGGCGTCGACGGTGGCCATGGCATCGAGGAGCGGCATCGTGGCGGGACCGGCCAACGGCCCGAGACGCCGGATGAACCGCTGACGGGAACGGCCCCGCCCGGCGCGGGCGGACGCGAGCAGACCCTGCCATTCGGCGAGGAGCTCGGGCGACTCCTCGGCGGTGGAGCGGGCGGACCAGAGGGCCACGCCCTCCTGCCAGGAAAGCCGTCCCGACTTATGGGCGGCGCGGAAGACTTCGTAGGCGATGGCGGCGCCGGCCACGGTCACCGCGGCCACCAGGGGCAGACGGACCCGGTCACCCGTGATCGGGCCCAGCACGGTGATGGCGAGTCCCAGGGCGACGAACGAGACGAAGACGACCCGGACGGTCGCCCGGAGTCGCTCACGCACCGGTCAGCTCCCCGGCACGGTCGAGCACCCGGAGCTCGTCCCGTACGGCGACGAGCGCCTCGACGGACTCGAGCTGGGTGGCGCGGTCGATGCGATGAGGGGAGAACATGGCCCGTTCGTACGCCGCGGTGAGGGCCTGCACTGCCGGCCCGGAAGTATCGACCTCCTCGAGCACGCGGCGGAGATAGGTCGAAGGGGTGTCGGAGCGCCGGCGGGGGACGCCGACGGCCTCGAGTGCGGTCTCGAGACGGGCCCATGCGGCGATCGTGGCCTCCCGGGGTTCGGGGTGGTCGCGGAGCCGGGCGATGGCCTCGTCGAGCAGGCCGGCGAGGACGAGACGGCGGCCACGAAGCGCGGCATTCGGGTCCCTGGCTCCTGCCGTGAGTTCCGGGCGACTCCGCCGCCAGGCCACGAGCGCCCACACACCGAGACCGACGCTGAGAACGACCAGCCAGAACACCACGCCCTCCGGGCCGTCGGGCTCGATCACTGTCTCATCGGGCGGGATCGGTGCCAGGCCGTCGGCGAGCCCTCCATCACCGAAGTCGAAAGTGCCCTCGGGGAGGGTGCGCACGAGGAACCAGGCGATCCCCACGAGCAGGACCAGGGTGATCAGGCCGAAGATCGACGAGTTCCGGGGAGCCCGGAACGTGGCCCCGGGATCGCGGGTGGCGAGCGCCATCACGATTCCGATGACGATCAGGACCGCCAGGACGATCACGGCGGCGATCGCCAGGTCACGGGCGTTGTCCATCAGGCCATCGGGTATGCCGACCCACGCGTCGGACACGTCCTCACGCGAACGGGCGACGAGATAGGAGACGAGTGCGAGGAGCACGACGCCGATGCCCACAGCGGTGAGGCGCCCGGCGCGTGACGATGGCATGGCCCGAGGGTACTCGCACTCCGATTTCGCCGGAATGCGTTCGCCGCGTACCTATCGAGGTCCGCCCGGGTAAACGGTGTGACCGTCGCGGCGCACCTCGCCTGCCAATTCGAGACGGCCCAGCCGCGCCATCGCCTCGGCAGGGCTGACTCCCCAGAGCTCGGCGAGGTCGTCGAGCTCGACACCGCCTTCGGGCACGTCGACCGGCTCCACGGTCGAGGCGACGGGGGCCGGCCCGAGGATCAACTCCAGCTCGGCGATCAGATCATGTGGACCGAGGACGGGATGAGCACCGTCCTTGATCAGCCGGTTGCACCCGGCGGACGCCGGACGATCGACGTCGCCCGGGACCACGAACACGGGACGGCCGATCTCCGCACCGAGACGGGCGGTGATCAAAGCCCCTCCTGTCTCGTTGGCCTCGACCACCACCACGGCAGCCGACATGGCGGCGATTATCCGGTTCCGGGCCGGGAACCGCCAGCGATCGGGCGGCGTGCCCGGCGGGTACTCGCTGACGATCGCTCCCCCCGTGGCGAGGATTCGCTCGTGGATCGGCCGGTTCTCCGCCGGATAACAGACGTCGACACCGGAGCCGAGCACGGCCACCGCATGACCTCGAGCCTCGAGACATCCGCGGTGGGCGGCGGTGTCGATGCCCCGGGCGAGCCCGCTGACGACCGTCCACCCGGCGTCGCTGATCGCCCGGCCGAA
>JAGFIR010000109.1 GCA_024103415.1 Acidimicrobiales bacterium
TCGAAATGGAAGCGGGCGATGTCGTACCTGCCTTCCTCGAAGCGCAGCTTGCCGAGGTGCTGGTGGGCGAAAGCCTCCAGCTCGGGCACCCGCGGGTCGTCCTCCATGGCCGCGTTGGCCAGGGATCGGATCACGGTGGAGTACAGGTCGTCGGCGAGATCGAGATCGCCGTTCCAGTGCAAGGCGTGGGCCAGGCGTATCGCCGTCCTGGCGGACTCGATGGGGATCACCCCGGACCGCGCCAGGGCCTCGGGATCGCCGGGGCCACCGAGACGGCCCAGGACCCGCCAGCCCACCTCACATGCGCGCGCCGTCTCGCCCAACATCCGCAGGAGAGGAACGCACTCCGCCTCGCCTTCCTCCCCGGCCGCCTCCAGTTCGGAGAGCCGGGCCCGGGTTGCCGCCTCGTCGACGGGTCGGTCCCTGAGGGTCTGGGGGTCGATCAGAAACGACGGCTCGATCATGGGGGAAATCTACGTGGCCGCCTCCGCGGTCGCCTGCCGGACGTGGGTGGTGATTCCCTGACGTCTCATCAGCGCCCACGCCGCGAGCAAAGTCACCAGCGCATAGGCGGCGGCGCCACCGACGAGGACCAGGTCCGGGGCGCGGCCCAGGAACGACACCTCCTGCAGGGCGGCGATCCCGTAGGTGGCGGGGAGGAGGTACGACACGACCTGGACGGGTGCGAGGAGGCGGTCGATCGGGATGAAGAACCCGCTGAAGAAGATCGATATGAGCAGCACGAGCATGGCGTACTGGATCGCCTCGCTCTCGGTCTTCACGAACGACGAGATGATCAGGCCCACTCCCAGGGAGCCCATGATGACCAACACCGAGACCGCGGCGAACCACAGCCAGTTCCCGGCCATGTTGAAGCCGAAGCCGTAGATCGCTGCCGCCACGAGAGCAGCCGCCACGAACGCAGCGAGCAGCAGATACGCCAGGTACTTCCCGGTGAGGGTCTCGCCGGCGCTGAGCGGGGAAACCCGGAACAACTCGACCGAGCCCAGGGTGCGCTCGCGGACCAGCGACAACCCGGCGAACGTGATGGCCAGATGCTGCAGCAGGAGCGCGACCACGCCCGGCACGTAGAAGTGGGAATACGAGACGTCCACCCCGCTCACGTTGGCGGACTCGGCCCGGAACGGGCTCACCATCACGTCCGGGTCGAGGTCGCCGAAGGCGGCGGGCTCGCGGTCCCTCACCTCGACGAGGGACTCGCGGAGGATTGCCCGGTTCAGCTCCTCGACAGCCGAGTTCACGGCGAGCTCGACGAAGGTTCGTTCGAACGGGTCGATCTGGGCGTGATAGACGCGGATGTCCGCTTGTTCTCCGGCCTGCACCTGGGCCTCTGGGTCATCGGGAAGAACGATCACGAGGTCGATCTGGCCGTCGAGCAGCGCCCTGCGGGCCTCGGCCTGGTTGTTGACGACGCGCTCGAGGGTCACCCCTCCGCCGAGCGATTCGGCCAGTTGGTCGGTGCGGCCCTGGAAGGTGCTGTTCTCCGACATGACCACGATGGCGCCGAGAGGGGGCCGGCTGGCGTCGTAGCCGAGACCGAAGGCGAGAAGGATCAGGAACGGCCCGATGATGAGCATCAGGACCATGCGCGGCTGGCGGAGGACCTCCATGAGGTCCTTGCGCAGGAAGGCGGTGGCCCGGGTCAGGCCGCCCATCAGCCGGCCACCCCGACCGGCTCGGGCTGCTCATCGGAGGCGACGCGGGTGACGATCTCGACGAACACGTCGTCGAACGGGGGCAGATACGGCTCGATCGACTGGATGGTCAGGTCGGCCGCAGTCGCCCAGTCGACGACGGCCGGCGAGGCCTCACCGGCATCGACGACGATGAGCCGGACGCCGGTGGTCCCGACGTTCTCGATCCGGATCGCCTGGCACGCGGCCACCAGCTGGTCGCGTCGGTCGGCGCCGATCGGGGCCGTGAACACCACGTCGAGGACCTCCCCGCCGTAGGCCAGCTTGCGGAGGCCGTCCGGGGTGTCGACCGCGACGAGTCGTCCTTCGGCGAGCACGCCCACCCGGTCGCAGTGGGCCGCTTCCCCGACGTACTGGGTGGTGACGAAGATCGTGCGACCCTGGTCACGAAGACTCTCGAGCCGATCCCAGATCTTGCGTCGAAGGAGGGGATCGATGCCGGCGGTGGGCTCGTCGAGGAACAACAGCTCAGGGTCGTGGACGAGCGTTGCGGCCAGCGCCACGCGCCGTTGCATTCCGCCGGATGCTTTTCCGAGCTTGCGATGGGTCGCTTCGGTCAACTCGACCGCTTCCAGCTCCTCGACGATGCGCCGTCTCCGTCGTCCCCGGGGCATCCCGAAGATCGAGGCGGCGAAGGTCATGTTCTGCCAGATGGCGAGCTGGTCGTAGAGGACCGATAGCTGCGGCATGTAGCCGATGCGGGCCCGGTCCTCGCGGGAGAATGCAGCCGGGCTCTTGCCCATGACTGTCACCTCGCCGGTGTCGGGTGCCGTCACCCCGGTGAGGAGCCGGATGGTCGTGGTCTTGCCCGACCCGCTGGGCCCGATGAAGCCGAAGATGGTGCCCGGCTCGATTTCGAGTTCGATGCCCTCAACGCCTACGCCCGGCGCGAATTGTTTGCCGAGGCCACGGGCTCGGACCGCTGCGGATGATTCCATGGTCGCGCCCTACCCATCGGCGTCTGTCGACAAACGGCGGAGACTGCGCCGTTTTGGCGGGAGAGACCGGCGGGTATCAGCCAGACTGTGTCATCTGTGATCCAACCGACAGCTCCACGTCGGCTGGGCCCGAAGATCTCCATCATCGGCTTGGTGGGCCTCGTCGGGTCGGTCGTGCTCGCGGTCATCGCCTTTCTGATGGTCAGCGATGTCTACGGGCGTCTCCGACAGTCGCTCGAGATCACCGCCGATGCGGTGCGCACGGTCGACACCACCCTCGAAGTCGCCTCGGGCGCCCTGCTCACCCTGGGACAGACCGTCGAGACGGTGAAGGCCGCCACCGAGCAGGCGGCCGAGTCGTCCGTGCTGGTCGAGAGCTCCGTGAGCCAGGCCGCCGAGGTGGTCGGGACCGATCTCCCCGAGACGATCGACGCGGTGAGGGAGACCATGCCCGCGCTGATCGAAGCCTCGTCGCTGATCGACACCACGCTGCGCGGGCTCGCCCTCTTCGGCGTCCCCTACGACCCCGACGTCCCCCTGGGCGAGGGCTTCCGTCGTCTCGACGAGGAACTGGAGCCGCTGTCGGACACACTCCGGCAGAACGGCGCGGTCATGGAGAGGCTCGTCCCCACCGTGAGCGGGTTCCGGACACAGACCGAACTGTTGGCCACGCAGGTCGACGAGATAGGCGCCGCCGTGGAAGAGGCCGCCGAGGTCATCGCCTCGTATCAGACCCAGGCCGCCGCCTTCGACGAGGCGATCCAGTCGGCGCGGGACAGCACCACCCGAGGGTCGGTGCTGATGCGCGTCCTCGTCGTGCTGGGTGGCCTCCTCGGCGCGGCCTTCGGGGCCGGCCTCTACTTCACGGGCCGGTCGCTCGAAGCTGCCGGGCGCTGACCTCAGGCGAACGGGGTCGGTTCTTCGAAGCCGGGGAAGAACGTGTAGATCCGTTCCCCCGTGAAGAGGCGGCGTTCACGATCCCACGGGAAGAAGATCACGTTGCGCCAGACGAGCCGCTCTCCAGTCGGCTCGAAGTCGAGCCACTTCTGCTGGTGGGTGCCGACGACCACGGCTTCCTCGCACACTCCCTGGGGACCGATGAAGATGTTCGTCAGGGAGAATTCGACGTCGGGGAACGCGGTCAGCAGCTCGGTGTAGAAGCGGGTGGCACCTTCGTGGCCCTCCCACCGGTGACCGCTCTGCACCAGCTCGTAGACGCAGTCGTCGGTGAGTGTCGCCATCAGACCGGCGATGTCACGGGCGTCCTCGGCCTTCGAGTGCGCCTTCCAGAGCTCGCGGACGTCGGTGTAGTCGTCGGGGTCCATCGCCAGCAGGTCCCGCACCGCGGGCCGACGGATGGCCGCCTCCTGGATCAGGGGATGCTCCATGTGCCGAGCCTAACTCACAACTCCACCTGGACTCCGACCTCGAGCACGTCCTCGGGTGGCAGCTTGAAGTACCGGGCGGCGTCCACCGCGTTGCGATGCATGAGAGCGAACAACCGCAGGTGCAAACGGCGCCACGATCCCGGGACGACCACCGTCTCCTTGCCGAGGATGTAGACGGCGTCGGTCGGGTCGAAGCCGAAGTCGGCGACACCGATCCCGGCCAACGCCTCGGGCACGTCGACGCGCTCCATGTACCCGAACTTGAGGACCACCTGGAAGAAGCCCTCGCCGAGCGGGTGCACGGTGGCCCGGGCCGCGCGATGGACGCGGGGTGAGGTGGCCGTCTGGACGGACACCAGCACGATCGTCTCGTGGAGCACTCCGTTGTTGCGCAGATTGGCGAGGAGGGCCGGAGGGGTCACCCCGGGCTCGGGGAACAGGTAGACGCCGGTGCCCTCCACGCGCTTCTGCGGGTGGAGGGCGATCGAGCCGATGAAGCGCTCGATCGGGAGATTGCCGCGCCCCATCCTGGCGACCAGACGGCGACGTCCCACGAACCAGGAGAGCATGGAGGCGGTCACGGCCGCGCCGATGGCGATCGGGAGCCAACCCCCGTCGGTGATCTTGAGGAGATTGGCCGAGAAGAAGGCGACGTCGATGGCGAGGAAGACGCTGGTCAGGGCGGCTGCGACCCATCGATTCCACCGCCACCGGAGACGCATCACCGAATAGAGGAGCAGTGTCGTGATCAGCATCGTTGTGGTCACGGCGATGCCATAGGCGGCGGCCAGGGACCCCGAGGACCCGAAAGCGATGACCGTGACGACGCACGCGGTCATCAGGGCGTAGTTCACGGACCCGATGTACACCTGGCCGAGCTCGCGCGTCGAGGTGTGCGCGATCCTGACCCTGGGGAGGAAGCCGAGGTGGCTGGCCTGCCGGGTCAGGCTGAACGCTCCCGAGATCAGGGCCTGGGAGGCGATGACCGCCGCGGCCGTGGCCAGGAGGATGAGGGGGAACAGTGCCCATGAGGGCGCCATCTCGTAGAAGGTGTTGTCGATCGTCTCCGGCCTCGAGACGAGGAGTGCCCCCTGCCCGAAGTAGTTGAGGACGAGGGCGGGGAAGGCGAGGACGAACCAGGCCAATCTGATCGGCCGTCTTCCAAAGTGGCCCATGTCCGCGTACAGGGCCTCGCACCCGGTGACCACGAGGACGACCGCGCCGAGCGAGACGAAAGCCGCTCTCGGCTGGGAGGTGACGAAGCGAATCGCGTGCGACGGGTCTACGGCGGCGATGACCGATGGGTCCGCCAACAGCTGGCCGATCCCCAGGACCGCCATCACGCCGAACCAGAGGAGCATCACCGGTCCGAACACGGCTCCGACCTGGCCCGTGCCCCGCTTCTGGATCGAGAACAGCGCCACGATGACGGCGACCGAGATCGGCACCACCAGCGGCTCGAGCGCGGGTGTCGCCAGGCTGAGCCCCTCGACGGCGGAGAGGACGGAGATGGCGGGGGTGATCACGCCGTCGCCGTAGAGGAACGCAGCGCCGACGATGCCGAGGGTGAGGAGGACGCGGGCGGGCAGCCTGAGCCTGGCCCGACCGGGCCTCACCGCCAATGCCGTCAGGGCGAGCACACCGCCCTCGCCGTGGTTGTCGGCGCGCATCACGAAGACGAGGTACTTGATGCTGACCACGACCACCAGAGACCAGAAGATCAGGGACAGGATCCCGAGGACGTTCTGGTCGGTCACCTCGAGGTTTCCGACGGTGAAGGTCTCCCTGAATGCGTAGAGGGGGCTGGTGCCGATGTCACCGAATACGACGCCGAGGGCGGCGAGGGATGTGATCAGCAGGCGACGGGATCCCGTTTGGTCTTCAACCACCTGCGGTCCGGCCGGCCTCCTGTTCTGTCGTGGTGCTCAGCCCAACCTCTTCAGCGTAGGCCCACTCCGGGACTGTGATCGCTGAGTCCCCGCGTGCCAGGAGAGGCGCCCTCGGCAGGAAGGATTACTCCCCCGGCTTGGCCGGGGGAGTGGCCCGAAGGGTCGAGGGGGCGCTGCCTGAACGACATCATGGGTGTGCCAGAAATGTGCTGTCCGATGAGGCGGTTGAGGAGTATCGATTGGGTTCTTGGATCCTGCTGGCGCGAGGCCGACGTTGCGAGTCCGCCGCTGCTACAAAGGGTCTATGTCGACTCGGCAAGAGAATCTGAGGGGGCGCCGAGTTCCCCGACTGCCAGCTCGATTTCCATTTCGAGAGACATTCGAGTCGTTCATTGAGCGGTTCTCCTTATCCGATGCCTATTGGTACACGCCAAAGTGGCGCAGCCTTGGTCAAGACCAGAACCTTCAGCAGCTTCAGCTCGTACTAAGCGAGATCATTGATCTTGAGATCGAAGACTTGGAGTGGGACACGGACACGCAAGAGATGCTGCTGGATCAGTTGATCGCGGCAGGTGTCCTGAACCCTTATGTCGAAGGTGCAGATCGTCGGAATGCCACGGCCTTGGTCAGAATTGCTGAGGTCTTGCTCAAGGTCCTCGGCTTCGCGTGGAAGGAGCCATCTGGACGCTTAAGCGTTACCGAGGCCGGATCTGAATTCGCTGCAATTGACACTAGCGAGTCTTTGCAGCCTGCAAGGGAGATCATTAGTCGTCAGATCACTAAAATTCAGTTTCCCAATCCAACATCTCGCAACACGGAGGCGCCGGAGTTCACGGGAATCTTGCCTCACCTATTCCTGCTCCAAGCTCTCGTGAAGCTTGACGGATACATTTCCCACGCCGAGTTCAATCTCTTCTTGAATCTGGCCTGGTCGCAGGAAGATATCGATCTCGTCGTTGGTTGGATCGAGTCTTGGCGGGACCTCACCGCAACAGATCGCACGACGCTAAAGCGGCTGCTCCCGCAGACACGCCTAAGAAGGGTTCAACAAAACGCCTCGTATCAGCGGGCCCTTTTTGCCTTTCCAGATTACGTCACAATCGCTGATGGCCAAATCAGCATTGCCGAACCCCAACAGGTCTACCGAGTCATGGAGCAAATTCTGCCAACGTTGAAGTTGCGCGAGTTTGCAAGTGAAGAAGAATGGATTGCCTATATGGGCAACCCAAAGGAAGCGCCGGACTGGTATTCGTTCCTGACGTCGATGGTCGAAACCGCACCAGACCAGCGCACTGCCACGGAGTTGACGGAAGAGTTCGGTGAAGTCCTTGAGCTGCTGGAGGACGAAAAGGTCGCCGAGATCCGAAGAAAGCAGGTGGAGAAGGCTATCGAAGACGTCTTCTTTGAATATCCCGAGTTGCTCGAACCGGGATTGCGGGTGGTCGAGCGTCAGAAACAAACGAGCATCGGTCGCCTTGACTTGCTTTGCGAGGATCCGACTGGGCGGTATGTCGTTGTCGAGATCAAGGCGAATGAAGCTGATGACGGGGCCATCGGCCAGATTCTCCGGTACATAGGATGGATCCACCGCAACCAAGACAGAGGACATCGCAATGTGCGTGGGATTCTGCTAGCGGGCTCCTTCCCCGACAAGGCGTACTACGCGAGGGTTGGACTTGGTCTGGCGCAAGGCGAAGACGATGCCCGTAGATTCTTGAAGTTCAAGCGGCATGGGATGGTGCTCGAAGATGCCTGAACTGACTTACAGGATTCCGAACCCGTCGGGCTGGCCGGACCAGTGGGTTGATCGGATCCACTGCGGAGACGCATTAGACACGTTGAAACAAATCCCAGACGAGTGTGTGGCCCTTGTGGTTACAAGCCCTCCGTATTGGGACATCGTCGACTACGGGGTCGAGGGCCAGATCGGCCCTGGGACCTATGACGCCTACTTGGATGATCTTCTGAACGTCTGGCGAGAAGCGGAGCGCGTGCTCATTCCCAATGGAAAGCTCGCGATTGTCACGCCAATCATGCCTATCCCCAAGAGCGTGATCGGTGACCAGCACACCCGGCATTTGAAGAACATTGGTTCAGACATCGAGCACTCAATATTGGGCGCCATACCGACGTTGCACCGCTTCAGCCTCTTTATCTGGCAGAAGCAGACCACCAAGAAGATGTTCGGGAGTTACCCGTATCCACCGAACATATACGAAGACAATACGATCGAGTTCATCCATGTCTTTGTGAAGGATGGCACGCCTCCTCCCATTCAGCCAGCTGCTAAAGAGGCCAGCACGTTGTCTCAGGAGGAGTGGAGGAATCTCACTATGCAGGTGTGGCCAATGTACCCGGCGGATGTCAAGAGGGCAGGAGGGCACCCTGCGCCGTACCCAGTAGTCCTTCCTCAGAGGTTGATCAGGATGTACACATTCCAAGCGGATCCTGAGTCAGGATTTGCAGGCGACATCGTCCTTGACATGTTCAATGGGTCAGGAGCGACCACGGTTGCAGCACGAGCCCTCAGGAGACGCTGGATCGGGATTGATCTCAGCGCAGAGTTCTGTCGCATTGCGGAAAAGCGGACGAACTTCGAAGAGGTCGATCCCTCGGCAATCCTGCTCGAATGGCCCAGAGTAAGGAGCGCACGGAGCAGCAGCCAGGGGACACTCTTCGATGATCTGGACACTTAGCGGCAGATCGGAGGACCCGAAGGTCCCGGACGCGCGTTGCCACCAGAGGCCAAGTTTAGGAAACCTGTGCACTGCGGTGAGCCGTCAGGCGAAGAGCAATGGGCGCCCTCGGCAGGATTCGAACCTGCGACACCAGGTTTAGGAAACCTGTGCTCTATCCCCTGAGCTACGAGGGCGAGGATGCCCCTTAGGGTAGATGCCCTCCGGGTCGAATCACATCGGTCAGGCCGGGCGGTGGGCGGCGACGCCCGGTCGGCCCGTGTACTGCTCCCAGGCCCGCGCCATCCTCTCCACGCCCCGACGGATCGTCACGGGCGGGAGGACGAACGGGAGCCGCAGATGGCGATCGTGCTGGGAGTGGGGGTCGAAGAACGGCCCGGCCACCACGGCGAGACCGTTTCGCATCGCCACCTGGGCGAACTCGCTGGCGCTGCCCCAGGGGAGCGACGCCCAGATCGACAGACCCCCTTGCGGCGGCGCCCACTGCCACTCGGGGAGGAGGGCCTCCAGTGACGTGATCAGGGCGTCGAGCTGGGCTCCCAGCTGGCGGCGTCGGTCCACGAGCAGGGGTGCAGAGCCCTCCAGCAGCCGGGCCACCACCGCTTGTGTGGTGACCGGACTGGCCAGGTCGAAAACGGTCTTGTAGTGGGTGAGTCGCCGGATCAGGTCCGCCGGTCCGCGCACCCAGCCGATCCGGAGACCGCCCCAGTAGGGCTTGCTCGCGGAGCCGACGGTGAGGACACCGTCCAGGTGGGCGGCGATCGGCTTGGGGACTTCGACGCCGTCGAGCGGGAGCTCGACGAGCGACTCGTCTTCGATCACGAGCGTCGGATGATCCTGGAGCCTCCTGGCGAGACGCCTCCGTTCGAACTCATCCATCACGGTCCCCGTCGGGTTGTGGAACGACGGGATCAGATAGGTGAGGATCGGCTTGCGAGCCTCGATCGCCTGGAGCACGTCTTGGGCCAGGGTGCCGTTCGGGCCGACCGGGACGGTGCGGATCGCCGCACCTACGAGCCGGAAGGCATCGAGCGCCCCGGGGTATGTGGGGCTCTCCACGACCACGGGGTCGCCCGGCTGGATGTGCGCCGCCGCGATCAGCATGATCGCCTGCTGGCCGCCTGACGTGATCAGGACCTGGTCGGCCTCGGTGGGGACGCCCCTCCCTGTGAACCACTCGGCGACCTTCTCCCTGAGGGCCGGCAGGCCCGACGGGTGGTACCCGGGCCCGTCCACGACGTCTCCGGCTTCCCGGCTCGCGGACCGTATCGCGGCCTCCACCATCGGAGACGGCGAGAGCACGGAGGCGGTGAAGTCGATCACCGAGTCGTCGGCCGCACCGAGACGGGAGAAGAGAGGGTTGCGTCCCACCGTGTCGGCGGGGGTGACGATCCCTCCCGCCGGGTTGAAACCACGCACCGCCCGCACCCATGTGCCGCTCCCCGGGCTGGAGTCGAGATAGCCCCTGGTCTTGAGCAGGTCCATTGCCGCCACGACCGTGGTCCTCGACACCGTGAGCAGAGAGGCCATGGTCCGCTCAGCCGGCAACCGGGCCCCGGGACGGAGATCGCCCTGGTCGACGGAGCGGGCGATGGCATCGGCGAGCTGGCGGTAGAGGGGTCCCCGGCCCGTCGACCAATCGCCGAGCATCTCCACCAGGTGCCAGGGGTTGACGCTTCTCCGACTCATCGCGAGCCCATGTCTACACGCCTCCCAGTGCCCAGCGCACACCTGCGGTGACGAGGACGGCCCCCGCCATCGCCATCCACAGGGGGCGCCTCCACGCCAGGAGACTGGCCGCGGCGAGCACGCCCGCCACCCGAGCGTCGAGCGTCACGGCCTGACCGCTCGTGGCCGTCTGCACCGCGATGAGGGCGGCGAGGACGGCGGCCGGGACCATGTCGGTGAATCGGCGGAGCCAGGCGGGCAACTCCCGGCCACCGAACACAACCGGGCCGAAGGACTTCATCGACGCGGTGGTCGCACCGACGAGGAGCACCAACCACCACTCCGGGCTCAAGAGCGCCTCCCGAGCAGCGAAGCGCCCAGGGCGAGCAATACGGGGACACCGGGCGGGGCGACCGGTGTCGTCGCCAGCGCGATCAGGGCAGCCGCCAGCGAGACCCTGCGCTCCCCGGGCTCCCGGAGGCGGGGTACCAGGAGCCCGAGGAACATCGCGGGGACGATGGCGTCGAGCCCGAACCGCTCCAGCGACCCGATGCCGGACCCGAAGTGTGCGCCGAGCGCGGTCCCCGTGACCCAGAGGGCGAGGAACGACAGGGCTATCCGATGCATCACCCCCTTGTCGAAGCCACCGCCTGGCTGCTGGGCGAGGATCCAGGACTCGTCGACGATCATCTGGGCCTCTCCGAAACGCCGCCACCACGGGCCACCGAACCAGGGCGCCACTGCGATCCCCATGGGGAGGTAGCGGACGTTGAGCAGCGACGCAGCAGTGAGGGCCACCGGGATCCCGGCCCCGGCCCCGAAGAGCGTCACCGCCGCGAACTGGGCGCTCCCCGCGTAGGTCGTGGCCGACATCAGGGTCGCGGCGAGCACGCCGAGCCCGGCCTGGCTCGCCACCACGCCGAACGACAGACCGAGGGCGAACGCGGGCACCGCGAGTGGCGCGAAGAGACGCAGCCAGCTGTCCCGGCCAACCGATGTGGTCATGACCCCGAGGATGCAACGGCACCGCCGGGTCCGGACAGGGCCAATTCGGCGCCAAAGGCATCCTCCGGGTTTGCCGGTCTCCATGAACGGGCATCGCCCTTACGATGAGACTTCCGATCGAAACGAGACCAGTGATGTCTGCGAGCACCACCGGCATGATTCGATGGGATCACCTGATCGGGCTCACCGGGCCCCTTGGCCTGTTCGAGCACGCCCTCTACGACGTCCCCAGACCTGCCCACGGGTATGCCACCGACGACAACGGTCGCGCCCTCGTGGTCATCGCCCGGGCATCACCCGAGGGCGTCGACCCCACTCCCTATCTGCGCCACGTGGTGGAGGCCTTCGACGGCCACCGCTTCCGCCTGCGGCGCCGCATCGACGGCAGCTGGGTCCCCAAGGACTCCGACGACGCCACCGGTCGCGCCCTGTGGGGCCTCGGCGAGTGGATCGGCGCCGGCAGGGCCACGGCTGACCTGTTCCAGATCTTCGAGCAGGGCATCCGATTCCGCACCGACCATCCCAGGGCCATCGCCTACACCCTGCTCGGCGTCGTCGCCGCCGCCCGGCAGGGCGAGGTGGCGTGGGACCCCGCGGTCCTGCGGAAGCTTCCGCGGGCGCGGTCCGGCAGATGGGCCTGGCCGGCCCCCCGTCTCACGTACGCCAACGCCCGCATCCCCGAGGCCCTGATCAGGGCCGGTGCGCTGGCCGGTGACGATCGGGCCGTGGCCGACGGTCTCAGGCTGCTCGAATGGCTCGTCGGCGAGGAGACCGCCGACGACCACTTCAGCTTCACGCCGGTTGACGGGCGCGGCCCCGGCGACCCCAGGCCGGCGTTCGACCAGCAACCCATCGAGGCCTGGTCGATGGCCGACGCCTGTCACGCGGCGTGGAAGGTCGATGGCGGAGACCACTGGCGCGAGGCGATGGTGATGGCGGGCGAGTGGGTCCTCGGCCGCAACGACTCGGGTCTCTCCCTGTACGACGCCGCTACAGGCGCCGGATACGACGGGCTCGGCCCCGGCAGAGTGAACATGAACTGCGGGGCCGAGTCGACGCTGGCTGCCCTGGCCGCGATCTGGCGTCTGGAAGAGGACGGGTCGATCGAGCCGGGGGCCTTCAGGTCATTGCCGACATCACGTCGGCGAGCGGGGTGACCGAGAGGACGATCCCGCGATCGGCGACCCCGTAGGGGAGGACGAGGTGGTCGCCGAACACCATGCTGCCGCAGGAGTAGACCACGTTGGGCACATAGCCCGCGTCGTCCCCCGCCACCGGCTCGACGAGCGGCTCACGGAGCCGGCCGATCACCTTCGACGGCTCATCCAGATCCAATAGGACCGCACCCAACGAGTAGCGCCGCATCGGCCCCACCCCGTGGGTGATCACGAGCCAGCCGTCCGGGGTCTCGATCGGGGAGCCGCAGTTTCCGATCTGGACCAGTTCCCACTCGTATTCGGGGCCGAACGCGAGCTCGGCGTTGGTCCAGGCATGAATGTCGTCGGAACGCATCACGTAGCAGTTGACGTGGTCGTGTCGGGAGAGGCCCACGAGGTCACCGTTGATCCGGCGGGGGAAGATGGCGATGCCCTTGTGATAGGCGGCCGGCCCGGTGAGCGTCGAGATCCGGAACCGGTGGAAGTCCTCGGTCTCGATCAGCTGGGGGAGGATGCGGGTCCCGTCGAACGCGGTGTAGGTGCCGTAGTAGGTGACGGTCCCGTCGTCGTCGACGAAGCGCACGAATCGGGCGTCTTCGATGCCCTGGCTCTCCATCGGCGCCGATGGCGAGATCAGATGCTCCGAGATGGGCTTTGCCGGATCGAACTCGACCACGTAGTTCGAGGACGCAACCCAATGGACCCGGCTGACGGCGATGTCGAGATCGGCCCCGTCGATGTCGGCGTCCCGCGCCTCCTGGCATGCATGGTCGATGTCGGCGGGTGAGAAGGTCTCCGGCAGGTGCGAGACGATCCGCTCTGTCGCCGGGTCGAGATATCCCAGCTCCCGCAGCTTGCCGTGGAGATGACGCCGGGACGAACCCGGCGTCGAACGGGCGCCGTTGCTGGAATGAGGGCTGCGCTCGTCGAGCGTGACCGTCCCGTCACGATCGACCGTGCCGGTGAAGAAGGCGATAGACGAGATGTGACCCT
The DNA here is from genome assembly GCA_024103415.1 of Acidimicrobiales bacterium. Classification (GTDB taxonomy): domain Bacteria; phylum Actinomycetota; class Acidimicrobiia; order Spongiisociales; family ZC4RG35; genus ZC4RG35. The sequence continues at coordinate 13,450 of JAGFIR010000109.1, forward strand.
CACCGATGGCACGGGCACTCATCACGAAGCCCTGGCTCCGGTCGTCGGCAGGCCCGTGGGCGACTATCGACGGATTGGTGAGGGCGGCCGCCTCATAGGCGTAGCCCTGCGTCAGGTATGCCCCGAGCAGGGCCGCCTCGTCTTCATCGAGGTCGTCCGGGATACGGTCGGTGGCGTCACGCGCCATCTCCAGATGCCGGGCCCAGGTGTCCTCCAACCCGTCGTAGTGACCTTCGTGTCGCTGCCTGAGTTGCGCGAGCGTCCGGAGACGCAGGTCTTCCGGCATGCCGAGCACGCGAGCGACGAGAAGGTCCAGCCGTCTGTCGTCTTCGGTCGGCCCGATGTTCGCCGGGATGAGTGGCCGCGCGATGAGCCTTGTCGGGTCGGGCTCGATCCGGTGGGACACGGCCATCACTGGGATTGTCGCCTCCTTCGCCGGCAACTCGGGGGATTGTCCGGCGCCGACCTCAGGCGGTCGCCCGGGCCAGCGCCAGATCCCTGATCAGCCTCGAGTACTGACGGCCCACGGTCCTCCACGAGATTCTCCGGGACAGATCGGTCGACGCCTCACATGCCCGTCGGTAGGCGGCGGGATCGTCGATGAGGCTTCGAATCCCCTCGGCCAGCGCCCGGGGATCATGGTCGACGACGACACCCGCACCCGTCCCGAGCATCTCCTCGGAGTACGGGAAGCGGGTCGCCACCACGGGCCGGCCGATGCCCACGGCCTCGGTGATCACACCGGACGACACCTGCTCGGTGTTGTCGTACGGCACGACCACGACGTCGGCGTCCCGGATGAGCCCGAACAGCTCGTCGTCGGACACGTACCTGTCGATGAATTCGATCCGATCGCTGAGGCCGAGGTCGCGCACCATCTGCTCCAGCCCGCGTCGATAGGAGTAGCCCGAGTGCCGGACCACGTTGGGGTGGGTGCGCCCGACGATCTGATAGGTGACCGGCGGGTCGGTGTCGCCGAGGAGGGCGACGGCCTCGATGGCGCGTTCCAGCCCCTTGCCGGGGCCGAGGAGACCCCAGGTGATCAGCTTGCGGTACGGCGGCTCACCGGGCGGCTGGGTCGACCAGTGGGCGCCGTGGGGGATGGTCTCGATCACCCGCTCGTCGATTCCGTAACGGTCGACCAGCATCTCGCGGGCCGACCGGCAGAGCACCACGGGCGTGGTCATCTCGGCCAGCTGGCGGGTGATCCGCAGCTGACGAGCGGTCGGCTCCGGGAGCACCGTGTGCAGGACGGTGATGGCGGGGACGTCGAGCGTCATCGCCAGCTCGACGACGGCTTCTCCGTCATCGGGCCCGAAGATCCCGAACTCGTGGCTGATGATGGCCAGGTCGAGCCGGTTGAGGTGACGGGCGGCCGCCCTGAGACCGACGGCGCTCGCCGGGTCGAACTCCATGGTGACCGGAGGACTGGCGGCCCCGTTCGGCGTATCGACGATGCGGGCGACGTGGACCTCGATGTCGGGGTCGGCATCCCGAATCGCCTCCAGGTGTGAGGCCGTGAAACGGGCGATTCCGCATCGGGTTGGTGGGTAGGTGGACACGATGCCGACGGTGGTCGGCGTCTTGAGATTGATCGTTGTGGTCGTCACTTTTTCCGTTCGAAGATGTATCCGCGTTACCCCTTTGCTTTGACTGTGGAAACTGTGACTTATACCAGCGTCTGGCGGACATTCGAGAAGGTCGTCGAGACCTCGTAATCAGAGTGTCCGACACCGTCGCGGACCCTCAGGTCACGGTCGCCGAGACCGATGGGACGACCCCCGATCGGGTCGGTCTCCCGCCACAGGTTGACCCATCTCCCGCCCAGCCTGGCGTCCACGAAGGCGATCAGATCGTCGATCCCGGCAGACGGGAAGAGCGGCCGGTAGAGCATCCCGATCGGGCTCCCGTAGGTGATCAGCGATAGGCCTTCGGGCTCCTCCTCCATCTGGCTCACGGCGAGGGCGCAGAGGACCGAGCCCTGTGAGTGCCCTTCCAGGAGGTCGGGCGGCTCGATCACCAGACGGTGCGCCAGGTCGCTGACCACCATCGGGCCGTAGGCCGGCGGCGCCAGCGGATGGAACCAGCGGGGCCACATCGAGGCGATGTCCCAGAGGATGCCCACCTGCCGGTTCGACGTCCCCCGGCGGATGCTCCCCAGCATGCTGCGTCCCACCAGGTAGGTGGGCAGCAGGACCACCAGGGCCTTGGACAGGTCGACCAGATCGTCGAACTCGACGACGAAGCGAGGGTTGACGATCCGGGGCAGCCGCTGCAGGGCGAACAGCGCCACGAGGCCTCCCAGGATCACTGCGGTGGCGAGGCCCATCCACCCCCGGATCCGGGCTGCCGCCAGTGCGACCAGTGCCGACACCACCGCCATGGCGGCGACCGAGCCCTGATAGACGAGTGAGCCCCGTCTCGGGGTCCGCAGCATCTCGGGTGTGCAGACGTCGATGCACCCGAGCACGAAGGCGACGACGCCCGCAGCGATGCCGAAGAGGCCGATCGCCACCAGGAGCGGCCTGGCTCCGGTCGTGACACGGTGGACCAATGCCAGCGCCCTTCCTTCCTCGGGAAGGGAGGGTCCCCGCAAAGCCAAGACCGCTGCCGTGCCCAGGAAAAAGAGGATCAGGTGGAACATGGCGACGGTGACCCAGCCGGCGCCGACTTCCGTTATGACGTCGAGACCTACGGCCTTCTCGGCCATCAGCGACACGCCGACTCCCAGCGACGCGCCGAACAGGGTTCCCACCACGATCGCCCCCAGGGGCGCCAGTCCTGCTGATGCGGCCGCGAGGGCGATGGCTCCTAGCGCGAGGGCGATCACGAAGGTGGCGCCGTGGATCCCCCTGCCTGCCCCGATGCTCGGGCTCTCCACCACGAACGCCGTCCAGGAGGCGGCGACCAGGGTCAGTGAGACGAGCGGAAGGATTGCGGTGGCAGTGATCACCGCCTTCGACCGGGGGGCCCATGACGTCCCGATCACGATGAGCACGACCACCACGGCCAGGGCCAGGGCGGCCGGGCGCAACCAGGAGATGCGGGAGAGCGAGGCGTAGACGGCGACCACCACACCGCAACCGGCGCCGAGGTGGATGCGGCGGAGGCGGTGCACGATGGCGTGCTGACCCCACGTCGTCTCGTCCCCGACCGTGGCGCCGGCGGGGTCATCCCATTGGCCGGCGACCCGGGCGGTCTGCGGGTCGTTCCAGAACATGCGGGGGAGGAGGTGGCGGGGCCTCGGCGAGAAGACGAGCCGGATCCGCTCGCCGGGCCCGAACTTCGTGAAGTGGGACTGTGTCGACAGCCGCATCACCAGACCCCATGCGAACAGGAAGGGGAAGACGGCCGCGGCGACGGCATACGCCGCCGGGCGCCAGTTCTCCGGCGCCAGCCGCGGGGCGAGCACGACGACGAGGTATCCGGCCTGGACGACCAGCAACGCCGTCATGCCGACGCCGACGAGCCGGATCGCCGTGTGCGTCAAGCGGTTGGGGCGGTTGTTCATCCAGCCGGCGACGTTGGCGAAGGCGAACGGTCCGAGGAGGATCCAGAGCGCGGTGAGGACGTGGCCGGTGGTGAGGCTCCCCCAGTGATACGCCTCTGCGTCGAACTCGTAGGTGCGACCTTCGTCGTCCGAGGTGCGGTCGGGCGGCACCCGGCGGAACACCCGGATGTGACGGCTCTTCGGGTCGAGCGTCACCGGGTCGGTGCGCAGCATCTGCCGGGGCGGTGTCCCTGAGACCCCGTGAACCCTCAACTCCCGGTATGCCGACACAGGTGGAGGCTAGGCGGCGGTCCCGACCGGTTCCGGCTGCCGCCTACTCTTGACCCATGGAAGAAGAGAGAATCGCGGTCTTCCTCGATTTCGAGAACCTGGCCCTGGGTGTGCGTGACTCCACCAACGGCGGGAGCTTCGAGTGGGAGCCCATCGCCAACGCACTCGCCGAACGGGGCCGGGTCATCTCCCGGAGGGCTTATGCCGACTGGTCGATGTTCCCCTCCGCCCGCGACGCCCTGACCAAGGGCCACGTCGAGCTGATCGAGATCCCGCAGCGCAAGGGCATCGTTCGAAAGAACGCCGCCGACATCAAGATGGCGGTCGACGCCGTCGAGCTCGCCTTCGAGCGTGACTACGTGAGCACCTTCGTCATCTGCACCGGCGACTCCGACTTCACGCCGCTGGTGCACAAGCTCCGGGAGCTCAACAAGCAGGTGATCGGGGTCGGAGTCAAGGGGTCCACCTCTTCGATGCTTCCCCCGGCCTGTGATGAGTTCCTGTTCTACGACAACCTCGAGGGTGTCGACATGCGCCCCGCCGGCGAGCCGGCCCCGGTCGAGAACGGCGACGCAGAGGAGTCCGGGCCCAGCATCGAGGCTCTGGTGACCACCACGCTCGCCGGTTTGATGCGCAGTGGGCAGGGCGAGACGCTGGCCTCCTCCCTGAAGAGGGCGATCTTGCGCAAGGACCCGACCTTCTCCGAGACCGACTACGGGTTCCGGGCGTTCGGCGAGCTGCTCCGCCATCTCGAGGAGCAGGGTGTCATCGAGCTGTCCGAGGGCCCGGGCCGCGGCGACCCGATCGTCCAGTTCGCCAGCGGTGGCGGCGAGCAGCAGGCGTTCGGCGTGCTCCACGAGGTCGTCGAGAGCCTTTCCAAGAAGGGGCCGGTCGTCCTCTCGGGTCTCAAGAACCAGATGCGGAAGAGGCTTCCCGACTTCAGCGAGAAGAAGTTCGGATACGGCGGCTTCCTTCAGTTCTGCAAGGCGGCCGCCGCCCGGGGCCTCATCTCGCTGGACTGGGATGACGAGCTCGGTGACTATCGGGTGGAGGCCAGGTGACGAGGGTCGTCGTCGTGGGGGCGGGCATCATCGGCTCGTCCATCTCCTTTCAACTCGCCCGCAGGGGCGTCGATGTGGTCGCACTCGACAAAGGCGCCGGGCCGGCCGAAGGGTCGACTGGTGCGTCGTCGAGCATCTGCCGGTGCCGGTACACCTTCCCGGAGGTGGTGCGTCTCGCTCTCCATGGGCAGGAGGCGTATGGAGCCTGGCCGGAGTTCACCGGTCTCGCCGAGCCCCGCTCCGGCCTGAACCGTGTCGGCGTGGTGTGGTTCATGGGGGAGAGCACCGAGAAGATCCGGGCTGACGCCGAGAAGCTGGTCTCCCAGGGGGTGGAGGCCGAGATGCTCGACCCGGACGACCTGAGGCGGATCTACCCGTCGCTCAACGACTGTGGCGAGCCCTTCGACCTCACCGGAGAGACCGACCACGTCTGCCGCCCCTCGGAGGGCTTCCTCTACGAGCCGCGGGGCGGGTACGCCGATCCCGTAGGCGCCAACCAGGACCTCATCGAGGCGACGCGCGCCCGCGGCGGCGAGGTTCGCTTCGGTTCCGAGGTCACCGGTGTCCTCGAGGAGGGCGGACGGGTCACCGGCGTCCGTCTCGCCGACGGGAGCACCGTCACCGGCGATCTCGTCGTCAACGCGGCCGGCCCATGGTGCAACCGTCTCAACGAGATGGCCGGGGTCGACATTCGGTGGACCCTGACGCCGACGCGAATCCAGACGGTCTACCGCTCCTGGCCGTCGGACCTCGGCCCGCTCCCCGTCGGCGCCGACAACTCGACCGGTATTTACTTCCGCCCCGAGTCCGGCGGGCAGTCTCTGCTCATCGGCTCGGTGCTCCCGGAGGACGAGGAGGAGGTCGTCGACGACCCGGACGACTTCAAGCGGAGCCCCGACCAGGACTTCACCGCGATGAAGCTCGCCGCGTTCCATCACCGTGTTCCCGCCCTGGAGGCGAAGGGCTCGGTCTCGGGGATCGCCGGTCTGTACACGATCAACCGCGAGGACGTCCACCCGATCGTCGGGCCCACCGGCAAGGACGGGTTCTGGGTCGCCAACGGGTTCAGCGGTCACGGGTTCAAGCTGGCCCCGGCCGTCGGCTCGATGGTGGCGCAGGCGGTCACCGGTGAGACCCTGGAGTTCGACACAGACGTGCCCATGTCGTTCTTCGCCGTCGATCGGGCGCCCTTGGAACTGTCCGTCAAGCACGTGCTCGCCTGATGCTGTACCTCGACGCAGAGAACACCCGCCGTGCGCTGCCGATGGCCGACGCCGTCGACGCCATGGCGCATGCCTTCTCCGGCGAGGCGGAGACCCCGCTGCGCACGATGGTGGGGGTGTCCCTGGTGATGCCGGGCCGCCTCGACGATCACATGGCAGTGAAGGTCGTGTCGAGCGTGCCCGGGAATCCGGCCGGGATCGTCGTGGTCTTCGGGCCGGACGGGAGCCCGGTCGGCATCGTGGACGGCCCGACGCTGACCGCGATACGAACCGGTGCGGTGTGCGGTCTCGCCACCAGGCTCCTGGCACCGGACGGGGTGTCGACTCTCGCCGCACTCGGCGCGGGGGCGATGGGCCTCGACCAGATCGAGGCGATCCGGGCGGTCCGCCCCCTCGAGCGCATCCTCGTGTGGTCGCGTGATCTCGAGAAGGCGAAGGCCCTGGCCGGGCGGGTCGGGGGAGAGGCGGTCGCCGATCCCGACGCCGCTGTGGCCGAGGCGGATGTCGTCTCATGTGCCACGCCTGCCCGGTCGCCGCTCTTCCGCCCCGAGTCGGTGCGGCCGGGTGCTCACCTCAACGCCGTCGGCGCATTCACACCCGAGATGGCCGAACTGCCGCCCGAGGTGCTCCACGAAGCGTTCGTGGTGGTGGACGACCGGGACGCCGCGGCCGCCGAGGCTGGAGACTTGCTCCAGGCGGGACGCACCCCCGATGCAACTCTCCGTGAGCTCCTGGAGGGCTCGGCGACGCCACCCGCCGGGAGGACGACGGTGTTCAAGAGTGTGGGGGTGGCGGCTCAGGACGTGGCCGCCGGTCAGCGCGCCCTGGAGAACGCCGCCCGCATGGGCCTGGGCATCCGGCTCTGAAATCTCCGATGCTTTGTCCCCCTGGAGCGAGCGACAGGGGGAAGGGGCCCCCGCTGCCGCAGGCAGTGGGGTAGGGGGCAGGGCCGAACCCGTGTATCAACCTGACGTGTCAGGTCCACTGGTGGGGAGCGACTGCCCCCTACCTCCGCCTTCGCTTCGCTACGGCGCAGGAACCTTCCCCCTTCGCCTCCGGCTCAGGGGGACAAACGGGCCTAGGCGCCTTTGATCTGGAGACCCGTGAGGAGACGCTCGGACGCTTCGGTGATCTCCTCGACGGCCCGTCGGAACACCTCTTCGTTGTGGGCCGCAGGCTTGTTGAAACCGGAGATCTTGCGAACGAACTGGAGCGCGGCCGCCTCGATGTCTTCCTCGGGTGCGGGCACGGCCCCGTCACGGAGACGTTTGATGGATCTGCACACGAGGTGAAACCTAGACGCGTCTGCGGAGTCTCTCGATCTCGGATGAGCCCAACGCCAGCACCAACAACGCGATGTAGGGGATTGCCTGGAGCGCGTCCGGCCCCAGGAGGATGGTGGTGGCGAAGGTCGTCACGGCGAGAAGCGCCCGGGCGCCGTGGAGACGACTCTGGTCCAGCCGCCACTTCATGCGGGAGTCGACGAGGCTCCAAGGATCCGGGGGTGCGCGGAGGATGGTGAGAATGGCAGTGAGCCCGGCGAGCGTGACGAGGGTCGGGTCGATCGTCACCACCTTCACGTCGAACGCCCGTGCCGCCGTGGCCACCACGGTGGCCCCGATCGTCGCCGCGGCGGCGGTGACGACGGACGCCGTGTTGGCCCCTTCGGCGATTCGTCCGTCGACGTAGATCCCGATGGCGAGCGCGACGCCACCGATCCAGCCCACACGTGTGAATGCGATCGCCGTGGCGAACAGGCCCATCACGACCAGGTCTGTGATCAGCGGTCTTCGTCCCGTCGAGTTCAAGACCATTCGAGTGGCGAGGATCAACGCTCCCGCGGCGAGCAACTCGGGCGTCGGCCGGCCGAGCAGAGCCCACAAGCCGGCGACCGCCCCGGCGAGGTGGGCGGTCAGTTCCCGGTCCGGATCGACCTCCCGGGCGATCGCCCAGAACACGAAGACGTGCGCCATGGACCAGAAGACGGTCGCGGGCGCTCCCTCGGCCCAGCGGAGGAGCGCGGCCAGCCCCGCCACACCGATCAGGATGAACAAGATCCGGTTGGACCAGAGACGCAGGTCGAAGGGCCTGCCGACGTGGGTGCGGAACCTCACATGGCGATTTTGGTAGATAGACGCTGTTGACTCGGGTTCACCCGCATCGATTCCTACCCTCTGGGTCGTGACGAATCCGCTGCGCAGTCTGCGCCGGGTGCCCGTCGCGGGTGTCCTGGCCGAGCGCGAGATGGGGGGTTATCTCTTCATCTCCGCCCTGGTGGGTGTGGGGGTGGGCCTTGGCGCGGCTGCTCTCGTGTTCCTGCTCGACACGTTCGATCGTCTGTTGCAGCCCTTCTTCGGCCCGCTCTTCGATCCGGCCACACACGGGTGGTTCAACCCCAGCCGCACCCTGGTCTTCCTTTCGATTCCCCTGGGTCTCGTGCTCGCCTGGTGGATCGCCCGTCGCTGGGCCCCGGAGGTCGGTGGCGACGGTGTGCCCCAGACGGTCGAGGCGTTGACGGTTCATGGCGGCCGGATGCGCGGGAGGGTGGCGCCGCTGAAGGTGCTCACCACCGCGCTCACCGTCGGCTTCGGCGGCTCGGCCGGGCGGGAAGGCCCGATCGTCCAGGTGGGCGGTGCGGTCGGGTCGTGGATCTCCAGGCGGTTCGGGCTGGGCGAGGACCAGATCCGGTCCCTGGTGGCGGCGGGCGCCGGGGCGGGGATCGGTGCCGCCTTCAACGCCCCGATCGCCGGGATGCTCTTCGCCCTCGAGGTGATCCTCTCCTCGTTCGCCGTCCGGCACATGTCCTCGATCGTGATCGCCTCGATCGCTGCCGCCATCACCTCGCGGAGCCTGGTCGGTCCGGAGCTGGCCCTCGACACCGGCTTCTACCGCATGACCTCTTTCGCCGAGCTGGTCCCGTATGCGGGCCTGGCGATCGTCGTGGTCGTCGTCGGTCTGCTCTTCCTCGCCCTGATCGATCGTCTCGAGGACTTCTCGGAGAAGCACGGGGCGAGCTTGGGATGGATGCGGCCCGTGGCGGCCGGCCTGATCGTGGCCGCCATCGTCTTCTTCGGTCCCCAGCTCTTCGGTACCGGCCAGCTCTTCACCAACGAGCTGCTGGCGGGGAGGGCGACCGAGGCGTGGTGGCTCCTGATGCTGCTCGGCCTGGGCAAGGCGGTCGCCACCGCCCTCACCACCTCGTCTGGCGCATCGGGTGGTGCCTTCATGCCGTCGCTGTTCATGGGTGCCGCAATCGGCAGCGGCTTCGCCCAGTTGGTCGATCCCTTCTGGATCGGCACCGCCTCGCTCAACCAGGGAGCGTTCGCGGTGGTCGGCATGGCCGCGATGTTCTCGGT
>JAGFIR010000114.1 GCA_024103415.1 Acidimicrobiales bacterium
ATTTCGAGGATCTGATCCTCCTTTGTTGGTTCCACCACCACGTCGTCGTCCACCAATGGGGCTACGAGATCTACCGCCACCCCGACCACGGACGAATCAGATTCCGCAAACCAACCACCCGCGGCCCCTGATCAAACCTGGGGATCATCTCTACTCGATCGGGGACATCCGGCTGACCCGGCTAGCATCAGACACCTACCAATCGGGCTGTGGCGCAGCTTGGTAGCGCGCTTGACTGGGGGTCAAGAGGTCGTCGGTTCAAATCCGGCCAGCCCGACTCCTCACCGCGCCCATTCTTTGGCGTCGCTCGATCCTTGGTGGCCCTACCCGCCTCGCTGGTGCAGCCGACCATATCTGTCACATGTCCGGTTCAGTATCTCCGTGGTGCCGGCCTTGGGGGCGCGGCGCCCAGAGAGAAGACCTATTGGGGGTTCAAAGTGAGAAGAAGTGTGAGCATCACCGTGTTGGTGGCGACCCTGGTCGCCTGCGGATCAGGGCAGGTGTCGGAATCGAGCACGTCCGCTCCCGCTACGGGTTCGGTGAGCAATATCGACACCACCACGACCAGCACCTCGACGACGGCTCGGAAGGACCGAGTCACAACCACGAGCGCCGAGGTCACCACGACAGCTGGCTCATCCTTGACACGAGCCCAGGAGAATGCGATCGGGTCCGCGGAGAGCTATCTCCGGTTCACTGCGTTTTCCCGCAAAGGACTGATCGAACAGCTCGAGTTCGAAGGGTTCGAGACCTCCGATGCGGAGTTCGCCGTTGACCGACTGGGAGTCGACTGGAAGGACCAGGCACGAAAGAAGGCCGAGCAGTACCTGGACTTCATGGCCTTTTCGCGCAAAGGGCTCATCGACCAACTGGAGTTCGAAGGCTTCACCGCCGCCGAGTCCGAGTTCGGTGTCGGTCAGCTTCAGATCGACTGGAAGGAGCAGGCCTGGAAGAAGGCGGAGCAGTACCTCGAGATGATGACCTTCTCACGCCAGGGCCTGATCGATCAGCTGAAGTTCGAAGGCTTCACCCACGAAGAGGCCGTGTACGGGGTGGACAAGACGGGTCTCTAGTGGGCGCGCCCGGATCTCTAGTCGCAGCCCGGGATCGGGTCGCGGGTGGGGTGGTAGGTGATCGCGACTCCACCAGCAGTGGCTTCCAGTTTCGGGTCGGGGGCCGCATGCAGCAACAGCGTGACCTCGATGGTCTCGCCCCTGGTCGTCATCTCCCGCCATCTGTCCGGCATCGGGTCGCCGGTTCGCCAGCCGAGACCGTTGAACTCACCGAGCCACTCGATGCCGCAGTGGACCTTGAAATGGTACGGGCCAGTGTGGAACCCGGGTTCCAGATAGTCGCCCCACTTCACCTCGTACGGTGGCGGGAAGAGAGGATCTGGGCCCACCTGGCCAGGGCCGGCAATCGAGCCGGGCATCGTGAGGTCGGTCTCGACCAGCGTCCGCTCCTCGGGAGCACCCGGAGGCGGATCCTCGGGCCCTAACTGGATGGCGAACCCGTCTCGGGGGAGCTTCGACCGATCCATGGCCACGACGAACGTGAACGGGTTGGCATCGAGGGTGCACGTCATACGGGGTTCGGTGAGGACGATCAGCGGGTAGACGAGGTCTCCGTCGACGATCACGTCGTCGAGACGGAGGTCGGGACAGCTGCTCCCGTACACCGCGCCGAACCAGATCACGACCTCTTTCTCGAAGTCCACCTCCGGGGGCGCGTTTTGCAGCCCGATCTCGGCCCACATCGCCCGCAGGCTCTCCGGATCGGTGGCGATCCCGGTCCGGTAGGACCACCCGACCTCAGGCTCGTGAACCAGGAGTCGCCAACCGTCGCCCTCCAGGGGCTGTGGCGCGGGCTCGGGGTAGTCGGATGCGTCGCCACCATCCAGGCATATCGGCTCACCGACGAAATGCTCTTCCATCACCTGGCGGATCTCGTCGGTGAGGATGGCGACGTTCATCTCCACGACACCCTTGTGGACCGAGATGCTCGACGCGAAGTTCTCCGTCTCCTCGAGGAGCACCTCCCGGATCCCGCCGTGCAGGTCCATCAGTTCCTGGAGCGTGAATGGAACCTCGACCACGACGACACCGACTCCGGGGAACTCCCTGCGTACGGCCGCCTGCGCGTCGGCGACACCCTCCGTGAAGCCCAACGTCAGCCAGCCATTGCGCTCCCTGTCGATCCAGAGCTCCTCGAAACCCGGCTGAAACTCGGCCCAGGAGCGGACATTGTCGATGGGCATCTCGTTGGCGACGTATAGGGGTGTGACGGAGTAGTGATCGTCTGCAGCCCTGATGAACGGGACGTCCTCGCAGGAGGGAAAGGACGTCGGTACGGCGGTCTGGAGTGTGGTGCTGCTCCCTGCCGACGAACCGACCTCGCCGGCCGGGGTCCCGCAGGCGAAGAGGGCGAGCACGGAGGCCATCACCAACAGGCGTTTCACGACCCTTGGACGTCGCGATCCCGTCGCCGGTTCCATCTGCCGGATACGGGGTTGGTGCCCTTCGTAGAACTACCCTCGCCGCGTGACCACACACGAGGACCGCATCCTCACCGTCCCCAACCTGGTCACCTTCATCCGTCTGGCCGGTGTCGGGGTGTTCTGGTGGCTGTTGTTCGGCGCCGACAACGTGGCGGGTGCTGCCTGGCTCATCGTCATCATCGGCTGGACCGACTGGATCGATGGCTATCTGGCCCGGAAGCTCGACCAGGTTTCCAGGCTGGGCAAGGCGCTGGATCCGGTGGCCGACCGTCTCATGATCGCCTCGGCGGTCATCGGCGGGCTGATCAAAGGCGTGGTCCCGGTGGCGATCGCCCTCCCACTCCTGCTCCGGGAAGCGGTGATGGCCCTGGTCGCCGGATGGATGGCTGCCAAAGGGCACGGCGTCCTCGAGGTTCGCTATCTGGGCAAACTGGCCACGTTCATCCTCTATGGCGCCGTGCCGGCCTTCTACCTGGCTGCGGCGGGTGTCGACTTCATGTGGTGGGTGGGATGGATCATGGGTGTCGTCGGTCTCGCCCTCTACTGGTGGGTTCTGTTCCAGTACGTGGCTGATGCCCGGCAACGGCAACTAGAGTCCCCGCGCCCCGAGAGAAACGGCACATGAACATCCCCGAAGACCTTCGCTACACACCGGAACACGAGTGGATCCGTGACATGGGTGACGGCGTGTTCCGCATCGGCATCACCGACTACGCCCAGGACCAACTCGGAGACGTGGTCTATGTGGAGCTCCCGGAGGAGGGCAAGATGGTGTCCTCCGGCGACCTGATGGCCGAGATCGAGAGCACCAAGTCGGTCGGTGAGGTCTACGCCCCCTTCGCCGGTGTCGTCACCGCGCTCAACGAGGCAGTCGTGCAGGATCCCTCCCTCGTCAACCAGTCTCCGTATGACGAGGGCTGGCTGGTCGACATGCGCATCGATGGCGACATGCCCGACGGCCTCCTCGATGCCGCGGGGTATCGGGATCTGACCGAATAGGCCCTAACCGGCCGCTGCCAACCTAAGATTCCCCTGGCATGACCGACGAGCGCGCCCCGGAGGCCAAGCCGCCCCACCCCGAGACCCAGGTGGAAACCGACCCCACGGTCTTCTTCGTGCCCCTTCACGATCGGGAGGGGACGCCTCTGACGCGTGAGGAAGCCGCCCACATCGGTGGGATCAAGGGTTACGCGCTCGTCGTGGAGCGCGGCCCGAACCGGGGTGTCACCTATCTCCTCAAGGAGGGGAGCACCACCGTGGGCAGGCATCCCGAGAGCGACATCTTCCTCGACGACGTGACGGTCTCCCGGCACCACTGCCGCTTCGTCATCGGAGGGGACACGATCCGCGTCGAGGACAGTGGCTCGACCAACGGCACCTACGTCAACGAGGTGAGGGTCGACCAGGCCACCCTGCGCGCGGGCGACGAGGTCCTGATCGGGCGCTTCAACTTCATCGTTGCCCATGGCGATGGCTGACGAACGGGAGATGAGCATCGGGGAGGTGATCAACCTCCTGAGAGACGAGTTCCCGGACATCTCCGTCTCCAAGATCCGGTTCCTCGAGAGCCAGGGCCTGATCGACCCGGATCGAACCTCTTCCGGGTATCGCCAGTTCGGCAGACAGGATCTCGCCCGTCTCCGTTTCATCCTCCAGCAGCAGCGTGACCACTTCCTCCCCCTCAAGGTCATCAAGTCCAAGCTCACGCTGTGGGAGAGGGGAGAGGAGATCGACGGGCCGATCGACGAAGCCGATCCCGAGGACCCCGGCGAGCCGGTGGATCGGGAGACCCTTCTCAAGCGATCCGGCCTGACCAACACGCAGCTCGACGACCTGGACGATGCCGGCCTGGTCAGACCCATCGGAGACACCACCGTCTATCCGCCGGAGGCGGTCCTGATCGCCACCGAGGCCCGGCGTCTCATGGAGCACGGCCTCGAGCCCCGGCACCTGCGCTCGATAAAGCTGGCGTCCGACCGGATGGCGGATCTGATCATCCAACTGGCCGCACCACTCCTCAAGGCTTCGAACCCGGATGCGAAGGCCAAGGCCCGGGAGATCCTCAACGACTGCTCGGGCTCGATGCGGGCCATCAACCGCGCCCTCCTGGCGCTGGAAGTGAGACAGCAGATCACATGATTCGTCGCATCGGCACCGCCGTGCTCGCGGCGGTCCTGTTCGTGCTGGTGGCGGCCCCGGCAGGGGCCACCCCGCTCGCATTCCCGAGCTTCCATCAGGAGGGGACGGGCCGGCCCCGGCCACCGACCATCGACGCCGGCGCGTGGATCCTGTACGACGCCACAGCCGGGGTCGTGCTCGCCGAGTACAACGCGGACACCCAGCGGGCGCCGGCGTCCATCACAAAGATCATGACCGTCCTGGTGGCCCTGGAGCACGGCAACCCCGAGGACCTGGTCACCATCTCCAATCGGGCGGCGGCGACGGGGGAGAGGGAGATCAACGTGGTGCCCGGGGAGAGAGTGCCGCTGGGCGCCTTGATGAAGGCCGCCATCATCCACTCAGCCAACGACGCCGCCACGGCCATCGCCGAGCACGTCGGCGGGTCGGTGTCCGACTTCGTCGCCATGATGAACGCCAAGGCGGAGGAACTGGGGATGACGCGGACCCACTTCGTCAACCCGCACGGTCTCGACGCCGCGGGTCACGTGACCACCGCCCGGGACATGCTCACCCTGGGTCTGGCGGCGATGCAGCACCCCGAGTTCAAGGCGATGGCCTCGGCCCGGAAGATGGTCTTCCCCGACGACCCCGAAGGCAAGCGCCGCATCGGCGAGGCGACCAACCTGATGCTCGGGGAGTACGAGGGCACCAACGGAATCAAGACCGGGTTCACCAACCGCGCCCTCCTCACCATCGTGGCGTCCGCCGAGCGTGACGGTCGCGAGCTCTACACGGTTGTCCTCGGGACCAAGGAGCGGCGCAGCCACTTCGAGGCCGCCAGTCGTCTCTTCGACTACGGGTTCGACGACCTCTACATGGTGGGTGTCCTCGCCGGGCTTCCCTTCAAGGATCGCCGGGTCACCGGGAACCCCGACCCGCTCGCCCTCACTGCGGGGCTCGAGGCCAGTGTCCACCTCGCCGGGGAGGGTCTCCTGTCGCCCGCCCCGGCAAAACCGGAGGAGCTCCCCGATCTGCCGCCACCACCGGCGGTCGTGTCCAGCCGGAAGCCGGACGGGGCGAACGGGCCGATCTCGGCTCTCGTGTACTGGCTCGACAGGCTGTTCGACTCGTGAGGAGCTTCGACTTCGCCACGGAGGTGATACCGGCCGACGAGCTGGCGTCACGGGTCGCCGAGCTCGGAGCCGCCATCAACGTCGACTACGAGGACAGGGACCCGCTCTTCGTGGTGGTCCTCAAGGGGTCGTTCCCGTTCGCGGCCGATCTGGTCCGTCATCTGGACTTCCCGGCCGAGGTCGACTTCATGCTCCTCAACAGGTTCGGCGAGGGCGGCCGGGTCGGCATCGCCATGGACCTGGCGGAGCCCGTGTTCGACCGCGACGTGATCATCGTGGAGGACGTGATCGACACCGGGCTCACACTGAAGGTGCTCCACCGCATGATGGAGGACAGGGGAGCGGCATCCGTCGCGACGGTGGGCCTGTTCGACAAGGCACGCCGGCGCATCGCCGACGTGGGCATCGAGTACCGGGGCTTCGAGGTCGGCGATGAGTACCTGGTGGGGTACGGCCTCGATTGGAAAGGCCTCTACCGCAACCTGGACTCGGTGTGGGCGTTCCTCGACAACGACGCCTTCGTCAACAACCCGCGAATCCTCGCCGACGCACTCTGGGGAGAGTCGCCAACACCCACCCGGTGATAACCTCGCCGTATGGACGGTCACCCGGACCTGGTGCCGCTTCGAGTCGTCGACGTTCGACTCGAACTGCCCTCGAACCAGCCGATCGTCCTGCTCAAGGAGCTGGACGGCGACCGCTATCTGCCCATCTGGATCGGCGCCCCCGAGGCCACCTCGATCGCCACCGCACTCGAGAAGGTGACGACGCCGCGGCCACTGACCCACGATCTCCTCCGCTCGGTGATCGACGTGCTCGGAGCCGTCGCGTCCCGTGTCGTCATCACCGAGATGCGTGACTCGATCTTCTTCGCCGACATCACCTTCGACGCCCAGGGCAAGGAGGTGGCGGTGTCCTCGCGGCCGTCCGATGCGATCGCGCTCGCGGTCAGAACCGGCACCCCGATCTTCGCCTCGCCCGCAGTCCTCGACGAGGCCGCGGTGATCATCGAGGAGGAGGTCGATCAGGAGGAGGAACTGGCCCGGTTCCGTGAGTTCCTGTCGGACGTGACCGTGGAAGATTTCCTCGGGGGAGAGGGCGACGACTGAGTTGTGGATCGCCTCCGGCCCACTTTTCCACAGAAAGCGTTGACATCGATCACCCCCCGGGGGTAGCTTTGGCCCCGGCGGAGTTACACTGTTGTAACCCGGTGCAAACGCTGGAGGACCGGATGTCGAAGGAACTCGTGGGATATCGCGCACCTCAGGTGTGCAAACTCGTCGGCATCACGTACCGACAGCTCGACTACTGGGCACGGACCGGCCTCCTGGTCCCGTCGCTCCAGCCGGCGGCCGGGTCGGGCTCGCAGCGTCTCTACTCCTTCACGGACGTCGTCCAGCTCAAGGTCATCAAGCGGCTGCTCGACGCGGGCATGAGCCTGAAGAAGATCCGCTCCGCCGTCGAGATCCTCAAGGAGCGTCTCGACTCCGACCAGCCCCTCGCCGACGTCACGCTCCTCAGTGACGGCCAGACCATCTACGCGGCCCATTCGCCGGAAGAGGTGGTCGACGTGTTCCGTCGGGGCCAGGGCGTCTTCGGCATCGCGGTCGGGCCCGTCCAGGACGAAGTCGTCGGGGACATCCATCACCTGTTCCCCGACCAGGTAGAGTTGGCCGGGGTTAGCGAGGCAGGAGCCACCTGAGCACCGAACGACCGACGGCGGCAGAGGTCACGTTCGCACACAACAGCGAGCGGCAGTTCGCCCTCCTCCTCGACTTCTACGGCGTCCCCTGGGAGTACGAGACCCAGACGTTCCCCATCGAGTTCGACGACGATGGAGAACCGGTCAAGTGGTTCACTCCCGACTTCTATCTCCCGGACGACGATCTCTTCGTCGAGATCACGACCATGAACCAGAAGCTCGTCACCAAGAAGAACCGGAAGGTGCGCCAGCTCAAGGAGGCCCATCCCGGGATCCGCTGCAAGGTCTTCTACCAGCGCGACTACCTGCACCTGGTGATCAAGTACGGCCTCGAAGAGCCGGATCATCTCGAGGAGGTGACTGCACCCACCCGGTTCCCGGGCCCGCCCGAGGTGGTGCGGCTCGAAGATCGGGGTGAGCGGCTCACGGGATGACACGATCTCCACTCCACGACCTCAACGTCGGGTTGGGGGCGCGGTTCACGGACTTCGGCGGCTGGGAGATGCCGCTGCGCTACGACTCGGTCATCGCCGAGCACAAGGCGGTGCGGACCTCCGCCGGCTTCTTCGACGTCAGTCATCTCGGGCGATTCGACCTCACCGGGCCAGGTGCCCGTGACGCGATCCGGCGTCTCCTCTCCAACGACATCGAGCGCATCGAGCCGGGCCGCTGCCAGTACACGACCATGCTCAACGACGAGGGCGGCATCATCGACGACCTCATCGTTTGGTGGTCCGAGCCCGACCGCTTCCGCGTCCTTCCCAACGCCGCCAACCACGAGCGGGTGATGGCGGCGTTCGCCGGGGAGCCCGAAACCGTGGTGACCGACGTCAGGGACGGCACCGTCCTTGTCGCGGTCCAGGGACCGGACGCGCCGGAGATCCTGGAACACGTTCTCGGTGTGGCGCCACGACGCTTTCGCATCGCCACCGCCGAGTACGAAGGAAGCCCCGTCGAGATGGCCGGCACCGGCTACACCGGTGAGAAGGGCGCCGAAGTGTGCCTGGAGCCGGAGGCCGGTCGTTCTTTCGTGCAGGCGCTGGTCGAAGCCGGTGTGGCCCCGTGCGGTCTCGGTGCCAGGGACACGCTGCGTCTCGAGGCGGGTCTGCCCCTGTGGGGAGAGGACATCGACGAGACCACCAGCCCGCTCGAGGCCGGCCTCGACTTCGCCGTGGCGATGGACCACGCCTTCGTGGGCCGCGACGCCCTGGCGCGTCAGCAAGACGAGGGACTGAGCCGGAAGCTCGTCGGCTTCGTGCTCGAGGATCGGGGGGTCCCCCGGCACGGGCACGTCATCCGCTCGGGTTCCGGAGGCACCGGCACCGTCACGAGTGGCAATATGAGCCCGATGATCGAGAAGGGCATCGGTCTGGCCTATGTCAGCCCGCCTCCGGAGGCGGGTGAGACCCTGGAAGTGGAGATCAGGGATCGATGGGTTCCCGCCCGGATCGTGGAGCCGCCGTTCCACAAGGAGTAGTCAGATGGCCCGTCCCGTTCTCGACGACCCCAGGTTCCCCGAAGGCTACGTGCCGCAGAGGACGGGTCAGTATCTGGACTGGGACACCGTCGCCGAATGGCTCCGTGACTCCAAGCACTTCTGGCTTTCCACCACCCGACCCGACGGCAGACCCCACGTGGTGCCACGCTGGGGCGTGTGGTGGGACGACCGGTTCTGGTACGACGGGTCACCCGAGACCCGGCACGCCCGGAACCTGGCCACCAACCCTGCCTGCGCCCTCCATCTGGAGAGTGGGGAGCGGGTGTTGATCCTGGAGGGCGAGTCGAGGGCATCGGGCCCGGTGGATCTCGACACCGGCGCGGATCTCGCCGCCGAGTACGCCCGCAAGTACGCACCGGCCTACACGCCGCAGGCCGACGCCTGGTCAGACGAGCAGGGAGGAGGAATGACGGTGTTCACACCACATCGCGGTTTCGCGTGGTCCCGTTTCCCGGATGACGTGACGCGATACCGATGGCTCTGAGCATCGCCGTACCCCGGCCCCACCCACGGTACGGAACCGAGCTGGTCCGTGACTGGGCAGCCGAGGGAGAACCGATCGCCGACGTCGTCCTGATCCACGGGATCGCCGAGCATTCGGGCCGCTACGAGGCCGTGGGAGACCAGCTCTCCGGAGCCGGCTTTCAAGTGAGGGGGTTCGACCTCGTCGGTCACGGGGTGACGGGTGGCAGACGTGGTCACATCGACGACTGGTCCGAGTACCACGACCAGGTGCAGTCCCACGTCGAGGAGATGCGGGCGAGCGGCCGGCCGTTGGTGCTCCTGGGGCACTCGATGGGGGGCAACATCGCCCTCGGCTATGCCGCCTCCGATCGTCCCTCCCCGGACCTCGTGGTGGTCTCGGCCCCGGCGCTCGCCGGAGGTGCGGGATGGCAGCGCAAGCTGGCCCCGATCGCCGCCCGGATCGCGCCGACACTGCCCGTGCCCCAGCAGATTCGGGGCGACCAGTTGTCACGGGACCCGATGGTGGGGGAGCGGTACTTCGCCGACCCGCTCGTCGTCACCAAGGCGACGACCGGTCTTGGTGCGGCGCTGTTCGCCGCGATGGACCGGGTGGCCGCGGATGCAGAGAAGATCGAGGTCCCGGTCCTCGTCCTCCACGGCGAGGCGGACACGATCGTCCGCTGCTCGTCCACGGAGATCCTCGGCTCGCTGGACGGATTCGAGCGGCGCACCTATCCCGATCTGCGTCACGAGCTGTTCAACGAGCCGGAGGGCCCCCAGATCATTGACGAGGTGATCGTTTGGGTGAAGGAGCGTCTCTAGTCGGCCCAGCGGATGAGGACCTTCGCCGCCTCCCCGCTCCTGGCCGCCTCGAAGGCGTCTTCGTAGGAGGCTGCGGGGAAGCGGTGGCTGATCACCGGTGAGATGTCGACCCCCGACTGGATGAGGACGTTCATCTTGTACCAGGTGTCGTACATCTCCCGTCCGTAGATCCCGCGGATGGTGAGCATGTTGAAGATCACCCGTGACCAGTCGATGGCATAGGCCTCCGCCGGGATGCCGAGGAGGGCCACCTTCGCCCCGTGAATCGTGTTGGCGAGGATGTCGTCCATCGCAGCCGGTGCCCCAGACATCTCCAGGGCCACGTCGAAACCCTCGGTCATGCCGAGCTCGCCCTGGAGGGCCTTGAGGTCGGTCTTCGTCGGGTCTACCGCCCGCGTGGCTCCCATTCGCAGAGCCAGTGCGAGCCGGTACTCGTTGATGTCGGTGACCACGACGTTGCGGGCGCCGGAGTGTGCGGCCACCGCGGCCGCCATGACGCCGATCGGGCCGGCCCCCGTGATCAGCACATCCTCTCCGAGGACCGGGAAGGCAAGGGCGGTGTGCACGGCGTTGCCGAACGGGTCGAAGAGCGCCCCGATCTCCGGGTCGAGACCGTCGATATGCCGCCACACGTTCTGCTTGGGCACGACCACGTAGTCGGCGAAGGCGCCGGGGATGTTGACGCCCAGCCCTTTCGGCTCCTTGCAGAGGTGACGCCGCCCCGCAAGACAGTTGCGGCACTTGCCACAGACGACGTGACCCTCGGCGGAGACCAGCTCACCGACTTCGAAGCCGCCGACGTTGACACCGATCCCCGCGATGTGACCCGAGAACTCGTGACCCACCGTCATCGGGGCGGGGACGGTCGCTTGGGCCCATTCGTCCCACTCGTAGATGTGGAGATCGGTGCCACAGATGCCAGTCGTGTGCACCCGGATCAGGACCTCGTCCGGCCCCGGATCGGGAACCGGGACGTCCTCCATGGCCAGGCCCGGCCCGTCCGGATGCTTGACCAGGGCCCGCATCACCAGGAGGTCTCCACGTCGGCACCGGCCTCCCGGTACGCAGGAGCGATGCGCTCCTCCCAGAGACGGACCTTGGTCTCGTGACTGCAGAATGCGGCCGCCAGGCTCCGGCGAGTGACCCGGGCGAGGTCGTCGACCCCGAACCCATGGTGCTCGGTCACGAAGTCGAACTCGTCGGGCATCGACGTGGAGCTCATCAGCCGGTTGTCGGTGGAGATCGTCACGTTGAAACCGGCGCGGTGAAGTGCTCCGATCGGGTGCTCGTGGGCCTGCATCGCGCCCGTGGCGAGATTGGAGGCAGGGCACATCTCGAGAGCGATCTGCCGGTCGCGGATACGGGCCGCCACCGGGCCGACCTTGACGATCTCGCCCTCTTCGACGACACAGTCCCGGATCAACTCGACGCCGTGGCCGATTCGCTCGGCGCCACACACGTCCATCGCCTCGGCGATGTAGGCCGGCCCGTTGTCGCCGGCGGCCTCTCCGGCGTGGATGGTGAGCCGGAGCCCCGATTCCCGGATGTGACGGCAGGCGGCGAGGTGCCTTCGGGGCGGGTTGCCGGCCTCGGGACCCGCGAGATCGAAGGCCACCACTCCGAGGTGACGGGAGGCGACCGCGATCTCGGCCATCTCCATGGAATGATCCTCATGACGGAGGGCGTCGATGATGAGTGCCCACTCCAGCCCGGTGCCGGAGTTGGCCAGACCCGATGCCACGGCCTCCACCACCGTCCGGGGAGCCAGACCCTCAGCCGTGTGCAGCCATGGGCAGAAGCGGATCTCGGCGTAGACGACGCCATCGGCCGCCAGGTCCTCCGCCGCCTCGTGAGCCACCCGCTCCAGCGACCCGGCGTCCTGCATGACCCCGATGGTGTGCTGGAACGACTCGAGGTATCGCTCCAGGGAGCCCGACTCGGACTGGTCGAACCAGGCGCCCAGGGCCTCGGGCTCATCGGCGGGCAGGTCCCGGTACCCGGTCGTGTCGGCGATGTCGAGGATCGTGGCCGGGCGCAGACCTCCGTCCAGGTGGTCGTGGAGAAGGACGGACGGGAGGGTCACGGCGGCGAGATTAGCCCTGCACCGGGCGTTCGGGCTGGGGGAGTCCGCCATCGTGTGGCACGATTCGCGTATGACGCTGGCAGGCAAGCTCCTGGTGGCGGGGCCGCAGCTGGTGGACCCGAACTTCTGGAGATCGGTCGTGTTGCTCCTCGAGCACGGCGACGAGGGGGCGCTGGGGATCGTGCTCAATCGTGTCACCGAAGAGCGGGTGGTCGACTACCTGCCGGCCTGGGAGGAGCATCTGATCCCTCCGGGTCTGGTGCACTACGGCGGGCCGGTCGAGCCCGAGGTGGCGATCGGCCTCGGGAGGATGGCCTCGGGGTCACACGCCGGAGTGGCCGGTCTGGCTCTCGTCGATCTGACTGCGGACCCGGACGCTGACACTCCCAACGTGCGCGTGTACTCGGGGTACTCAGGCTGGTCGCCGGGTCAATTGGAGGACGAGTTGCAGTCCGGAGCCTGGTTCGTCCTCGACGCCGCCCCGGACGACGTCTTCGCCGACCCCGAAGGACTCTGGCGGAACGTGTTGCGCAGGCAACCCGGAAACCTCGCAATGGTCGGGTTGTTCCCCGAGGACCCCAGCCTCAATTGATCTCGGGATCTACCCTGGTGCCGTGACCACCACCGCACCCCGCTTGCGCCCCAGCCTGAAAGGCAAGGGCCCGGGTCTCTCCTTCGAGCGGGCGCTCTGGGACGCCGGTGCCTCGATCGTGGTGGGGGTCGACGAGGTGGGCAGGGGAGCGTGGGCCGGCCCACTCACGGTTGGTGCCGCCGTGGTGCCACGGGATCGCAGGGTCTACAAGATCAGGGACTCCAAGATGCTCACGGAGACCGAGAGGGAGGCGTTGTTCGAGAGGGTGGCGTCATGGTGCGTCGCCTGGGCCGTGGGTCATGCGTCTGCGGCCGAATGCGACGAGCTGGGGATGTCGGCCGCCCAGCGTCTCGCTGCCGCCAGGGCGCTGGAAGGCCTCGGGATGGACGCCGACCATGTGCTGCTCGACGGGAAGTGGGACTTCGTCGGTGGCGCGACCCGAATCGTCCGCGGGGACCAGAAGTCGCTCTCCATCGCCGCCGCATCGATCCTGGCCAAGGTGACCCGCGACAGGATGATGAAGGAACAGGCCCCGGACTTCCCGGCGTACAACTTCGAGGCCAACAAGGGCTACCCGTGCCCGGTGCACAAGGCCGCCCTGCAGGCAATGGGTCCGTCGTCGATCCATCGCCGATCCTGGGTCTTCATGGATCATCTGATGTGGAACGGGCTGGAGCGCATCGTCCGCCCCGACGACCAGATGGCGCTTCCCTTCGAGGACTAGAGCCCGGTCAGGGCGCGCAGTTGGTCCAGATACCGGGCGTAGGCCGTGTCGCCGGCTCGCGTCATCCGGTACCAGGTGGCGCTCCCGGGGCCCTTCCCGGTCTTTCTGGCCTTCACATACCCGGCGTCGACCAGCTGCCGCATCTGCTTGGAGAGATCGGGGGCCGTCACCCCCAGCCGCTCCTGGAGGTAGGCGAACTCGGCCTCGGCGGTGGAGAGGATCGCCATGATCCGGAGCCGCTTCGGGGCGTGAATGATGGGATCGAGCGCGGTCATCGTGCCGGGCCCGACCCACCGGCCAGCGAACGGGCGCGACGGCGATAGACAGCATTGGTGGTCAACGCGGCGACGATGATCGCCCCGGCGAGCACCGCACCCGCCTTGACGAACGGGTACGAGGCGTCCGTCGTGAAGGCCCACAGTGCGAGGGCTCCCATGATTACTGCCATGACCACGTAGTAGGCGATCATCACCCGGCGCA
>JAGFIR010000128.1 GCA_024103415.1 Acidimicrobiales bacterium
TTCGCCGAGAAGTTGGACCTGCTCATCAAGATCAGGGACGAGGAAGGTCCCATCGAGTGGTCGGGACGCTTCCGCCCACCCATCATGGGTCAGGGCATCTACCCCCGCCCGGAGCGACCGCTCCCGATCCGGATCGCCGTGGGTGGCACCCCCGCATCTGTGGTGCGCGCCGCCAGCAAGGGTCTCGGCTTGTCACTCGCCATCATCGGTGGCGCCCCGGACCGGTTCCGGGCCTTCACGGACCTCTACCGGAAGACGCTGGTCGAGCACGGCCGAGACCCGGCCGAGTACCCGATCTCGGTCCATGCCCACGGGTTCGTGGCCCCCACCGACGACGAAGCCGTCGAGATCTTCTACCCGTCGTACGCCGTGGCCATGACCCGGCTGGGCCGGGAGAGGGGATGGGGCCCGATGACGCGTCAGCAGTTCGAGATGATGCGCTCCCCGGAGGGATCGCTCGTGCTGGGCAGCCCGCAGACGGTCGCCGAGAAGATCCTGCGCTGGAAGGACATCCTCGGCATCGAGCGTTTCGAGCTCCATGCGAGCGTGGGGACGATGTCCCACGAGCACGTTCTCCGCTCCATCGAGCTGCTGGGCAAGGAAGTCGGGCCGATCGTCAGGGGGACCTGACGATCAGCGGGTCATCGCATCGGCGACGATCCGGCTGACCCGTTCCACGGCGGCGATGCCCGCCGGATGGTCGGGCCAACCCTGGCTCAGGATCGCCACCACGTAGCCGGGGTCTGATCCGGGGCCATCCACCCATCCCACCGAGTTGATGGTGGGGCCGGCGAACCCGTTCTTGAGGGCGACGCGCCATCCGGAGGGGACTCCCGCCGTGACACCCCAGGTCTGGGAGGAGACTACGGATGTCATCAGGTCCAGCGCCACGGCCCGGTACTCGGCCTGGAGGGGCCCCCACTGCCCGAGCAGCACCTGGCGCAGCAGGTTCACCTGGTCACGCGCCGAGGTCGTGGTGAGCCCCCAGGAGGAACCGTCGTCGGCGGTCACCCGGGTCTGTCCCAGACCGAAGATGTCCCGTTGCGTCTTGAACCAGGGGGATCCCCCGAAGTGGTTCCAGAGGGCTCGAACCTCGTCGTTGGTCGACCGGGTGATCATCGGGGTCAACTGGCTCATCTCCCAGTCGCTGACGGGACGCCCCTCGTTCTGGGCCTCGAGCAGCGTGCCGGCCATCACCATGACCTTGAAGACCGAGGCGGTCCGCTGCCGGTTCTGGGGGTTGAGCGAGTAGTCACAGCCCGTGCGCAGGTCGTGGACCCAGGCCGTGATCAGCTTCCCCGGGTAATCGGCAGCGATTTGGGCGACGACCTCGTCGGTGAACATCTGGGGGCGGCAGTGGGCCGGCATGATGGGCTGGGTCGCAGGCGGGGTGGTGGTAGTCGGTGGCGGTGCCGCGGTCGTGGCGGGCGCCGCACTGGTGGTGGTCGTGGGCACCGTGGTCGTGGTGGTGGTCGAAGTGGTGCTCGTCGTGGTCGTCGACGTCGTCGTCGAAGTGCTGGTCGTCGAAGAACTCGTGCTCGAAGTGGTCGAGGTCGGCTCGGGCAGCGTGGTCTCGGCCGCGGACGAGGAGCACGCGGCCAGGATCAGGATGAACGCCGTGAAGAGAGCCCGATGTCGCACGACGCCATTCTGGCCCGGTGTCGCCGTGTGGGAAGGCGATGCCCGGCCGCGGGTACCTGCAGGTACGGGATGCGGCGAAAAGGGGGCCCTAGTCGGCGAGACGTGTGTCGTGCTCGCGGCCGACCACG
>JAGFIR010000133.1 GCA_024103415.1 Acidimicrobiales bacterium
AAGCTGCACGCCCTCGTGCACTTGTCGCCGAGGATCATCAGGGTCGCCGTGCCCATACCCCAGCACTCGTAGATGTTGGGGCAGTTCGCCTCCTCGCACACCGTGTGGAGGTTGAGCCCGCGCATCATCTTCTTGAGGTGGAGGTAGTCGTCGTTCATGTTGGCCGTGACCCGCATCCACTCGGGTCGCGGCGGCTCACCGGGAAGACGCCCGTTGATCAGGATGGGCTCGGCGGTCCTCTTCTCCTCCGAGAACGTGCCTTCGGCCAGGAGACGGTCGACCTCATAGTTGTCCTCCCGGCCCTGACTCCTCGTGAACGCGCCGAGTTGGACGTCGGTTTCCTGGTATCCGAAGACCGTGGCGAAGTGCGGGATGATCGCGTCCACCGCCTCCTGGATCGTGACCTTGCGGCCCACCAGTTCGCTGAGACTCGTCACCGGCCGGTCGGTGATCCCGCACGGGTTCATCAACTCGAACCAGCTCAGGTCGGGATGGAGGTTGAGGGCGAAGCCGTGCATGGTCACCCGTCTCGACACCCTGACCCCGATAGCGGCGACCTTCCCCTTCTCGGTCCAGACCCCGGTGAGGCCCTCCTCCCGCCAGGCATCGACCCCGAAGTCGGCGAGGAGACGGATCAGTACCTCTTCGAGCTTGCGGACGTACGGGACGATCTGCTTGGGGTCGGCGAGCTCGATGATCGGGTAGCCCACCAGTTGGCCGGGGCCGTGGAAGGTGATGTCCCCGCCACGGTCGACGTGGAACACCTCCGCAC
The DNA here is from genome assembly GCA_024103415.1 of Acidimicrobiales bacterium. Classification (GTDB taxonomy): domain Bacteria; phylum Actinomycetota; class Acidimicrobiia; order Spongiisociales; family ZC4RG35; genus ZC4RG35. Next base: position 773 of record JAGFIR010000133.1, read on the forward strand.
CCCTGGCCATGGCCATCTCAGGTGCGATGAAGTTGGACCCGTCACCGTTGCGCCCGACCGTGTAGACGGGCGGATGCTCGACCAGCAGCAGGTAGTCGTCAGCCGAGCGGCCCTTGACCCGGCCTTCGTGGAAGGCGCGCTGGAGGTCCCAGGCCTCCTCGTACGGAAGTTTCCCAAGCCAACGGGTACGGAGCAGCGTCACGCCAGTTCCTGCTCCCAGTCCCAGGTCTCGATGTTTTCCTTGATGCGCTGCAGGAACAGCACGGCGGTGGAACCGTCGAACGCCCGGTGGTCCCACGAGAGCCCGAGGTACCCGATGTGCCGGATGGCGATCATGTCCTGGCCCTCGGGTGTGGTCACCACGGTCGGCCGTTTGGTCACCGTGTCCGTGGACAGGATCGCCACGTTGGGCACGTTGATGATCGGCGCCGACATGAATGACCCGAACGGGCCCGGATTGGTGATCGTGAACGTCGACCCGGTGAGGTCGTCCAGACCCAGCTTGCCGGCCCGGCCTCTCTCGGCGAGGTCCCGGATGTTTCGGGCGATCCCGACCAGGCGAAGGTTGTCGGCGTCCCGGACCCGGGCCACGACCAGGCCCTCCTGGTTGAGGTCGATGGCGATGCCGAGATCCACCTTCTTGTGGAAGGTCGCCGTCTTCTCCTCAAGGTTGAACGAGCTGTTCACCACCGGGAACGCCTTGAGGGCGTCGATGGTCGCCCGGGCGATGAACGGCAGGTAGGTGAGCGAGAAGCCCTCGGCCTTCTTGAACCGGTCGCGATGTGCCTGACGCACCCTCTCCAATCGCTCGAAGTCGACCTCGACCGAGGTCCACACGTGGGCGGCGGTCTGCTTCGCCTTGATCATGTTCTCGGCGACCCGGATCCGGAGCCGGTCCAGTTCCACCACTTCGCCGGCACGGTCGGCCGATGACGCCGGGGCGGCCGGCGCGGTGGCGGGAGCCGCAGCCGCAGGGGCGGGTGCTTCTGCCGCGGCGGCTGCAGGGG
>JAGFIR010000147.1 GCA_024103415.1 Acidimicrobiales bacterium
ACGCTCCCGGGGGTCGGATCTTGCATTACGGCGGCCAAAATAGTGTCAGACCCGTAAGGAACCGGTGAGCTCCACCTTCGTACCCCCAGACTTCGATCCCCCTCGGGAACTGTCGACACGCCACTTCCGGCTCGAGCCTCTCGGCCCCCAGCACAACGAGCGGGACCACGCCGCCTGGACCACCAGCATCGAGCACATCCGCTCCACGCCTGGGTTCCCGGACGGGAGTTGGCCCCCGGTGGAGGGAATGACCCTCGAGCGGAACCTCGCCGACCTGGAACGGCACGCCAGGGACTTCGAGGCGAGAACCGGCTTCACCTACACCGTCCTCGACTCCGAGGATGACGTGATCGGCTGTCTCTACATCTATCCCGACCCCACAGGGGCGAACGACGCCGAGGTCCTGTCGTGGGTGACCGCCCGACATGCCGAGCTCGACGTCGTGCTCTACGAGACCGTGTCCGAGTGGCTGGCGACGAGCTGGCCGTTCAGCACCGTCCGGTACGCCCCGCGCCGGCCCTAGGCCTGCCTGCCCTTGGGTCGGGGGTCGCTTTCGGTGGGTCGAGGACCGTACGGCACCGGGATGTACTCCACCGAAGGGCGACGCTGCTTGGGCTGCGGGTAGAGGTCCATGATCTCGCGGACCTCCTCGGGGAGATCGGTTGCCACCGGCAGCCCGAGCTCACGCAGCATCTCCACGGTGATCGGGAAGTCGTGAGTCCACCGTCCCTCCGAGAGCGTGTTGGCCACCTCCTCCGCCTTTCCCTGCTCCATCCCGTTGCCGGTGAGCAACAGCACCAGGAAGTCACGGACCTGGGCCTGCGCCTTCACCGCCATGTCGGCGAAGATCAGCGTCTGGTCGTCGACCTCGTTGACGTCCTTGCGCTCCACCGCGGCCAGGATCGAGGCCGCCGGATAGCCGCCCAGTTGAGGATCGACCGGTCCGAGCACCGCCGAGGGCGACATGAGGATCTCGTCGGCGGCGAGGGCGATCATGGTCCCGCCGCTCATGGCGTAGTGGGGGACGATGACGGTCACCTTCGCCTCATGCTGGCTCAGGGCACGGGCGATCTGCTCGGACGCCAGGACCAGCCCGCCCGGCGTGTGCACCACCAGGTCGAGGGGGACCGACGGGTCGGTCAACTCGATGGCGCGGAGCAGCGCCTCGGAGTCGTCGATGTCGATGAAGCGGCCGAGACGCAAGCCGAAGAACGAGATGCCCTCTTGACGGTGGATCAGGGTGATCACCCGGCTCTTCCTCTTGGTCTCGAGACGCCTGATCGCACTGACCCGGCGGACGACCAGGATCCGCTGCTGCAGGATCGGCTGGACGAACGAGACGAAGATCAGGATCAGCCAGATGAGCGAGATCGAATCCATTCCGTCGACAACGCTAAGCGACCCCTCAGCCCCTGTGAGTGAGGCGTCGGAGATCGCGAAACAAAACCGTCGAAACCACTAGCCGGCCGGACCCGGAGTGTGATACAAATCTCCTGTCTGGCCGATGGGCTCCTCGGAGTTCGTCGGCCAGACGCTTTTGTGCCCCCTCTTCTCCCCGCCCGGGATCCCTATCTGTCCCGGCGGAGCAGGGTCCTCACGGCCGAGTTCTTCCACAGGTT
>JAGFIR010000188.1 GCA_024103415.1 Acidimicrobiales bacterium
CCCGTTCGGGCATGGTTCAGAAGCCGAACGAGCGTCTGAAGCAACAAGGATAATGCCCCCTGATGAGTGATCCATTCCCGACCGATCCGTACGTACCCGCCATGGAGCGCGCCCTCGACCTGGCCCGTGAGGCGGGCGAGGCGGGCGACGTCCCCGTCGGGGCGGTGCTGCTCGACGGTTCCGGTGAGATCGTCGCCGCCGATCGGAACCGCCGGGAGGAGCTGAAGGATCCAATCGCCCACGCCGAGATGCTCGTGATGTCCGCCCGGGCCCGGGCGGTCGACGACTGGCGGCTTCTCGACCACACACTGGTGGTCACCCTCGAGCCGTGCGTCATGTGCTCCGGGGCCGCGGTCTGGGCACGGCTCGCCCGCATCGTGTACGGAGCCGCCGACCCCAAGGCCGGGGGCGCCTGGTCGCTGTACAACATCCCCCAGGACAAGCGCCTCAACCACCGGATCGAGATGGTGGAAGGGTTGCTCGCCGAGCAGTCCGCCGCCTTGCTGTCAGGCTTCTTCGCGCGCAACCGCTAGGGCTGCCGCCACCGACCGGCGGTCCCACTCCATGTAGACGAGGGCGCCGGCCACCAGGACGGCACCGGTGAGCGAGAACGAGAGCAGGTAGCCTGACAGGTCGATCACGAGACCGACCAGAGGCGCACCCACCAGGAGCGCCACGTCGAACAAGGCGGTGAAGATCGCCATCGCCGAGCCGCGCTCCGACTCCCTCGCCCGGTTGACCACCTCAGCCGACATGAGCGGGAAGGCCGCGCCGTGAGCCATACCCGTCATCCCGGCGGCCACCACCAGCACGGCGATGTTGTTGGCGATGGCCATCATCCCCAGCCCCAGGCCGTAGAGAGCCAGCGACGAGACGAGCATCGGCCGATGGGGGATCCGGTCATAGAGACGGCCGCCGATGATCCGGGTGACCGCGGCGATCAGGCCGTAGGCGGCGAAGAAGATGCCGGTGGTGCCCACGCCCCGGTCGCCGACGTAGGTGCGGGTGAAGGTGAACACCGCCTCCATCCCGATGGCGAAGAGGAGCGTCGCCAGCCACAGCGGGAGCAGGTTCTTCTGCGCGAAGGCGGCGAAGAAGCTCCGCCTGGGCTCCGGGGTGCGGATCGGGAGTGTGGGCATGGTCCAGAAGACGCCCCACGAGACGGCCATGAACAACGCCGCACCGACGAACAGCCCTGCATAGCCGAACCAGTCGATGACGACATCGCCGAAGAACCCGCCGCCGGCGATCGGGATCAGGCCGGACAGGCCGTAGATGGCGAGCCCCTGGGTGCGTGTCCGGATCGGGATCGAGTCGGCGGCGTACGTGAGGATCGTGGCGAACAGAGCCAGTTGGAGGACCCGCTGGGCGATGAACAGTGCCCACAGGTACGGGCCCCACACCTCGGTCGTCGCCAGGACCAGGACCACGATGGCGTTGCCGGCGCCGGCCCACAGCATCACCGTCCGGCGATGCGTCAGGTCGAGGATCCGGCCCAGCAGCGGCCGCATCAGCAGCGACGCCACGGCGCACACCGAGTAGAGGAGACCGATCCGCCCCTCCGTCGCCCCGAGGTTGGAGAAGTAGCCGGGGGCGTGGATCAGGAACGCGAAGCAGAGTTCCTGGAAGAGCGCAGCGACGAAGAGCCGCGGGAATGTGTCGCCGAAACGCCGGAGGGACATGACCGAGCGACGGTAACCGCTCCGGGAGGGCACACGATCGCGGTTGATCGTGACCCCGCCGTCGAGACACGGTGGGCGCCGGCGACGACGTTCGTGGACTCGGGTCGGGTGACCCCCGACACCCGGAGCAAACCTCTTAGGGCTGCTTCCTTCCGGACCTGACCCGGTTCGCGGCGCTCCGCCGCCAGGGACCCGGCCGTCAACATCCCGGTTCCGTCGTCAGGGGTTGAAACCCCCGGCGTGTCGTGCCCCTCGGGCGGGGGATTCAGCCCCGCATGAAGAGGATTTCGGGTTCAGGGCACCCCTAGCGCCCCGCCTACACGATCAGGGCGAAGGGTACCCGGTCCCCGCCTTTGTCCTCGAGCCGCGCAGGACGTGGTCGCTGGTGGGAACGACTGCCTCCTACCCCTCTGCCTTCGGCAGCGGAACGGGGGAGTACCCGAAAGGGGGAGGGGGCGCGAGCGAAGCGAGCCAGGAAAGCCAGGGGGGAGTCCTGCGTCCGGCCGGGACGCGCCCCCTCGGCACTTCGTGCCACTCCCCCATTTCGCTGACCGCTACATGGGGGAGAAATCCCGTTATGTGGGCTTGCGCAACTGGACTCCGTAGACGAACCCGAACAGACCGGACCGCCACACGTCCTCCAGCACCAGCGGGCCGCCCGAGAACATCGCCTCGGGCTGGGGCAGGGAGTCGAGACTGCGGTGCAGGTACCAGTACTCCCCGGGTGCACCGGCGAAGAGCAGGCCTACGAGGGGCAGGACGATCGCCGTCCCGAGACGGTGGATCGCCCGCATCAGACGGTTCCGGGGCCGACCCAGGTCGATGACCACCGCCACACCGCCGGGCTCGAGCACCCGGGCGATCTCCTCGAGCGTGAGAGCCACCGACGTCAGGTTCCGGAACACGTAGGCGCTGAACACCCCGCCGAAGCTCCCGTCGGCGAACGGCAACGCCTCGCCGTAGCCAACCACCCGGGCGGGCACGGGACTCAGCGCCAGCATCTCGGGGACGGGATCGAGCCCGACCACCGGCCGGCCCTCGAAGTCGGTCGCCCCGGTGCCACAGCCCAGGTCGAGCACCAGACCCGGACCGAGACGACGCACGCCCTCGCGACGCCACGCCCGCTCCCGACCCAGCGAGAGGACCGCGTTGATCCGGTCGTAGCGGCGGGCGATCCTGGCGAAGACCCGGTCGGGCTGGGTCACGGCTCGATCGAGTCGAAGCCCGTGTACTTCTGCAACGCCTCCGGGATGCGCACCGACCCGTCGGGCTGCTGGTGGTTCTCCAGGATGGCGAGGATCGTCCGGCCGATCGCGCAGGCGGTCCCGTTGAGCGTGTGGGCCACCTCGTTGCCCGCCTCCCCGCGGATCCTGACCCGGAGCCGTCGGGCCTGGAAGTCGGTAGTGTTGGAGCACGACGTGACCTCCCGGTACCGGCCCTCGCTCGGGAACCAGGCCTCGATGTCGTACTTCTTGGCGGCCGAGGCGCCGAGGTCGCCCGCGGCGATGTTCACCACCCGGTACGGCAACTCCAACTCCTGGACCAGCTTCTCCTCGACCGAGAGCATCTGGTCGTGGATCTCCCGTGAGTCTTCGGGGTCGGCGAACACGAACATCTCCACCTTGTCGAACTGGTGGACCCGGAAGATGCCGGCGGTGTCCTTGCCGTAGGTGCCCGCCTCCCTGCGGAAGCAGGTGGAGAACCCGGCGTACTTCAGCGGGAGGTCACCGGGATCGAGGATCTCGTCCATGTGATAGGCGGCGAGGGGGACCTCGGCGGTGCCCACCAGGAACAGCTCGTCCTTGGGCACCTCGTAGACCTGCTCCCTCGCCTCGGGGAAGAACCCGGTCCCCTCGAGGGCGGCTTCCTTGACCAGGACGGGCGGGATCATCGGGGTGAAGCCCTCGGCCACCAGGTGGTCCATCGCCCATCGGACCAGGGCGAACTCGAGCAGGGCGCCCTTGCCCTTGATGTAGCCGAACCGCGAGCCCGACACCTTGGCGGCGCGCTCGGTGTCGATGATGTCCAGGGTCGCCCCCAGCGTCGCGTGGTCGGTGCCCGAGGGCGCCCCCTCCCCGTGACGGCGGATCTCGACCGAGTCGTCTTCGGTGAAACCGTCGGCGGCGTCCTCGGCGACGAGGTTGGGGACCTCGAGCCAGGCGAGACGGAACTCCTCACCGAGACGGTCGGCCTCGGTCGTCTTGGCCTTCACCTGCTCGGCGAGATCGGCGACCGCGTCGATCGCCTTCTGCTTGGCGTCGCCATCCAGAGTGGCGATCTCCCGACCGGCCTCTTTCTGCCGGGCCCGGAGCTCCTCGGCCTCCCGCAGGGCGGTGCGATGCCGCGCGTCGAGGTCGATCAGGGTGTCGAGGTCGATGGATGACCCGCGTCGCTGCAGCGACTTACGGATCCGGTCGGGGTCATCACGGAGGAGACGGGGATCGAGCATGTGGCTCCGATGGTACCGACAGCCTCACTCGGCGCCGACATGGAACTGAACGGCGATCCGGTTGTCCGTGAGGTCCAGATCGGGTGTGTCCACGGTGATCTCGGCGACGACCTCGTAGACCCCGCCGGGCTCCACCGTGACGGGGTCGAAGGTCAGGGTCACCTGCCGCTCGGGTGCCAGGGGCTCGACGGGAAGCTGTAGCTGCACCGGCTCGGGGCCCCCGCCCACGGTGAGGATCAACGTCTCGGCCTCGGTGGTGATGTTGCCCACGTTGGTCACCACCACCGAGAAGACGACCTGATCGGTGACGGGCACCACCACCTGGTCCTGGGCGTCCACGTGCCATTCCGGGTCGGAGAGCAGCGAGCTCACCTTGATCCCCGGTCGGAGACCGAGCGTGTTGGTCTCCGCTCGCGCAGCACCGATGTATCCCAGCGCCACGTCGAGGGCCGCCCCGCCGGTCGGGGTCATCGCGATCTCCGGGAAGGGGCGGAGCGGGTCGGGAACGTCGTCGGTCTCCACGTCCAGCAACAGCTCCGCCCAGACCTCGTCCCCCACCTGGAGCATGGAGAGAGCCACGACGAGTTGGTCGACGGGGGCGGGGTCGTTCGGGTTGTCCGCGGCCTGGAGCAGGGCAACCGACATCCCCGACACCCCCTCGCGCCATGCGTTGACTGCCTGTCGATACAGGGCCCGCACGGGGAGAACCGCCCGGTTGGGCGGCTCCTCGGCGAGAACCTCCGCAGCGGCATCGAGATCCTCGATCAGACCGTCCATGGCGGTGGTGAACTCGACGCGGCTGATCGTGGCGAGACGGGAGATCACCCCCGTGAGAGCCACCGGACCGTCGGCGAGCAGCGAGGCCCGCTCACTGAGACGGTCCAGGTAGTCGATCTGTGCCCGGGTCTCGGCTCCGGCTGCCGTGATGACGATCCCGAGAACAACCAGACCCGCCACCAGGAGCGGGAGGATGAGCCTTCCCACCAGACGCCGGCGGGGGCGGGAGGGAATTTCGAAAGTCAAGGCGCCTCAAAGTACACACGGTTGCCAGGGGTACGGCAACTGGGACGGCCGACCGGCCGGGGGGGAGGCTCCGGGTGGGCGAGGGGGGACTTGAACCCCCACGATCTTGCGATCACAGGAACCTGAATCCTGCGCGTCTGCCAATTCCGCCACTCGCCCGGGGAATCGTCGTCAATCGTACCGCTCGCCGGGGGGTTCGGGAAAGTCGCCGACCCGCCGCCAACCCGTAACCTGACGCAGGATGAACCTGGTTCGCGGCCTGGAGCGTCGTCTCGAACGACTCCTCGAAGGCGTCGCCGGTCGCGTCTTCTCGGGCCGCCTCCACCCGTCCGAGATCGCCGGCCGTCTCGCCCGGGAGGCCGACTTCGCCCGCTTCGACCACGAGACCGGCCCGGCCACGGCCAATCAGTACACCCTCCTGGTCAACCCCAAGGATCTCGATGCCGACCCCGTCGAGCTGGAGCAGTCACTCACCGAAGAGCTCCTCCGCTACACCACCGACCAGGGCCTCCGCCTGGAGGGCCCCTGCAGGGTGCGCATCGAGGGCTCCGATCGGGTGGCCCCCGGCAGCCTGGTCTGTCATGCCGAGGTGGTGCCGGGGCGGATCCCGGCCTGGGCCAAGCTGATCTCAGCCAACATCACCCTCGAGGTCGGCCACAACCGAGCGCTGGTCGGCCGTGGCGAGGAGGCGGACGTACGGATCCCCCTCCAGTCCGTGAGCCGTCGGCACGCCCTCATCTGGAGGGAGGGAGGCCGCGCCTTCATCGTCGATCTGGGATCATCCAACGGGACGATGCTGGACGGCAGGCGGGTTGGCGAGGAGCCGGTGGCGATGGATCACGGGTCGATGGTCGTGCTCGCCGAGCAGTCCTTCCGCTGGATGGAAGAGCGAGATGCCTGATCTCATCCTGACACTGCTCCGGATCATCTTCCTGGGGCTCGTCTATCTCTTCGTCTGGCAGATCGCCCGTGCCATCGGTTCCCACCTCAGCATCTCGGTCCGTCGTCAACGCCGGGAGGGGCGCCGCATCCTCTTTGTCCGCTCCGAGAGCCTCGCCGGACAGGAGATCGAGATCACCAACGTGACCGTGCTGGGCAGGTCGGAAGAGGCAGACGTTGTCCTCGACGATCCCTACGCTTCCGAGTTCCACATGCGCCTGGTGGCGGCGGAGAACGGGATAACCCTGCATGATCTGGGAAGCACCAACGGCACCTACGTCAACGGGCGCCGGGTGACCGCGCCGGTCGGGCTTCGACGAGGCGACACGATCCAGGTGGGCAAGACGGTTATGGAGGTCAGGTGAGGTTCATCTGGTCGGCGGCCAGCCATCAAGGCATGGTCCGGCAGAACAACGAGGATGCGCTCTACCCCGAGTCGGCCGGTGAGTCCGCCGAGACCGTGACCCTGATGGTCGCCGACGGGATGGGCGGCCACGTCGCCGGGGAGGTCGCGTCGCGTCTCGCCGTCAACGCCGCCGCGGCTACCGACCTGCCGCCGGCCGATCGGGTCGCGGCCGGCAACCGGGCGATCCGGGAGGAAGTGGCCCGGGAGCCCAGCCTGGAGGGCATGGGCACCACCATGACCCTCGTCACCCTCGAACCCGAAGGCACCGCACGCTTCGCTCACGTCGGTGACAGCCGCGCCTATCTCTACCGGGACGGGAAGCTACGCCAGGTGACCCGGGATCACACGGTGGCCGCCGAGTACGTAGCCCAGGGGCGGATCGGACCCGAGGAGGCCGCATCCCACCCCCAGCGTCACATGCTCACCCGGACGCTGGGACTGACCCGATTCGTCAACGTCGACGAGTTCGAGCTCGAACTGGAAGAGGGGGACCGTCTGCTGCTCTGCTCGGACGGGCTGACGGAGATGGTCTCCGACCCCCAGATCGCCGAAGTCCTCGAGGGAAAGGGCGTCGAGGAGGCGGCGTGGCGGCTCATCGAGCTGGCCAACGCCGCAGGAGGGCTGGACAACATCTCGGTGATCGTCATCGAAACGCTGGACTGACATGACCCGAAAGGCCGAGCTGGCCAGCATCGTCACCGCCTCGGCTCTCGCATCCTTCGGTGTGACCCTGGTCAACTTCGCCAGGGACGCCGGCATCGACGTCCAGGTGGGTGTCACCTTCCTGGTCTTCGTGATCGCCTTCGGGGGCCTCTCGCTCGCAGCACAACGCTGGGCGCCGAAGGCCACCCCCCTGCTGCTCCCCCTGGTCGTGGCGATCACGGGGCTCGGCTTCATGACGGTGTACTCGCTGTCGGCGACCAGGGCCGGCCTGCAGAGGTGGTGGATCCTCATCGGCGCCGCCATGGCGGGGGTCGTCCTCTGGCTCCTGGCGGGGCGGGGCACCTCACTGCTGCGTCGCTACCGCAACCTCCTGCTACTGGTGTCGGTCGGCCTGCTCCTGCTGCCCAACCTGCCGACCGGATGGGGGTTCCCCCTCCGCGGCCTGGAACAGGGAGGGTCCAGGCTCTGGGTGACCCTCGACGTCGGCTTCATCTCCATCGGCTTCCAGCCCGCCGAGCTGGCCAAACTCGGCCTGGTCATCTTCTTCGCCGGCTACCTCGCCGACCATCAGCGCGCCCTGCGCGAGGCCCATCGCCGCATCGGTCCGTTCCGCTTCCCCGAGCCCCGCCAACTGGTGCCGCTCCTCGTGGCCTGGGGCGCCTCCGTGGTGATCCTCATCTGGCAGCGAGACCTCGGCGCCTCGATCCTTCTCTTCGCCGGGTTCGTCCTGCTCCTCTACGCGGCCACCGGCACGTCCGGATACCTGGCCACGGGCGGGCTGCTCACCCTCGTCGCCGGATTCGCCGCCTACTTCGCCTTCGACCACGTGCAGCGACGGGTGATCGCCTGGCTCTCGCCCTTCGAGCACTACGCCGATGAGGGCTACCAGATCGCCCAGGGAGTGTTCGCCCTGGCGACCGGGAGTCTCGCCGGATCCGGGCCGGGCCTGGGGAGACCCGACCTGATCCCGAACGCCTCTACCGACTTCATCTTCGCCGCCGTGGGCGAAGAGCTCGGTTTCGCCGGCTCCGTCGTGGTCATCGCCCTCTACGCCCTGTTCGTCTCGGTCGGGTTGGGGATCGCCTTCCGCAGCAGGGACACCTTCCGCAAGCTGCTGGCCGCCGGGCTGACGCTGACCTTCGGCGTTCAGGTGTTCCTCATCGTCGGCGGGGTACTCCGCATCGTCCCCCTCACGGGGATCACGCTCCCGTTCATGTCGTACGGGGGCTCGGCCTTGGTCGGGAACCTCATCCTGGCTGCGCTGCTGCTCCGGATCAGTCACGAGGAAGCGCCATGAACGGCCCGATCCGCCGCCTCGCCATCGGGCTCTTCCTCGCCTTCTCGGCGCTCTTGCTGTCGGTCACCTGGCTCCAGGTGATCCGGGCGGACGACCTCAAGAACGACACCCGCAACCCGAGACCCGCACTTCTCGCCAGGGGCAAGGAGCGGGGAGTGATCATCACCGCCGACGGGACCGTCGTCGCACGCTCGGTTCAGGAGGAAAACAGCCGCGACTTCAGGCGGGAGTACCCCGAGGGCCCGGCGTTCGCCCATCTGGTGGGCTACTCGTCGTTCCTCGTGGGCGAGTCGGGTCTCGAAGCCGCGTACTCCCCCCAGCTCCGCACCCGCCGGGACGTGACGATCAGCGACATCATCGCCGCCTTCTTCGGCGCCGACCTCTCCCCGAAGAACCTGGAGCTGACGGTCGACGCCCGGATCCAGAGGGCTGCCTCCGACGCTCTCGCCGAGTTCACGGGGGCGGTCGTCGTGCTCGACGTCGAGACCGGAGCGGTCCTCGCCTCCTACTCGAACCCGTCCTTCGACCCGGAGGCGCTGGTGGGCGACGACGCCACCGGCAATTGGGAGGAACTCGGCGCCGACCCCACCCGACCTCTCAACGACCGGGCGACACGAGAGCTCTACGCACCGGGCTCGACCTTCAAGGTCGTGGTGGCAGCTGCCGCGATGGACACGGGGGTCGCCGGACCGGCCACGATGTTCGCCGATCCCCGGGAGTTCCAGCTCCCCGGCTCGTCGGCGACGATCTCCAACTTCGACGGCCGGGTCTGCGGCGACGGCAACGCCGTCCAGCTGCGGCGCGCCTTCGTCCGGAGCTGCAACACCATCTTCGCCGACCTCGCCATCCAGGTTGGCGCGGCCAACATCGGGCTCACCGCGGAGGGCCTCGGCTGGAACCGGAGGATCGACTTCCCGTGGAGCCTGCCCGAGGCCGCCTTCCGCACCGAGGAGCTCGCCAACGACGCGGCGGCACTCGGTCAGAGCGGCATCGGGGAACGCGACGTGCGCGCCACGCCGTTGCATATGGCGATGGTGGCGGCAGCTGTTGCCAACGACGGGGTGGCGGTGACGCCGTACCTGGTCCAGCGTGTGTTCGACGCCGATGGTGTCACGGTCGAAGAGGCCGAACCGACGCCGATCGGCCGCGCCATGGCCTCCGAGACAGCCGCTCAGCTCCGCGAGCTGATGACCCAGGTGGTCATCGAGGGGACGGGGAGGAGAGCGGCCGTCCCGGGCATCCAGGTGGCAGGGAAAACCGGCACCGCCACCGGTGCACGGGGCTTCTCCAACGCCTGGTTCATCGGTTTCGCTCCCGCCGAAGCACCCCGCATCGCCTTTGCAGTGCTGGTCGAAGGCAACGAACTGACGGGCGAGGACGCCACCGGAGGGACCCTCGCGGCCCCGATCGCCGCCCGCATCGTCGAGGCGTGGCGGGAAACCAACAACTGAGTTGAGGCGTCCTACTTCCTACAATCGCGTGACCGCATGCAAACCCCCACGGCACTGACCGACCGTTATCAGATCACGTCCCACCTCGCCCGCGGGGGTATGGCAGACGTATACGAGGGCCAGGACACCCTGCTCAACCGGCGTGTCGCCATCAAGGTCCTCCACTCCCAGTACTCGTCAGACGAAGCATTCGTCAAGCGGTTCCGCCGCGAAGCGCAGGCCGCGGCCAACCTGAGCCACCCCAACATCGTCGGCATCTTCGACTGGGGCCAGGCCCAGAACACCTACTTCATCGTGATGGAGATCGTCGAGGGCCGATCACTGCGCGACGTCCTCAAGTCCGAGGGGGCCCTCCTCCCGCGCCGGGCCATCGAGATCGCCGCCGAGACCGCCGCCGCCCTGTCCGTGGCCCACCGTGCCGGACTGGTCCATCGGGACGTCAAGCCCGGGAACATCCTGCTGGCCCGTGACGGGACCGTGAAGGTGACCGACTTCGGCATCGCCCGCGCCTGGGACGACAGCCAGGAACTGACCCGCACCGGCGCCGTCATCGGCACCGCCACCTACTTCAGCCCCGAACAAGCCCAGGGCGCGCCCGCTGATGCCCGGAGCGACGTGTACGCCCTCGGCGTCGTGCTCTACGAGATGCTCACGGGTCGTCCGCCGTTCCTCGGCGACAGCCCGATGTCGGTGGCCTTCCAGCACGTGTCCGCAGAGGCACCGGCCCCCTCGTCGCTGAACGCCGATGTCTCCCGTGACCTCGACAACGTGGTGATGAAGGCGCTGCGCAAGGACCCCGCGGCCCGCTACCAGTCGGCCGAGGAGATGCGCCAGGACCTCCTGTCGGTGCTCGCCGGCGAGCCGATCTCCGCGGAGATCCCGCTCCCCGCGGTGGCCGCGGCCGGCGCCGAGGACGGGACCCGCCTTCTTCCCACCATGCCTCCGCCCACGGCGCTCCCCGACGAGGTCTACCGCCAGATCGAGGAGGAGCCGCCGTCGCAAGTGCCGTTCATCGTCACGGCGTTCGCCCTGCTCGCCGCCCTCGGGATCCTCGTGTTCCTGCTGTTCCAGTACGCCAGAGGCGCCGGCGAGGCAGAGGTCCTCGTCCCCGATGTCACCGGCCAGACTCAGGAGATGGCGGCGCAGACGCTGCGCGCCGAGGGTTTCGTGCCGGTCCTGATCCCGGAGACGAACGAGGAGATCGAAGTCGGTCTCGTCATCCGCACCGATCCGGCCGCCGGTGAGGAGGCCCCGGAGGGTTCCAGCGTCACCGTCTACGTGTCGTCCGGTCCCGCCGAGGTCCCGGTGCCCCCGGTGGTGGGCCAACCCCTCGATGTCGCCCGTCAGATGATCGAGTCGGCCGGCCTCACCGTGGGACAGGTCACACCGAGAGCCGACGCAACCCGGGAAGAGGGAGTGGTCCTCGAGCAGTCACCGCCTGGCGGTGTCCGCGTCGGCCAGGGTGCGCCCATCAACCTGGTCGTCTCCAGTGGCCCGGAGAGCGTCGTGATCCCCGACGTGGTTGGCAAGTCGGAGCGTGACGCCGTGGCCGAGATCACCGGTGCCGGTCTCCAGTACCGGGTCCAGGACGAGTACTCGGAGGAGGTCGCCGAGGGCATCGTCATCAGGACCGACCCGGTCGCCGGCACCGAAGGCATCATCGGCGACACCGTCCTCATCGTCGTCTCCCAGGGACCGCCACCCGTCCAGGTGCCCGACGTCCGAGGCATGACCGAGGCTCAAGCCCGGGCTGCGGTCGAGGGCCAGGGGTTGGTGTTCAACGTGACGGCAGGTCGTCAGCCGGTGACCGACCCTGCCCAGGATGGTGTGGTGGTGAGCCAGGTGCCCAACCCCGGTCTGACCGTTGACAAGGGCAGCACGGTCACCGTGACACTCGGTCAGTACCAGGCACCTCCGACCACCACGACCACGCCGACCACCACGACCACGCCGACCACCACGGTGCCGGAAGACTGACGATCCCCTAGTGATAGTTGGTGGTCATCGCGAAGCCGACGGCAATAGCGATCAGGCCACCGAACATCACGAGCTGATCCAACTCGAACACGAAGCGGAGCAGGACCAGGATGACCCCCACGATCATCAGGCCGGCCATGGTCACCACGTACCAGGTCGGGCTCGGTTCCTTGGCCTTCGATGCGGCAGCCTGGGCCGCAGGTGAGAGCGGCCTGCTCTTGGGCTTGCGACGTTTCGACTCAGGCATGCGACGGCGACGCTAGCGCAAACGACCTGGCCCGCGGAAACGACTTACACCGGTGTGATTCTCCACAGGCTGTGGGTAATTCCGTGGATAACTACAAGCGTGTAAGTACCGGGTACTGAGTACCTGGTACCGGGTACCGGGCGACTGCCACGTGTCTCCCCGTTCACTATCTCGCTTCGCTCGCGCCCCCTCCCCCTTCGGGGTGCTCCCCCACTCCGCTGACCGCTCCGTGGGGGAGAAATCCAATGACGAAGTCAAGGGCGCCAGACCGGGACCATCTCCTCCCGGCAGTGCTTCGGGGGCTTGTCCTCGGCCAGATTGACCCGCTTCATGGTGACCTCGGCGCCACACACCGAACAGCGGTAGTCCTGGTCGGTGACGACCACGTCGGACGGGTCCACCTCGGGTGGGCTCGTCGAGAGCATCCGAATCAGCACCATCGCCACCGACCAGATGACCACGGCCATGCCCAGGGCCAGGAGGACGTCGAGGACGCTCATTCGGCGCCCGTGCCGCCCCGGGGCCGGTGCGTCACACCCGCTCGATGATCGTGGCGTTGGCCATGCCACCGCCCTCGCACATCGTCTGGAGGCCGTACCTGCCGCCGGTCCGCTCCAGCTCGTTGAGCAGGGTGGTCATGAGGCGTGCACCCGAGGCCCCGAGGGGATGACCGAGTGCGATGGCACCACCATTGACGTTGGTGCGCTCCCACAGGGCGGCCGGATCGGACCCACCGTGCTCCATCCGCCACGCGGCGATGACCGAGGCGAAGGCCTCGTTGACCTCGAAGAGATCGATGTCGTCGATGGAGAGCCCCGACCGATCCAGAGCCTTCTCGGTGGCGGGGATCGGGCCAGTGAGCATGATCACCGGGTCGACACCGGCCATCACCATGGTCCGGATGATCGCCCGCGGCCTGTAGCCGAGCTTCTCGGCGGTGTCCTCGCCCATGATGAGGAGGGCGGCGGCACCGTCGGAGATCTGGGAGGAGTTGCCCGCCGTCACCTTCCCCTCCGACTGGAAGGCCGGCTGCAGCGATCCCAGCTTCTCGAGACTGGTGTCCTCACGGATCCCCTCGTCCCGGTTCACCGTCCTGGTCTTCCCCTCTTCGTCGGTGACCTCGACGGGAACGATCTGGGTCTCGAAGCGGCCCTCCGCCGTGGCGCGGGCGGCCCGCTGATGCGACTCGAGTGAGATCTGATCGAGTTCCTCGCGGGAGATGTTCCACTTCTCGGCGATCATCTCGGCGGAGATCCCCTGCGGCACCAGGCCGTTGGCATAGCGCTCCATCATCCTGGGCCCGAACGGGAGGCCGGGGCCGTTCTGGACCGACGAGCCCATGGGCACCCTGCTCATGGACTCGACACCGGCGGCGATGACGATGTCCTGGACGCCGGCCATGACGGCCTGGGCCGCGAAGTGGACCGACTGCTGTGAGGAGCCGCACTGGCGGTCGATGCTGACACCGGGGACCGACTCGGGGAACCCGGCGGCGAGGAGGGCGTTGCGACCGACGTTGTAGCCCTGCTCACCCACCTGGCCGACGGCGCCCATGATCACGTCGTCCACGAGCGACGGATCGAGGTCGTTCCGCTCCACGAGAGCCTGGAGGGGGATGGCGGCCAGATCGACGGCGTGAATGTCCTTGAGGACCCCGTTGCGACGCCCGACGGGGGTCCGCACGGCGTCGACGATTACGGCATTTCTCATGACGCTCCTTTCTCATCCGAGCCTATCAAGGAGCCCCCCTCAAACCCACAGGCTCAGTAAGCCCGCGGCGACCGGTGCCCCGGCTCAGATAGCGAGGTCCCGACCCCGGCCCGTGCCATGATCCAGGGTCACAGGTCCGGCGCACGACGGGAGGAGAATCGATGACCGACCTGATCTACACCGCCTTCGTTTCGATCGACGGGGTCGTCGAGGGCCCGGGCGGAGAGCCCGGCTACCGCAACAGTGGCTGGACCTTCGACGGCATCGACTTCGTGCCCGAGGCCTACGAGCTGAAGGGGCGGGAGCAGCAGGAAGCGGGAGCGTTGATGTTGGGTCGGGTCAGCTATCAGGCCTTCAGCCCGGTCTGGCCGACGATGACCGAAGAGTTCCCGCTCTACAACGCCATGCCCAAGTTCGTGGTCTCGACCACCCTCACCGAGGACGATCTGGTGGACAACTGGGGTGAGACCACCATCCTCCGCTCGCTCGACGACGTCGCCCGGGTCAAAGAAGAGTTCGACGGTGGGCCGATCAGCGTCCACGGGTCGGCGACTCTCGCCAGGAACCTCGCCGACGCCGGGCTCATCGACCGCTACCACCTGCTCGTCTTCCCGGTGGTGCTGGGCGCCGGAAAGCGCATGTGGAGCGAGACCGACAAGGACAAGCAGCCGCTCCGCCTCATCGAGAGCGAGAGCTACTCGAACGGGATCCAGAAGCTGATCTATGAGGTGGTGCGCTGACGGTGGAGACGATGGGATTCGAACCCACGACCCCCGGCTTGCAAAGCCGGTGCTCTTCCAGCTGAGCTACGTCCCCTGGACCCCTAATGGTACAGGGGGTCCGCATTGGCGAGACGGGCCTCGAACTGCTCATCCGTAGTCATAGATGGTGGACCCACCCACGGCCGGTCTCCCTCACCTGCCTCCCACAGTGCGACCATCGCTCTTCAACGACCCCGGGACAGGCCCCGGCGAAAACCCGGTGAGGGTGTGCCCGGGGCGGGGATATCATCCCCGGCTTCAAGGAGGAGACACCGTGTCCAAGAAGTTCACCGTCCTGCTCGTGCTCGGCGCCCTGGTCATAGCGGCCTGCGGCGATGCCGCGGAGACGACCACCACGGCCGGAGGCGAGGCCTGCGGCCCCGAACATCCTGCCCTCCACGAACAGGGCAAGCTCACGGTCGCCACCGGCGACGTCGTGTTCCCGCCATGGATGCTCGATGACGACCCCGCCGGCGGCGAGGGATTCGAGAACGCGATCGTCTACGAGCTTGCCGAGGAGCTGGGCTTCGAGCGTGACGACGTGGTGTGGGTCCGCACGACCTTCGACGAGGCGCTGGTGGCCGGCGACAAGCCGTACGACTTCAACATCCAGCAGTTCTCCATCACCCCGGACCGTGCACAGGTGTTCGACTTCTCCGACCCTTACTACGTCGAGGAGAAGGCCCTGGTCGCCTTCCCGGAGACCCTGCCCGGTGAGGTCTCGACGCTCGAGGACATCAAGGGCCTCAAGTACGGGGCGATGATCGGGACGACCGACCTCGACTACATCGAGAACGTGATCGGCGCCACCGACGTCCAGGTGTTCGACGAGTTGGCCGACGTCTTCCTGGCCATGGAGGGCAAGCAGATCCAGGCCACGGTGGTCGGGCTTCCCACGGCTCTGTTCGCCACGGCGGTGCAGGTACCCGATGCGACGATCGCCGGCATCCTGCCCGACTCCGAGGGCGAGGACGGTCTGGGGATGCTGTTCGAGAAGGGCCACGGCTTCGTGTCCTGCGTCAACGAGGCGCTGGCCACTCTCGATGCGGCCGGCCGTCTCGACGCACTGGCGACCGAGTGGCTCGCCTCGGGTGGTGAGATCCCGCGACTGACCAAATGACCGAGCCTGATGTGCCGGCGCCACCACCGCCGGCTCATCAGCGGCTGACGCCACGCGAGCGATGGACACCGGTTGCGGTGTCCATCGTGAGCACGGTCGTCGTCTTCGGGCTGGCGGCGCTGTGGATCACATCGTCCGCGCACTGGCCGCGTCTCAGGGACCAGTTCTTCTCCTGGAGCCACATCGAGGAGTCTTTCCCGGACGTCCTCCGGGGGTTCTGGATCAACATGCGCGTCTGGATCATCTCGATGATCCTGATCATGCTGATCTCGCTGCTGTTCGCGGCCCTGCGGGCGTTGCGAGGACCGTGGTTCGCCCCGTTCCGGGTGTTCGCCGTGCTCTACATCGACCTGTTCCGCGGCATCCCCGCCGTCTTGTTGATGCTCCTCTTCGGGCTCGGGATCCCCGCCCTCCAGCTCCCCGGCGTTCCGGACGCCGCGCTGTTCTGGGGAACGGTGGCCCTCGTGGTCAGCTATGTGGCCTACACCACCGAGGTCTATCGCTCGGGGATCGACGCGGTGCACGACTCCCAGCGGGCTGCCGCCAAGGCGCTGGGCCTCACCCAGTGGCAGACCCTCCGCCACGCCATCCTTCCCCAGGCGGTGCGCAACGTCGTGCCCGCTCTACTGAACCTGGCGGTGGCCCTGCAGAAGGACGTCGCGCTCCTCTCGATCATCGGGGTCCGTGACGCGGTGCGGGAGGCCCGGATCTTCACGGCACGGACCTTCAACTACTCCAGCCTCATCGCCGCCGCGATCCTGTTCCTGATCGCCAGCATCCCGATGGCACGGTTCGCCGACTGGGTGACCCGTCGCGACCAGGAGCGTCGTCTCCAGAGGACCATGTGATGCGTCGGATCGAGGTCCAGGACCTGACCAAGTACTACGGAGACAAACTGGTCCTCCACGGGATCGACATGGGTGTCGGCGAGCACGAGGTAGTCGTGCTCATCGGGCCCTCCGGGTCGGGCAAGTCCACCCTGCTGCGTTGCATCGGCCGCCTGGTCCCGTACGACTACGGGAAGATCTTCCTCGACGGGGTGCCCATCGACGACCCTGCGTTGGCAGGAAACGAGCTGCCGAAGCGCGTTGGTGTCGTCTTCCAGTCGTACAACCTCTTCCCCCATCTCGACGTCCTCGACAACATCACCCTGGCGCCGCGCAAGGTGCACGGGATCGACCGGGACGTCGCCGAGGCGCGGGCCCTCGAGGAGCTGGAGAAGCTGGGGATCGCCGACCTCGCCGACTCGTACCCCGACAAGCTGTCGTCCGGACAGCAGCAGCGCGTCGCCATCGTCCGTGCCCTCGTCAACGACCCCGAGGTCCTGTTGCTCGACGAGATCACCGCTGCCCTCGACCCCGAGCTAGTCGGAGGGGTCCTGTCCGTCATCCGCGACTTGAAAGCACAGGGGATGACGATGGTGATCGTCACCCACGAGATGGGCTTCGCTCGGGACGTGGCCGACCGGGTCTACTTCCTCGACCAGGCCCGCATCCTCGAGGAGGGCCCACCCGACCGGGTGCTCGGAGACCCCGAGCATCCCCGCACCCGTCAGTTCCTCCAGCGGATCATCGAGGCCGGGCGCCTCTGATTCGGACCGTCGTCCTGTCACCTGCCACCCGTAGGCTTCGTTACCGATGCGACTGATCCTCAACGTCCTCTGGCTCCTGCTCGCCGGTGTGGAACTGGCCCTCACCTACGCGGCGATCGGCCTGGTCCTGTGCTTCACCATCATCGGGATCCCGTTCGGAGTGCAGTTGTTCAAACTCGCCGGTTTCGCCCTGTGGCCGTTCGGACGCGCCTCGGTACCCGACCCGACTGCGGGCGCCCTCTCGTCGGTGGGCAACATCGTCTGGGTGATCTTCGTGGGCTGGTGGCTCGCTCTGGCGCACCTCGTCCTGGGGCTCCTGCTCTGCCTCACCATCATCGGCATCCCGCTCGGGGTCGCCGTCTTCAAGATGACGCCTCTCGCCTCCACCATCGCCGAGCGCGCCTGGCGCTTCGAGCCGACCGCCTCCTTCACGGTCGGAAGCGAGGTCACCGACGACCCGCGTGTGCTGATCCTGCAGGGCGAGGACGGCGATATCCGCTACCGCGCCGGCGACCCGCTGGTCCGCTCGGTCTACTCCAGCGTCACGCTCATCTTCTACGTCCCAGACGCCGAGGACACGCA
>JAGFIR010000190.1 GCA_024103415.1 Acidimicrobiales bacterium
GCGAGCACGCGTTCGGTGTCGAGCCCCGACGCCTCGGAGATCTCCTCCAGTGTCGGCGCCCGGTGGAGTTGGTCGTGGAGGCTCTGTCTCGTGTCGTGGACGGTCCGGACGACGTCGACCATGTGCACGGGCAGGCGGATGGTGCGCCCGTTGTTGCCGAGACCGCGGGTGATCGCCTGTCGGATCCACCAGGTGGCGTAGGTGGAGAACTTGAAGCCTTTGCGCCAGTCGAACTTCTCGACGGCGCGAATCAGGCCGAGGTTGCCCTCCTGGATCAGATCGAGGAGATCGAGGCCCCGGCCGGTGTACCGCTTGGCGATGGAGATGACCAGGCGGAGGTTCGACCTGATGAAGGTCATCTTCGCCTCTTCGCCCGCGGACACCGCTCGCATCAGAGCGGCGCGCTCCTCGCGATCGATGCTGGCGTCGGACTCGAGGGCGATCTTCGCCTTGCGGCCCTGCTCCATCGCCCGGGCGAGATGGACCTCGTCCTCGGCGGTCAGGAGCTCGTGGTTGGAGACCTCGTCGAGGTATAGGCCGACGGTGTCGGCCGGGTTGGTTCCCCGGTCTCTCAGTTCACGGGCCTTGACAGCCATGTCAGGCGCCCTCCTTGGCCTGTGGAAAACCTAGTGGTCGTGGTTCGGGGTGGCAACCGGTTCCGGCCCTTTTGATGGGCATCTCCAACATTCCTCGCCGGGTGCTCCTACCCGTGATGTGTGGATAACCTCCTGTCACCGGTGTCACGACGGACCCAATTCCGTGTGCTCGTGATGATCACCCTGGCCTGGGCGGTATGGGCCGGATGGTCGATGGTCAACCGAGCTACCCCCTACGAGCTGAGAGTCCTCGATGATCTGGGCGCGCCCCTCGAGCTCGCGGTGGCCGACACCGCGGGTAGGCAGCTCGGGACCTCGGGTGCCGACGGCACGATCCAACTGGAGTGGGACGGGTCGACCACGGTCATCGAGGTGTCGGCGCCCGGGCACGTGGCCCGTCGGATCACCGTCGCCGACCGGCCGGCCGAAGGATCGATCGACGTCGTCCTCACCGCTCGCATCTTGCGTGGGCTGGTCACCGATGCCGAAGGGCGTCCGGTGGCGGGCGCTCAGGTCAAGGCAGGCTCGGGAGTGGGGGAGACGGACTCCGAGGGGCGTTTCACCATCCGGGGCGCCGAGCCCGGCGAGGTGATGGTGGAGCGACCGGCTTGGGAGACGACCACTTTCGACTGGGACGGGGGTCCCGGAGATCAGACTGTGTCCATCGAGCCCCTCGTCCTGCGGGCCGTCCACATCTCCGGCGAAGCCGTTCGGGACCGCTACGACGAGTTCCTGCAGATGGCTACGGAAACCGAGTTGAACGCAGTGATGATCGACCTCAAGGACGAGTCGGGCCTGGTCTGGTACGACACGAAGGATCCCGTGGCCAACGAGGTCGGCGCCAACTACAAGGCCTTCGATCTCGCCGAGGTGGTGGAGAAGGCAAAGGCGAGGGACTTGTACGTGATCGCCAGGGTCGTCGTGTTCAACGACCCGGTCGCGGCGATCAGAAAGCCGGAGATGGCGGTCTGGGACGCCGAGCTGCAGAAGCCCTACAGCGCCAACGGGCAGTACTTCCTCGACCCGACCGACCCGGACGCCCGCGCCTACGGCATGGCGATCGCCGCCGAGGCCTGCGAGCTCGGGGTCGACGAGGTCCAGTTCGACTACGTCCGCTTCCCGGACGCCCGTCGGGAGTCGGCGACCTTCGACCAGGGGGTGTCGGCCGAGATCCGCATGTCGACCATCAACGGCTTCCTCAGCGAGGCCGTCGCCGAGCTCCGCCCGATGGGCTGCGCGGTGGGCGCCGACGTGTTCGGCTTCATCACCAAGGCGATCGACGATGGAGCCATCGGCCAGAAGTGGGAGGACCTCGCCAACATCGTCGACGTGCTCTCGCCGATGGTGTACCCGAGCCATTACTCGACCGGTTGGTACGACTTCGAGCGCCCCAACGACCACCCCGGCCCCATGGTGGAGTATGCACTGGCCGACGGGCTGGACCGGCTGCCGCGCAGTGTCGTGATCCGTCCGTGGCTGCAGGACTTCGGCTACGACGCCTCTCAGGTGCGTGCCCAGATCGAGGCCGCGGAGGGCTTCGGGCTCGGCTGGATGCTCTGGAACGCACGCTCCGACGTCACCGTGGAGGCGCTGAACCGCGCCGAAACGCTGCAGGGCGGGGGCTGAGACCAGGGATTCGCACTATCGGTGTAGGACAAATAGCATCGGTGGTAGTCCCTCTTTGGAGCGTTGATTGCCCGCGTTTGACCAGACAGCATTTTCTGACATCGTCGCCCGGGTACCTGCCTGGCGACAGACCGACATGGAGGCCGCTTTCGAGGTCTTCTCGAAGTTGGAGGAGCCGACCGGCGCCGAGGAGGACTGGCGGTATGTCGAGTACAACCTGCCGTTCTCCCGCCTGGCGCCCGTGGGAGAGCCGGGCAGCCCGGTCCCTCCCGGCCCGTTCGTAGGGGCGATCGAGGCCACCTCCGGCAAGGCCCTCATCGTCGACGGCACCGTCGTCGAGTCCTCTTCCGACCAGCTCGTGGTGCGCCGGCTCGTCGACATCGAGCCCGAGCGCCTGCTGAACCGGGTTCCCGTCGACCACAACAAGCTCGCCGCCGCTCATGCCGCCTTCGCCCACGATGGCCTGTTC
Source organism: Acidimicrobiales bacterium (assembly GCA_024103415.1). Lineage (GTDB taxonomy): Bacteria > Actinomycetota > Acidimicrobiia > Spongiisociales > ZC4RG35 > ZC4RG35. The sequence goes on from JAGFIR010000190.1 coordinate 2,692, forward strand.
CTCGACGTGCCCGAGGGCGCGGTTGTGGAGAACCCGTTCCTCATCGACCTGCAGGGTGTCACGCCCGGTGCCGCGTCCTTCCCCCACATCTCTGTCCGGGTGGGGGAGCGTGCCGAGGCCAGCGTGATCGTCGTCTATCGCAGCGCACCGGGCGAGAGTCTCCTGATGGTCCCGCAGATCCACCTCGAGCTGGGCCAGGGAGCGAACCTCCGGTTCCTGTCGCTGCAGAACCTCGACCATGCCGCCACCACCGTCACCCACCAGCGGGTCGTCCTCGGTCGCGACGCCACCGCCCGCATCGGAGAGGTCGGCCTGGGCGGCGACTTCGCCCGTCTCGATCTCGCCGTCGAACTGGAAGGTGACGGCAGCTCCGCCGAGACCGTCGGCCTGTACTTCGGCGAGGGAACACAGACGCTCGACTACCGGATGGTCATCCGCCACGCCGGCAAGCACACCAGCTCGGATGTGTTCCTCAAGGGTGCCGTCGAGGACGAGTCCCAGAGCGTCTTCACCGGCCTGCTGCGGATCGAGAAGGACGCTGTCGGCACCAGCACCTTCGAGACCAATCGCAACCTCGTACTCAGCGAGGGCGCCAAGGCGAACTCCGTGCCCAACCTCGAGATCCTCTGCGACGACGTGGTCTGCGGCCACGGCTCTTCGGTCGGCCCGCCCGACGAGGAGAGCCTCTACTACCTCCAGAGCCGGGGCCTCCCGCTGCCCACCGCGGAGCGGCTGCTGATCAAGGGCTTCTTCCAGGAGGTCATCGACCGTCTTCCCATCGGCGGGATGGAAGAGCCCATCGCGGACGAGGTGTTCCGCCGGTTCGTCGCCCACCAGTCCGAAGGACAGGTCGCATGAGGTTCGAAGTAGGCGACATCCAGTCCCTTCCTGAGTCGAAGGGCGTGCGCTTCGACGTCGGTGATCATCGCGTGGCCGTCTTCCGGATCGGCGAAGACGTCTACGCCATCGGGGATCGCTGCTCCCACGCCGAGGCCTCGCTGTCCGAGGGCGAGGTCTTCGACTGTCTGGTGGAGTGCCCCCGGCACGGCTCGGAGTTCGACCTCCGCACGGGGCAAGCCCTCAGCCTGCCCGCCACCAAGCCGGTCCCCGTCTACCCGGTCTCCATCGAGGACGGGTCCGTCTACCTGACCCTGGAGGAAGCGTGAATCCTGCTCTCAGCGTCAAGGGCCTGACTGCGTCGATCGCCAGCAAGGAGATCCTCAACGGTCTCGACCTCGAGGTTCCGTTCGGCGAGGTCCACGCCATCATGGGCCCCAACGGCTCCGGCAAGTCCACCCTCTGCCACGTCCTCACCGGCAAGGAGGGCTATGAGGTCGCCGGCTCCGCCCTCCTCGACGGGGTCGAGATCCTCGACCTCCCCGTCGACGAGCGGGCGAGGCTCGGTCTCTTGCAGAGCTTTCAGTACCCGACCGAGGTGCCCGGCGTCCGTCTCCGCGATTTCGTGTACGAGGCTGCCGTGGCCCACGGCGTCTCGCCCGAGGAGGCCGAGGCCCGCATCGACAAGGAGGCCGCCCGCTTCGGCGTGGAGCGCTTCCTCGATCGCTCGCTGAACGACGACCTGTCGGGTGGCGAGAAGAAGCGGTCGGAGATCTTCCAGATGGCTGTGCTGCGGCCCAAGATGGCCTTGCTCGACGAGATCGACTCGGGTCTCGACATCGACGCGGTGCGTCAGGTCGCCGAGGCAGTCGAGGAGATGCGGTCCCCGGAGATGGGGACCCTGATGATCACCCACTACAGCCGCATCCTCCGATACATGACACCGGACCGCATCCATGTCATGATCGACGGACGGATCGTCGACAGCGGTGAGCGGGAACTGGCCGACGAGTTGGAGGCCGGCGGATACGAGTCGGTCCGACAGCGACTCGGTCTGACCCGTCCGGCTGTCGCCGCGGAGCGGCGCCCGTCGGAGTTCTTCACCGAAACGCCCTTCGACGTCTGAACCGTCGAGAGGAGGATCATTGGCCAACCGGGCCACGGCGGAGAAATGGCTCCGCGAGCTCACCAATCTGGTGACGGCCTCCGGGCTCGAGGACGAGGTCGTCGATTGGGTCACGACCTGGGTCAAGCGCCGGACCGACCTGAACCTCACCGTCGACTCCGGCGGCAACCTCCTCATCACCCAGAAGGGCCGCAAGCGTCGCGCCCCCGTGGTGGCCGTCGCCCACATGGACCACCCGGCATTCGTGATCACGAGCGTCGACGACGATGTCATCGGGTTCGAGTTCCGGGGCGGTGTCGATGCGATCTACTTCTCCGGGGCGAGAGTTCGCATCCCCAAGATCGGCGGCGCCCACATGCTCGAGGTCACCTCCTACGACCCGAAGACGCAGAGAGGCACGATGTCACGCGGGATGTCGCGGGGCACCATCGAGGCGGGCGACATCGGGATGTGGGTCTTCCCACCGCCGATCACCGACGAAGGGCTGCATCAGGCGCCGGCATGTGACGATCTCGCCGGGGTGGCTGCCGCACTCGTGGCTCTCGACCGGGCCAGGAAGCGTGACGATTTGAAGCACTACGCGGTCCTGCTGACCCGCGCCGAGGAAGTCGGTCTGATCGGAGCCCTGCACGCGGCCATCAATGGCACGTTGCCTGCCGATGCCCGGGTGCTCTCTATCGAGACCTCCCGCGAGTTGCCCGATGCCCGTGTCGGCGACGGGGCGATCATTCGCACCGGCGATCGGGCGACGGTGTTCGACCGGGATCTGACCAACCGGATCAGCAATGCCGCCGCCAAGGGCGGGATCGTCCACCAGCGCAAGCTCATGGCGGGTGGCGGCTGCGAGGCCACCGCTTTCGGAGCCCTTGGCTATCAGGCCACCGGACTGTGTGTGGCACTGCGCAACTGGCACAACCGGGGGAACCTCGACGCCGTGGAGGCCGGCAAGGGGCACGCCGTTCCCATGCCCGAGGAGATCTCCCTCGACGACTTCCACGGGCTGATCGATCTGATCCTCATCGCGGCAGAGGCGGCGGACGACCCCGACCCGCTCCCGGAGCGTCTCCGCAAGCTCTACGAGGACAACAAGCACTACCTGGATTAGTCCCCCAACCGGAGGCCGGGTAGGGGCGGGGGCGGTGGTGATCCGGCCGAAAGCCCCTGGCTGTGGGGCACCACACTCCGAGTACCCTCGGCGATATGACCGAATACCGCATCGAAAAGGACTCAATGGGTGAGGTCCAGGTGCCTGCCGACGCCTACTACGGCGCTTCGACCCAGCGTGCCGTCAACAACTTCCCCATCTCCCGTCTTCGCTTCGACCGGCGCTTCATCTGGGCCTTGGGCCTCCTCAAGGGCTCGGCCGCCACGGTCGCGGCCGAGATGGGGTTCAAGGACGAGGAAGTGGCTGCGGCCGTCCGTCAGGCCGCCGACGAGGTCATGAGCGGCGATCTCGACTCGCACTTCGTCCTCGACATCTTCCAGACGGGCTCGGGCACCTCCACCAACACCAATGCCAACGAGGTGATCGCACGCCGCGCCACCGAGATCCTCGGTGGCGACCGGAAGGTCCATCCGAACGACGACGTCAACTTCGGCCAGTCGTCCAATGACGTCATCCCCACCGCGATCCACGTCGCCGCGGTTGCGGGGATCCGCGACGGCCTGGTCGACGCACTCGACGCCCTGGCTGCCTCGCTGGAGGTGAAGGCCGACGAGTTCGCCGACGTCGTGAAGTCGGGCCGCACCCATCTCATGGACGCCACCCCCGTCACCCTCGGCCAGGAGTTCGGCGGCTTCGCCACCCAGGTCCGCAAGGGGATCGAGCGGGTCGAGAAGGTGCTGCCGGAGCTCGAGGAGCTGGCCCTGGGTGGCACGGCCACCGGTACCGGGATCAATGCCCCGGAAGGCTTCGCCGAGCGGGTCATCGCCCTGATGGCGGAGAGGACCGGCTACCCGTTCCGGGAGGCCGACGACCATTTCGAGGCCCAGGCCGCCAAGGACGCCGCAGTGTCCGCGTCGGGTGCCCTTCGCACCGTCGCCGTGTCGTTGTTCAAGATCGCCAACGACATCCGCTTCCTGGGCTCCGGTCCCACTTCGGGTATCGCCGAGATCCGGATCCCCGACCTCCAGCCGGGCTCGTCGATCATGCCGGGGAAGGTCAACCCCGTCATGTCCGAGATGCTGATGATGGTGGCCGCCCAGGTGATGGGAAACGACGCCACCGTTGCCTGGTCGGGCGCCAACGGGAACTTCGAGCTCAACGTGATGATGCCGGTGCTCGCCCACAACCTGCTCGAGTCCATCGAGCTGCTCACCACCTCGTCACGCACCTTCGCCACGAAGTGTGTCGACGGGATCGAGGCCAATCGTGAGCGGGCCCAGGAGCTGCTCGAGAAGAACGCCATTGTCATCACCGCCCTCAACCCGTACATCGGGTATGACAACGGGGCCAAGATCGCCAAGGAGGCGGTGGCCACGGGTCGTTCCGTTCGGGAGCTCGTGCTCGAAGCGGGGCTTCTCACCGAGGAGGAACTGGACAAGGCTCTCGATCTCAAGAAGATGACAGAGGGTGGAATCGTCTGAGCCGACGCCGACCTACGGCGTCGCCGAGCTCCTCGAGGAGGCTGCAAGGGTCGTCACCGGAGCCTTCCCCGCCCCGGTGTGGGTCCGGGGCGAGATCTCCGGCCTGAGACGCACCCCGAACGGCGCCGCCTTCTTCCGTCTCGTGGACGCTGAATCCGACGACGTGTCCCTGGAGGTTGCGGCGCGCGGGATGGTCATGAGGGAGATCGACCTGAGCCTCGACCGCGCAGGGGTCGGCAGCCTGCGGGACGGTGTCGAGGTGCGCGTCACCGGGACGGTGGGCATCAGCGGTCGCAGCCGGTTCCAACTGTCGCTGTTGGACATCGACCCGGCGTTCACCCTGGGGCGCATGGCGATCACGCGGGAGGAGATCCTGCGCCGGCTCGCCGCCGACGGCACTCTCGATCTCAACAAGAGACTGCCCGTGCCTCCGGTTCCGCTCCGTGTGGGGCTGGTGACGAGCCGGGGCTCGGCGGCCCATGCCGACTTCCTGGATCAGCTCAAGCGATCGGGTCTGCGGTTCAGCGTCCTCACTGCCCACGCCAGCATGCAGGGGGAGCATGCGCCGGAAGCGGTTGCAGGTGCTCTGCAGCGTCTGTCGACGGTCCAGGTGGACGTTGTCGCGGTGGTGCGCGGGGGTGGCTCGAAGCTCGACCTCGCCGCCTTCGACACCGAGGAGGTGGCAAGGGCTGTCGCCCGCATGCCCGTGCCCGTCATCGCCGGGATCGGACACGAGATCGATCGAAGCGTGGTGGATGAGGTGGCGGCGGTCCCGGTCAAGACCCCAACGGCGGCGGGGGAGTGGCTCGTGGCACGGGTCCAGGACTTCGCCGCCAGGATCGACAGGGCACGCGAGTCCATCGACGAGCAGGCCAGACGGGCCCTCAGTCGTTCCGAGACGGCTCTGGCCGGGATGGCGGCAGGCATCTCGGGTGCAAGGCATGCCGTGGCCGGCCAGCGTGATCGTCTCGACCGGCTTGCGGAGGACATCACCCAGCGATCTCGGGCGTTCCTGGAGAGTCGGGCTCGTGAGCTCGACCGTCTGGGGGATACATTGGCAGTGCTCGGGGTCGAGCCCACGCTGCGGCGGGGATTCGCCGTGGTGACCCGTCCGGACGGGTCGGCGGTGACCCGCGCAGGTCAGTTGGGATCGGGTGAGAAGGTGACGGTTCGTTTCACCGACGGATCGGTGTCGATGACGGTGGAGTCGGAGTGAGCGAAGAACAGAGGAGCTACCAGGAGGCGCTCGACGAGTTGCGGGCGATCCATGCCCGGCTGGTGAGAGAGGATGTTGACGTCGATCGGCTGATCGACGACGTGAAGCGGGCCGCGGACCTGCTCGCGTTCTGCCGGGAGCGTCTCACCGCGGTGGGGGAGCGGCTCGAAGAAGTCCTCGAAGAGTTCGAAACCCGATAAGTCCCCCACGACCGAAGGAAGTGGGGGAAGGTACCGCCGGCGAAGCGAAGCGGAGCCGGGGGTAGGGGGTCCGAACCCGTGCGAAGTATCGCGCTGGAGGCTTTTTCGTTGAGAACGACTGCCCCCTACCTCCCGCCTCGCGAGGCTCGGCGGCAGGTACCTTCCCCCTGGCCCGCGGCCCGGGGGACAAAGCTACGACTGGAGGGCGTCTTGAAGCACTGTCCAGCCCAGGGCGGCGCACTTGATCCGCACCGGGTACTGACGGACACCCTGAAGGGCCTCCATGTCCCCGAGGGAGGCACCGGGCCGATCCGGGTCGATGCCGGGGTCGGTCCCGCCCTCGAGCGACATCATCCCGCGGAACCGGGCGATGAGGTCGCTGATCTCCTCGCGGGTCTTCCCCTTGATGGCCTCGCTCATCATGGACGCCGACGCCTGGCTGATCGAACAGCCCTGTCCTTCGACGGCGATCGCGGACACTTTCCCGTCCTCGAAGCGGAGGTCGATGTGGATCTCGTCACCGCACAGCGGGTTCATCCCCTCCGCGGTCGCCTCCGGTTCGTCGAGACGGCCCCGGTTCCTGGGGTTCCGGTAGTGGTCGAGGATGACCTCGCGGTAGAGCTCCTCGAGTGCCATCAACCCACTCCGAACAATTCGCCGGCTTTGCGCAATCCCGTCACGGTGGCGTCGATGTCCTCTTCGGTGTTGTAGACGTAGAAGCTGAGTCGTGCCGTGGCGGCGACGCCCAGCTCCCGCATCAGGGGCTTGGCGCAATGGTGGCCGGCCCGAACCGCCACCCCATGCTCGTCGAGGATGGTGGCCAGGTCGTGGGCGTGGGTCCCGTCCATCGTGATCGAGATGACCCCGCCCCGATTCTCGGTGTCACGCGGCCCGTGGATCTGGACCCCGGGCACGTCGGAGAGTCTCTCCAGGGCGACAGCCGTCAGATGCTGGTCGTGGGCGAAGATCTGGTCCATGCCGATGGAGTCGAGATAGTCGATGGCGGCGTGGAGCCCGACTGCCTCGATGATCGGCGGGGTCCCGGCCTCGAACCGATGGGGGATGGGTGCCCAGGTGGCGTTGTGAAGTGTCACGTCGGCGATCATCTCGCCACCCCCCTCGAACGGCTCCATTTCCTCCAGGGCATCCATGCGTCCCCAGAGGACGCCGATGCCCGTTGGACCCAGCATCTTGTGGGATGAGAAGGCGAGGAAGTCGGCACCGAGCTCCCTGACGTCGACCTCGCGGTGGGGCACCAGCTGGGCAGCGTCGACCACCACGCGGGCCCCGGCCTCGTGCGCCCTCCCCGCGATCCACGGGACGTCGGGGATGGTCCCGAGAGCGTTGGACATGCCGGTGACGGCGACGACCCTCACCCGCTCGTCGAGCTTCTCCAGGAACGCGTCGAGATCGAGGCGGCCGTCCTCGGTGATCGGGATGTGGTCAAGCGTGGCGCCTGTCCGCTTGGCGACCATCTGCCAGGGGACCAGGTTGGCGTGATGCTCCATCACGGTGGTGAGGATCCGGTCGCCGGGACGGAGATGCTCGAGGCCCCAGCCGAAGGCGATCGAGTTCAGGCTGGTGGTGGCGCCCCTCGTAAAGACGACCTCGTCATGGTCGGCGCCGAGGAAGTCGGCAACACGCTGCCGGGCCGCCTCGTAGGCGTCGGTTGCGGCCACCGAGAGCTTGTAGGCGCCGCGGTGGACGTTGGCGTAGGAGGTGCGAGCGAATCGATCCATCGCCTCGAGGACCTGGATCGGCTTCTGGGACGAAGCGCCAGAGTCCAGGAAGTGGACACCGGTCTCGAGGATCGGAAAGTCAGCTCTGAGGTCGGGGAACCCGGTCAAGACACCTAGGTCAACACCGAGCGGAAGGATTCGTATCCCTCCTCCTCGAGGCGGGCGGCAAGCTCGGGCCCGCCACTCTCCACGATCCGGCCGTCCAGGAAGATGTGGACGACGTCGGGGGTGACGTACTCGAGGAGCCGCTGGTAGTGGGTGATGATGAGGAAGCCGCGCTCGGGGTCGGCGAGTTTGTTGACACCGTCGGCCACGGTCCTGAGGGCGTCGATGTCGAGACCCGAGTCGGTCTCGTCCATGACCGCCAGCTCGGGCTGGAGCACCGCCATCTGGAGGACCTCGTTCCGCTTGCGCTCCCCACCCGAGAAACCTTCGTTGAGGTACCGGTCGGCGAAGGACGACTCCATGCCCAGCTCCTTCATGGCGTCCATGACCTTGAGACGAACCTCGAGAACGGTCATATCGACACCGGTGCGGTTGGAGAGGGCCTGCCGGAGGAACTGGAGGACCGAGACACCCGGAATCGCCTCCGGGTGCTGGAAGGCCAGGAACATTCCGGCGGCGCCACGATCGGTGGGGCTCCACTCCTCGATGTCCTCGCCCTTGTAATAGATGGCGCCCTCGGTGATCTCGTAGGCGGGGTGGCCGAGGAGCACCGAGGCGAGCGTGGACTTGCCCGACCCGTTGGGCCCCATGAGGGCGTGGATCTCCCCGCGATTCACCGTCAGATCGACGCCTTTCAGGATCTCCGTGTCGTCGACGGATGCGTGCAGGTTCTCGATTCGAAGGAGGGGAGTCGTGTCGGCCACGAGGTCAATGCTATTTGTCCTATTTGCGTAGGGAAAATTTCATGGCGGTGCTGCGCACCACCCGTACT
>JAGFIR010000207.1 GCA_024103415.1 Acidimicrobiales bacterium
AAATGGGGGTGCCGCTTACCCTGCTCTCGTGGAAGCCGCGCAGTTGGGGACCGTTGCCCTGTGGGCTGCAACCGTGGCGGCCGGCGTTTCCGTCTTCTATCGCCCCAAGGTCTTCCTGAGGGTCGCCGTCGCCCTGGCGGCGCTGACGACGGTGGTCCTGGCGGTCGCCCTGGTCCGCCACGACTTCTCCCTGGCCTACGTGGCCCGGACCACGAGCCTGGCCACGCCCTGGCCGTACCGCCTCTCGGCGCTCTGGGGCGGGATGGAGGGGTCGATGCTCTTCTACACCGCCATGCTCCTCGGTGTCGGTGCCCGAGGAGTCCGCGGGAGGGGTGACCTGGAGCACCGGGTCGTGGCCGGTGTGGGGCTGGCTGCCCTGACGCTCACTGCAGTCGCCACCCCACCGTTCGAACGCCTCCCCATCCCGGCAGTCGACGGGCAGGGTCTGCTGGCGATCCTCCAGCATCCGGCGATGATCTACCACCCGCCGATCCTGTACCTGGGGCTGACCGCCCTGGTAGTCCCGTTCGCGCTCACGGTCGGGTCGTTGGCCCGCAAGGAAGAGACAGGGGAGTGGATCCCCACCGTGAGAAGGGCGGCATTGGTCCCGTGGACACTGCTCACCCTGGGGATGGTCGCCGGGGCCAACTGGGCCTACGTGGAGCTGGGCTGGGGCGGGTTCTGGGCCTGGGACCCCGTGGAGAATACGGCTCTCATGCCCTGGCTGGGGTTGACCGTGTTCCTCCATACCTCCCGGGTGACCCGGCGGGACCGGAGGCTGCACCGCTGGACCGTCTTCTTCGCCCTTTTCCCCTTCGCGCTCAGCGTCCTCGGGGTCTATCTGACCCGATCGGGCGTCACCGGGTCGATCCACTCGTTCGCCGAGGATCCGGTCGTGGGGCGGGCCCTTCTGGTGGCGGCAGCTGTCTCGGCCGTTGTCGTCTCCTGGATGGCGCTGCGCTCCCGCCGGGGTGAGCCATGGCCTGCATCGGGACTTGCCCGTCCCGCATGGCTCGCGGCCAGCGGCATCCTCGTCGGCCTCGTCCTGGCGTTCGTGCTGGTCGGATCCGCCTACCCGGCGTACGTCTCGGTGTTCGGCGACGACACGCTGGTCCTCGACACCACCTACTTCGTCACGATGGTTCTTGCACCTGCCGTCGTAGTCGCGGTCCTCATCGGGTTTGCCCTGCAGACGACGTGGGTGAGCCACGGCGTCGAGCTCACCGACCTGGTCGTCTTCGCCGCCGGAGCCGCGGTGGCGGTCGGCGGCTTGTCATGGGTGGCGGAGGCCCCTGCCTGGCCCGGCTTCGTGTTGGGCGCGGCGGCGGGTGGGTCCCTGGCGGTGATCCTGCGGCACATACGCGGCCGTCTGCTCGATCCCGCCGTCCTCGCCCATGCCGGGCTGGTGATGGTCCTGATCGGTGCGGCCGGGAGCTCGCTCGGGACCGATACGGCGGCCCGGATGCGGGAGGGAGGCACGATCCGGGTCGGCTCTCACACCCTGCAGCTGCTGGAGGTGACCACGGGGGAGCGCGCCAACTTCGTCTTCGCCGAGGGCCGCTTCCTCGTCGACGACCGGGTGGAGCTGAGACCCCAGATCCGGGGATACGAGGCCCAGCGGCTCCCCGTGGCGGAGCCGGCGTTGTGGTCCACGCCGGTCGCCGACGTGATCGTGGCGGTGTCCTTGATGACCGTCGAGGCGGACGGATTCGACGTGGCCGTGTTCGTCAGGCCGTTGGTGTGGTGGGTGTGGGCTGGAGCGGTTGTCCTGACCCTGGCCGGGATCGCCGCTCTCTCCGGCCGATCAGGAGCCTCCGCAGGGCGACGTCGAGTGGCCACAGAAGAGCCGCGGCCAGCAGGAACCACCAGCGGAACGACATCCGGCTGATGCCCGACTCCAGCCCATCGGGGTCGAAGGCCTGAGCCGCCTCGATCTCACCACGACCTCCCGTCGCCGCGGAGATCGACGCCATCAGGTCGGGATCAGAGGGGCCAGGCAGGTACTCGGCCGCGAACGACCGTGTCGCGATGGCGGTGAGGATCGGCTGCTCGCCGTTGCCCCTCACGAAGGAGACTCCCACCGCATAGCTGCCGCCCTGGCGCGCCGGAAGCCGTGCGCTGAACTCGGTGTCCGACTTCCGCTCGAGCTGGACCACTTCCACGGTTCCGTCCGGCAGTGTGACCCTGGCCTCCGGCTCGACGCCCGGCTCGATGGGGTCGGCACTCTGCAGGGTGACGGTGAGCGTCTCGTCGCTGATCGAGGCGTCGACTGCCTCACCCTCGGCTCCGGCGAGCGGGAAGGTGTCACGCACGACGCTGGACCAGAAGTCGGCGAAGCCGTCCCATCCGGCCCAGTCGGCGGCCCACTTCTCGCCTCCGTCGCTGGTCCACGCCGTCACCTGTCCGAGACCCACCCGCCAGGACGCGAGGAGCGGATCGGAGAACTCACCGATCTGCAGGTGCACGTCGGCGGTGGGCTTGGCGGTGGTGGCCACGAACCCGGCCAGCGGCGGCGAGGACGCCAGGTTGCGCACCGCCGGGGCGGTCGAGGTGACCGTCGGGAAGAACGAGCCTTCGTTGATGAACGTCCGGGATGCGAGGCGAGCCTCCTTGACGAAGATCTCGGGGATCTCGTCGAGGTCCCGGCCCGGGTAGAAGCGGCCGCGTCCGGCGATGGCCACATCCTCCAGGGCGGTGATGGCTCCCTCGCCGGTCCCCACCACCGACACAGTGATGCCTTCCTCGGCGAGTTGCTCGACCTCGGCGAGGAGGCTGCGGCCGGTGAGGGGAAAGTCGGGCCCCAGGGCGAGCTCCGTCGTGAAGCCGTCGGTGAAGAGGATGATGTGCTTCAACTCCTTCGAAGAGCCGCGCAAGGCCTCGGCGGCCTCCCGGAGGCTGGGGACTATCCGGGTCTCGCCCCAGGGGCTTATCGAGCCGACGCTCTTCTCGACCTCGCCCATGTCGGGGTTCTCCTGGAGGGGCACCAGCCATCGGTTGTTGCCACTGAAGGCGAGGACGCCTACCTCGTCGTGCGGCCCCAGGGCCTCGATGGCGCGGATGGCTCCGGCCTTGGCGATGTTGGTCTTGACCACACCGCCGGGACGGTCCATGAACTGGCCCTCTTCGGAGCAGTGGCAGGCCCCCATCGATTCACTGGTGTCGATGAGAAGCACCTGGGCGACCTCGACCTCCCGCTGCACGTCGAGTGCCTCGCTGTCGACCGGGAGCAGGGCCTCCAAAGGCGTGTCGAGGTAGCCGCCGAGGCCATAGGAGTGGGTGCCGCCGACCACCACCAGGCCGCGTCCCAGGTTCCGGACGTAATTGTCGAGCGCCGTGAGGTGGGATTGGCTGAGATCACGGGCCCGGACGTCGACGAGGATCACGGACTGGTGGGCGGAGAGCTCGTCGACGCCACCCAGGTCACCGACGTCGACCACCGAAACCTCGATGCCGGCCGATTCGAGCACCCCGGCGAGCACCGAGCCGTTCCCGGGCTGGCCCTCGACCACGAGGACGCCGGGCGGCCCGGACACCTGGACCGCGCCGGAGGACGTGTTGTTGGCGGCCACGGCGTCCCCGGTCATCCGCACGCTGGCCTCCAGCTTCTGCAGGCCGGGCTCTCCGGCGACGACCTCGAAGTCGAAGCGGTTCGTGCCCGCCTCCAGATCCACCTGTCGGGTCTCGATCGTCCCGCCCTCGTCGCGGAGCTCCACCACCGCCGAGCCGGCGATCGTCGACACGACCTCGACCGTCGCCGTGAAGGACTCGCCCTCGTTGACACCGGTGGGGACGTCGATGCCGGCGACGGCCGCATCGGCTGATTGGGCCACCTCCACGGTGTGGACATCGACGACCACCCCGAGCGCGCGGAGACGCTCCAGCTCTGCCTGGAGGTCGCCGGCGTTGGTGCGACCGTCGGAGACGAGGACGATCCGCTGCTTGGTCTCACCCGTGAGCAAGGACTCGGCCAGCCGGAGGCCACGCGGCGTGTTCGACGCCTGATCGTCGACGTCGCGGGCGGGAGGGAAGGGAACGGTTCCGAGCGGGGTCCCGACCTTGGCGTCCGACCCGTACTCGACGATGGCGAACCGGTTCTCCCCGGCCGCGGTGGTGGCGGCCTGGACCCAGGCTCGCGCCGTCTGCTTGGCCGACTCCATGGATGCCGAGACGTCGAGGACGAACACCGTGGTCACCTGGTTCGAGGGAAGAGCGATGCGGGGGTCGATCCAGGCGAGCAGGACCAGGGCGATGATCAGGCCGCGGGTGATCAATCCCCAACGCCACTGGCGTCGGGGCACTCCGCGCGCCCGGGCGCTCACCCACAGCTCGACCAGGAGGACGGCCAGCAGCGCACCGAGGAACCAGGGAAGGAGCGAGCGGGCCACCGTTGCCGTCCCGGCCTCGGCCTGCGGGGGAGCGGGGCGGATGTGGGGGAGGTCGTCGGCCGGGGCGAGTGAGGACTCCGAGGTGTCGGGGTTCACGGCCAGCCGTGTCTGCGATCCGTCCGCGTTCTCCACCGTCCAGAAGCCGGACACGTCGGCCACCGGTGCCGAATCGGACAGGCTGATCCGCGCCCGATTACCCCTGGGGTCGACGACGGCGACGGCGTCCGGGGTGACGGGGAGCCGGCTCCCCACTGTGAACGCGTCGGGGATCTCGTCCGACGAGGCCAGGGCGCCCACCATCCGGGCGCCGATGATCGGGTAGGAGACGCTGACCGGCAGGTTGGAGCGCTCCAGTGTGAAGGCGAGGTAGAAATACCGGGTCCCGCTGGTCTCACCCGACACGATCAGCGGCGCACCGGGCGCGCCCAGGAGGACATTGGCGCCTTCGACCTGAAGCAGCTGGGCGTCGGCGATCGCCAGTTGGGACACGTCGACGTCGGCGAGCAGGGGATCCTGGGCGACCAGGGTGGGAATGGGATTCTCGACCCGGCCGGCCGGGGAGACACCCGGGATGCCTCCGGGCACATCGATGGCGATGAAAGGGGTGGTCTGCCCGGCAGGCACCGGGACGCCCACGAACACCTCGAAGTCCACCTCCTCGCCCGAGTCGGGCTCGGTGTCGACACCCGGGATGGCGGCGAGCAACTGGTCGACGAAGAAGGTGGAGTCACCGTGAACCCTCGCCTTGAGACCGCCGAGGGCCGGCGCGAGGGCGAACCTCTGGTTGTCCGATGCCAGGAGGTCCTGACCGTCGAGATAGGCGGCGACCACCGCCCCTTCCGGCAGCTCGAAGACCCTCTCGACGACGCGGCCCGCCGGGACCTCGATGACCTCGGTGAGCACCGTGGTGCCGTCGACGTCCAGCCGGAGCGGCTGGGTGGCGGTCGGCCCGCCGGTGTTGGCGATGGTGACCCGCGCCTGCAGGCCACCGGGGACGGCCGTCACCGAGAGGTCGGTGATTGCGCGGTTGGTGTCGGTCTCACCGATCGCCTCGTAGCGCGTCCCGAGCGGAGCGAGACGCTGCTCGTTCTCGGCGAGGTGTCCGTCACCGATCAGAACGAACCCGGTGGGGCGGTCGGGCTGGACCAGGGACTCGGCCAGGGCGAACGTCGCTTCGTAGTCGACACCCGAACTGGTGGTTCGGATCGCCTGGACGGCGCGCCGGAACTGGTCCGGATCGTCGGACTTGTCGAGAACGATCGCCGGCGTGGCGGAGGCGACCACGACACTTGCCGTTCCCCCTTCCGGGAGCTCGCTTCTCAGCTCGATGGCCCGTTCCACCGCGTCGGCGAGACGGTCTGGTGAACCGTCGATGGCGCTCATCGACCCCGAGGCGTCGATGATGAACACCGTGTGCTCGGCGAGTGCCGCCTCGGTGAGCACTGCCGGTCGGGCCAGGGACAGGGCGAAGAGGGCCACTGCCGCCAACTGAAGGAGGAGCAGGAGGCTGATCCGCAGCTTCTGCCACGGCCGGGCGGCCGTGATGGCGTGCTTGAGGCCGTCCCAGTGCAGGAGGGAGCTCACCGGAGTGGGCGGGCGGCGCGGCGTCAGCATGTGGAGGATGACCACGGGCACCGCCAGCAGGAGGGCCGCCAGTGCGGCCGGTGCGAGGAACGTCACCGCAGCACTCCCAGCCGTCGCCAGGTGCGGAGAAGCAGGTCTTCGAGGTCATCCCGAGCATCGACTTCGAGCAGCACGCCACCGGCAGCGGAAGTGGCCGCAGCAACCTCGGCTCGCCAGCCCGAGACACGATCCACGTAGCTCCGGATCACCTCCTCGGTGATGCTGACAGTGAGCCGTCGCCGATCTTCGGTGTCGACCAGTTCGAGGTCTCCCTGGAAGTCGGGGGAGACGTCCTCAGTGCAGGTGAGGTGGACGACGAGGAGGTCGCTGCCGCCGGCCCGCAGGCTCACTAGGGATCTCCATTGCGGGGTGAGCAGGTCGCTGAGCACGACGGTCACGCCGGGCAGGGACGACGATGCCAGGAGCTCGCCGGCGGCCGAAGCGAACGGCGTCTCGCCCTCCGGCTCGAGGTTCTCGAGGTGCTTGAAGAGCCCGGGTGCGGCGGAACGCCCCGTGAACCTGGGTGCGGGCCCCCTCCGCGGGAAGGTGTGGACGGTCACGGAGTCGTGGGCGGTGAGAGCGACGAAGCCCAACGCTGCGGCCAGTCGCTTGGCCTGCTCCAGCTTGCCGCCGACGCTCATCGACGCGGAGACGTCGACGAGGATCCGCACCGTCACTTCGTCGTCGGCCTCGAAGAGCTTGATCAGCACCTGATCGAGACGGGCCAGGACGTGGTAGTCGATCCGCCGGAAGTCGTCACCCGGGTGGTACTCCCGGAAGTCGGCGAAGTCGACGGTGTTGCCGTATCGCTGCGACACGTGCTCGCCGCCGAACCTCCCCACCAAGCGGTGTCGGTTCCCGATCTGGAGTGTCTCCAGGCGGGCCAGCAGCGCCGGGCTGAGGAGGGTCAAGGGGTTCCCCTGATCTCGGCCTTCGGTTCGGGTGTGGTGGCGAGGAGCTCCTCGATGATCACGTCGGTGCCGATCCCCTCGGCGGTGGCTTCGAAGCCGAGCACCAGACGGTGGCGGAGCGCGGCGGGTGCGGCCCAGCGGACGTCGTCGGCGGTGACGTGTGGCCGCCCGTCGATGACCGCTGCCGCCTTGGAGGCCAGGACGATCGCCTGGGCGCCACGTGGTGACGACCCCCAACGGACGTACCGCTTCACCATCGGTGGCGCCGTGTTGCCGTCGGGATGAGTGGCCTCGACCAGGAGCGACACATAGCGCAGGAGGTGGCTCGCCATGGGTGTCTGGGGGATGGCGGCGATGATCCCCGAGATCGCCCCGGCGTCGGCCACCTGGGGCACGTCGATGACCTGGCCGGTGGTCGTGCGGCGGAGGATCTCCTCGAGGACGTCGGCGGTCGGCGGGTTGACCGTGGCCTTGAACATGAACCGGTCGAGCTGGGCCTCGGGCAGCGGGTAGGTGCCCTCGAGCTCGATGGGGTTCTGGGTGGCCAGGACCAGGAAGGGGCGGGGGAGGGGCCGCGTCTCGCCGGCGACTGTCACGTGACGCTCCTGCATCGCCTCGAGTAGGGCGGCCTGGGTCTTGGGTGTGGCGCGGTTGATCTCGTCGGCGAGGAGGAGGTTGGTGAACACCGGTCCCGGCCGGTAGCGGAAGAGGCGGCGTCCGTGATCGTCTTCCTCGAGGACCTGGGTCCCGACGATGTCGGCGGGCATGAGATCCGGGGTGAACTGGACGCGGGCGAAGTCGACGCCGATGGCTGCGGCGAACGCCTTCACCAGTTCGGTCTTGCCCAATCCGGGGACGCCTTCCAGGAGGACGTGGCCTTCGGCGAGGAGCCCCACCAGCGTCTGGCGAATCAGTTGGGGCTGGCCGGCGATGCGCCGGCCCACGGCTTCCTCGATGCTCGCGGCCAGGGCCGCGTGTCGTTCGATCCGGTCCACCTAGCGCACCTCCGCTGCGAGTCTGTCGAAGTAGTTCTGGACGATTCCCCGCATCGAAGGGGGAAGACGAAGACGGGTCAGCGAGTCGGCGGCGTCGCTGAGGTACTTGGGCAGCACCTGGGAATACGGGACGAACGACTCGCCGCGCTCGGTGGGGCCATCGCCACGGCCGACGATGTCGCCCTCGCCGCTGCCACCGTCGATCCCGACGTGGACGACGTCGGAGACCTCACCCCGGTCGACCGGCTCGAAGACGGTGGAACCGACACCGGTGCCGTGGTCTCCCTTGTTTCCGCCACCGACCGTTCCCTGACCGCCCTGGCCCGATGCGCCGCCCTGCCCAGGTGTGACGCCGCCGATGGGACCGGAACCGCCCCCGCCACCGACACCGTTCTGACCGCCTTGTCCCTGGCCCTGTCCTTGGCCTTGACCCTGTCCTTGACCTTGACCCTGTCCTTGGCCCTGGCCCTGGCCCTCCCCTTCGCCTGGCCGGCCCTGACCCTGGCCGGGCTCGGCGGTCTCGCCGAGACGGGAACGAACCCCGTCCAGTGCCCGGGAAGCCTCCGCTGCTGCCTGCTGGCCCCGAACGGCATTCAGACCGCTGCGCTGGTTTCCGGCGGCGCGCTGCAGGGCCTCGCGGGCACCGGCATCGTCGCCGTTGGCGAGTGCGGAGGCCGCCTGGGAGAGCTCGCTGGAGAGCCCCGGGTTGCCGGCGGCCTGGGACTCGGCGAGCTCGCGCAGCCGGTCGATCGCCGCCTGTCGCTCCTGTTCGCTCATCCCTTCGAGCTCCCGGGCCAGCTGCTCGAGTTGCAATGCCGCATCCGGCCCCCCGTTGGGCGTCAGAGGCCGCAGTGTCAGGTCCTGGGCGAGGCCCTGTGCGGCGGCCTTCTGGGCGAGGAACGTCGGATCGAGCTTGGCCTCGAGGGTGGCGTCGGTGCGGTCGAGAAGCTCCATCGCCTCCTGGAGGGTCTTCGCCTGGCGAAGCTCGCGGGCGAGACGCTCGAGCTCCTCGGCGATCTCCTCGGAGCCTTCGACTCCGGACTCCTTCACCGCCTCGGCGATCTCCTCCACCTTCTCGGCCTCCTCCTCGATGGCCGAGGCGTGGTCGGCGGAGAGGGCCGGGGACCCGCCGAGTGGCGGCAGGAGAGCGAAGGCCATGGCGGCGGCGAGGGTGAGGGCGAGACGCTTCAGGCTCGAGGGCTCGGCCTTGATGGGGATCGCCTGGCCCGGTGTCGCCGTGGCCACCACTTCTTCCGCTCTCCGTTGGATCAAGAGGTGGGTCTCATCGGTCTCATCGGTGAACTCCAGGGATGTCGTGAGGACGTCCCGGACTTCGAGGCCGCGTTCGGCGGCGCGGGCGGCGTCCCAGTCGGTGATGCGAAGACGGGCGACACCGACGAGGAGGGCGAGAAGGGCGACGCCGACCACTCCGACGGCCACCTCCACGACCCGGTCGAAGGGAGTCAGCCAGCCGGCGAGGAACACGAGGGCGAGGACCCCGACCACGTACGGCGCGTACCTCTGGGCCGTGGCGGTGATCCAGGCGATTCTGATGCGATTCCGGACGGAGCGAAGAAAGCTGCGGCGTGATTCGGTCAAGATGTCCCTCTTGGGCGGTTAGACGCTACCGGTGGTCCGGGCGGTTCCCCGAACGCGGGCATATCCGGCCACCTTCGGTACTTTTCTCGAGTTGATGGGATCTACCGTCATGCGCCGCCGCGTCTTCGTCATCGCCGGGTTGAGCACCCTGGCCGTGGCCTGGCCGGTGCTCGACATCTTCGGCCGCAACCCGGAGGTCTTCGTGGCGAGCCGGACCTCCACGTGGCAACTGGTGACGTTTGCGGCACTGGTGGTGCTGGGGATCCCGTTGATCCTGTCACTGGTCGCCTGGGGGTGCGAGCAGCTCGACCCTCGAGCCGGGAAGGCGGCCTATGGCGCCCTCGTGCTGCTGCTCTCGGTTGCAATCGGGCTCGTGGTGGCGCGCCAGGCCACCGACTCGCCCTGGCTGACCCTGGTCATCGTGGCGGCGGTGGTCGGCCTGGTCCTGGCGGTGGAGCGCTACGCCGCCGGGTTCCTGCCTGCCACGGCGGTCACCGTCCCTGCCGTCCTCGTGTTCTTCCTCTTCGCCTCGCCGGCCGCCGGCCTGATCTGGACGGACTCGGAGCCCGAGGCGTCGGGCGACGTCGCCAACCCGGTTCCGATCGTCTTCATCCAGATGGACGAGTTCCCGGTCGCCAGCATCATGACCCCGGAGGGGGAGATCAACGGGGCCCTGTTCCCGAACTTCGCCCGTCTCGCATCCCGGGGCACCTGGTACCGGAACGCCCTGTCCAACTCGATCGCCACCACCCAGAGCATCCCTTCCATCCTCACCGGGAAGCTGTTCGAACGCGGGCTGTCGCCGAGCTTCGAGGACCACCCCGACAACCTCTTCACGCTGCTGGCCGAGGACTATGAGATGCACGTCATCGAGTGGGTGGCCTCGATGTGCCCGCCGGAGGTGTGCCCGGACTACGCCGGGAGGTCTCCGGCCCGCTTTCTGTCCCTTCTCGTCGATGCGGCGGTGGTGTACAGCCACCTCGCCGCCCCACCGGGTCTCGACGAGTACCTGCCGAGCATCGACAACAGTTGGGCCGGGTTCCTGGGCCAGGACGAGACGCTGGAGGGCGAGGCGGTGGCCGTCCCCGGTCTGCCGGTCCCGGCGCCGCCCAAGCGGGCCGACTGGGTCGACTGGCTGCAGCGGATAGCCAACGGCGTCGGCACCGGCACCAAGCCGGTGCTCAGCTACGCCCACGTCCCGGCGCCGCACGTGCCATGGGTCACCAATCCCTCCGGAACCCACTACCTCCGGCCCGAGCAGTACACCGAGGTGGAAGGCGTCGGCGGTGACGGGCGCTGGGTGGGGGATCAGGCGCTCGGCGTTCTCGGGTTCCAGCGGCATCTGTACCAGGTGGGTCTTCTCGATCGGATGCTGGGTCGGATCTTCGCCGAGATGGATCGGACCCGGACCTGGGATCGGTCACTGGTGGTGGTCGTGGCCGACCACGGGACCTCGTTCGAGCTCGGCGAGCATCGTCGGTGGCCCTATGACTCGAACATCGACGACCTCTACCGGGTGCCCCTCTTCGTCAAGTACCCGAACCAGAGAGAAGGCGAGGTGGTGGATGACCCTGCGTTCGGCATCGACGTGCTGCCCACCATCGTGGACGTGCTCGAGGTCGAGACCGACCTCACGTTCGACGGCATGTCCCTGCTCGAGATCGGCGGAACGGACCGGGAGCACCAGCCCATCTGGTGGTGCTGCAGCCGGGACCCCGCATCGACCGACCTGGCCACGCTCTACGCCCAGGTCGAACGGAACTACCGGTGGCTTCCGGATCAGTCGTCCTGGCTCGGAGTCGCCGGCGTGGGAGAGCATGCGGAGCTGATGGGGTCGGATCTCCAGGAACTCGAGGTGGTGTCGACACCGGAGGTCGCCTGGCAGCTCGATCTCGGAAGCGAACTGGTTCTCGGTGGACGCGAACCGGGGATGACCCAGACGTATCTCGACGGTCGCATCACCTACCCCCCGGCGGTGCGGTCCCGGCGCGTCCTCTTCGCCATGAACGGCAAGGTCGCCGGCAGCGGGGTGATCATCCCCGACGGTGTGGGGAGGGGCTCTTTCCACGGCATTGTCGCCGAGTCGATGATCGACGATGGCCCGAACCGGGTCGATGTGCTCGTCCCGGACCCGAGCGGGAGCTGGCTGTCCGGAATCTCCGCGGATCTGCGGGTGGAGCTACGACGCGAGGACGGGTCCGTGATCGAGCTCGAGGCCGAAGCGGGGAGAAGGGTCCAGGTCGACCGGGCACAGCGTCTGGCCGACGGGTCGGTGGTGGTCGTCGGCTGGGCCGCGGACGTCTCGATGAAGACCGTCCCGGACAGCGTGTATGTGTTCGCCGGCGACGTGCTCCTCGTCTCCGGGCCGCCGAACAAGGACAACGGCAACGTCGTGGCCTGGTTCGGCAGTGAGAACCTGCGGCGCTCGGGATTCGAGTTCAGGATCCCGTCTTTGCCCGAAGGCTCGGCCCAGATCACCGTGGTGGCCGAGTTCGGGGACCGCGCGGTGGGGGAGACGGTCCCGGTGACGGGCGGCTAGGCCGGGAGCAGGTGGAACAGGATCCGGGTCCCGCCCTCGAGGGCTTGCTCGGCCTTCACCGTGAACCGCCCGTCGAGAAGCGAGCGGAACTCCGCTTCGGTCCGCCCCGGATGCAGCTCGGCCTCCTCCTTGTTGGCGGTGAGCACCTTCACCATCTCGTCTTCGGGTGAGACGAACTCGACAACAATCGGGCACTCGAACTCCCGCAGCCAATCGAGCACCGAGGTCGGGGGGACACTCGCCGTGTAGATCAGGTGGTGGATGAGGCCGTAGGCCACCACCAGGTCGGGGTCGACCCGCTCCCACAGGCCGGGGCGCTCCGTCAGTCGCCAGCCGAGGGACGGGGAGGGGTTGGTGAGGTCGGCGAGCACCGTTGCGATCGGCTCGCCATCGAGACTGGCGTGAAGACGGTCGAGCACCGGCTCGTCTCCGTCCACGGCGACCGCCAAGGCCCCTCTGCCCGCTGCGATGTGGGAGAAGTGACCGTCGTTCGCTCCGAGATCGAGGACGGTCCCGATGTCGCCCTGGCCTAGTATGTCATCGAGGAACTTCGACTTGGCGTCGCGGTCACGGCCGACGTGAGCGCACTCCTGATAGCCCGCCCATCCTGCTCTCGACGGATGAGGCTCGAGTGAGGCGACCAGCTTGCGGAGACGCCCCACGTTGGCCCGAATCATCTCGGCGTTGAAGCCGGCCGAACGGAGCTCGGACCGGACCGCCGAGCCGCGCATGCGGTCCTCCATGCGGGCCTGGAGACGGATGTGGAGGATGGTCGCCGGGTTCCAGCGCTTGCGGCCCCGGATGATCGCACGCATGTGAGCCGCCGTGGGTCCTTCGGGGTCACCGCGAAGCCAGGGCTGGAACGGGATGCCTGCCCAGGCGTGCATCAGGAGCGGGAAGAGGAACTGACGGGTGAACTGGCGGTACCCGAGCCAGGGCTCACCCTTGCGGTACGGCTCGAACGAGCCGATGTCGATGAAGACTGGCTTCCCGCCGCGAAATTGGATGTTGAAAGGCGTCGCGTCTTTGAGCGTGAATCCCTCCTGGAGCGCCTCGTCGAGGAGGTCCAGTTGGAGTAGGGCGGCGTCCTTGAGCATCCCGAAGGTCCACTCGTACGGATAGGTGATGAGAGGAAGACGGGGGTGTTCCAGAGCGCCGGCAGCGGTCCCGGTCGGGTCGTCGGTCGGCTCGGTCTCGATGATGCGGCCAGCCGCGATTCCACGCGTGAAGAATTCTGCCGACGCCACGGCGTTCCACGCCTCGAGGCCTCTCTGGTCGAGGAGACGCAGGACACGGCCGTCGCGGAAGACGACGCGCGAGGCCGGGTCGCGGAAGGACCCGGGATCGGGCCGGACCATCGGGTTCAGGACCCTTCGGTCACCTGCTCCGGCTCGTCGGCGGAGGCGACAGCGTCCTCCACCGCCTTCTTGCCGGTGATCCGGGACTTGAAGGCTCGGAAGGCGACGGCGATGCCGGCAAGCCCACCGAGGATCGCCTGGAGCAACAGGCTGCCGGACCCGGCGTCGAGGTATGCGAAGATGCTCATCGCTCAAGAGTCTGGCACAGAACGACCCGTAGGGACAGGGTTCAACGCGTGTAGACGAGGATCCCGTCGCGCTCCTGGGCCGAGATTCGGCCCTGGAGACGGAGATGCTCGAGATGAGCGATGGTCTCCAGCATCGCCAGGCGGATCTGCAGCGCGTTCAGGTCGGACCGGAACGATCTGAGCATCACGTCGAAGGCGCTGGAGTCTCCGGCGCGCACCAGTTCGGCCATGTCGAGGAGGCGGCGGTCGTGGTGGAGGAGGATCTGATGAGCGCGTTCGTCACCTCGTGCGATGAGGGTCCCGTGGGCCGGGTAGGTGAGGCCGATGCCCATCTCGATGAGGCGCCGCAGCGAGCCCATGTAGTCGGCGAGGACGTCGGGGATGTCGGGGTCGTAGGGAATCACCGGGGTGATCCGGGGGAGGATGTGGTCCCCCGAGAACAGGATCCCGGTTCGGGAGTCCTGGAGGCAGATGTGGGAATCGTCGTGACCCGGGGTGTACAGGACTTCCAGATGACGGCCCTTGCCCAGATCGATGCGGTCGCCATCGGCGACGACGTGGTCGGGAGGATCGAGGATCGGCATGTAGTCCGGCCGGGGAGCCGACGCCGCCAGCTCGACGGCTGCCTTGGGGGCGCCGTGACGCAGCGCGACCTCCCGGAGTTGGGCCATGTAGCCCGGAGTGTCGTTGTATCTCTTCAGCCGGCCCTGTTCGGCGTGCTCATGCATCACCACCCTGCATCCGATCTCCTCACGGAGCCGATCGGCCATGCCGACGTGATCGGGGTGGAGATGGGACACGAGCAGGGTGTGGACCGCCGACTCTTC
>JAGFIR010000211.1 GCA_024103415.1 Acidimicrobiales bacterium
GTGACGGACGAGGTAGAGATCCATGCGCGCCCGAAACTAGATCAAACCCGGGGCACCGCCAATACGATTGGGGGCCAGTGTCACGACAAGCCCTACTCCTGCATCTCGTCGAGCACGCGCTCCGGACGGACGGGCCCTTCACCCTTCGCTCGGGCCAGGTCTCTTCCTGGTACCTGGACGCCCGTCAGACCACCTTCGACGGCCAGGGCGCGGTCTTCGTTGGGGAGACGGTGCTCGGCTTGATGGACCCCACTGCGGTCGCCGTGGGCGGCATGACCATGGGCGCCGACCCGATCGCCGTCGCCACCGCCATCGCTGGGGCGCGGGCGGGCAGGCCGCTCCGGGCCTTCTCGATCCGCAAGGAGGCGAAGGATCACGGGACCGGAGGCCGCGTGGTCGGTCCGGTGGCGGCCGGTGACCGGGTCACCGTGGTCGAGGACACGACCACGACCGGGAGCGCCGCCATGGAGGCCATCGAGGCGCTCCGCGTCGAGGGCATCGAAGTCGTGCAGGTGATCGCCCTCGTCGACCGCTCCGGTGGGGCCGCCCGCGAGCGGTTCGAGACGGCAGGGGTACCCTTCGTCGCCGTCTTCGGTGTCGCCGATCTGGGAGTTGAGGAATGACGGTCGCAGTGCGGCGCTCGTCCCTGCGGATGTGGCTCCTGGCCATGGCCGGGATCCCGTTCCTGGTCATCGGTCTCGACGTGGTCACGAACCGTCGCATCACCGACGCCCTCCGGGCGAAGCTTTTCCGACCCGAGGACACACAGATCTTCGAGCCCCGCGACGAGATCTGGGCGTGGGCCATGGTGGCCTTCGGCGCCTTCCTGGTGATCTGGGGTCTCAAGGAGCTCTTCGTGCCCACCAACGTGATCGAAGCCCGTCCGGAGGCACTGGTGCTCAAGCTCTCCGGCCCGCTCGGGACACCCTCGAGCGTGCCCTGGCAGCGGGTCATCGACATCGACGTCAAGACCGTGGAGGACGACGGCAGGAAGCTGGCACTGCTCGCGGTCGAGGTGGACGACGCCTCCCTGCTCCCCGCCAACCCGTGGGGGGCGCGCTGGATCGGCGACCGCGAGATCGGCATCCTCACCGAGGACTGGGCGGACAACCCGCAGACCGTCGCCGAGACACTCGCCGACTACGCGGTCGAGAACGCCATCATCCCCGTGGGGGCGGCATCGGAGGAAGAGTGATCCTCGTAGGCGCCCACACCCCCGCCGCCCACCCGCTGGACGAGGCGGAGGCCCGGGGTGCCGACCTGGTCCAGATTTTCCTCTCCAACCCCCAGGGGTGGCGCAAGCCGGCCCCCCGCGCCGACGCCGCCGAGCTGAAGGCGTCGAAGATCCCCATCTATGTCCACGCCCCGTACCTGATCAACGTGTGCGCCGACGACAACAAGGTGCGCGTCCCGAGCCGGCGCATCCTGCAGGACACCTGTGACGCCGCCGCCGAGATCGGAGCCGCCGGTGTGGTGGTGCACGGCGGGCATGTCACCGGTGACAGCCCGCAGGAGGAGGGGATCATCAGGTGGCGCAAGGCGCTCGACGTGCTCGACACCGACGTCCCGGTGCTGATCGAGAACACCGCCGGCGGTGACAAGGCGGTGGCGCGGCGTGTCGAGTGGATCGCCCGGCTTTGGGAGGAGATCGGTGAGTACGGCGTCGGGTTCGTCCTCGACACCTGCCACTCCTGGGCCGGTGGCGAGCCGTTCGACGAGCTGGTGCCCAGGGTCCTCGAGGCGACCGGTCGCATCGACCTGGTTCACGCCAACGACTCCAAGGATCCCTTCGACTCACGTCGCGACCGTCACGAGAACCTGGGCCAGGGTCAGATCCCGCCCGAGGAGTTGATCCGGGTCATCCGGGAGGCGCAGGCACCCGTCGTCGTGGAGACGCCCGGCGGCGCGGTGGAACAGGCGGCCGACATCGAATGGATCCGGGCGCAGCTTTGACCTTCAGGATTTCTCCCCCGGGGAGCGGCAGCGGAGCGGGGGAGTGCCCCGAAGGGGGGAGGGGGCGCGAGCGACGCGAGCCAGGAAGGTAGGGGCAGTCGCTCCCAACAGGAAGACCTGGTGCGCGAGAGGTAGTACACGGGTTCGGCACTGCCCCCTACCCGCCGGCTACGCCGTCGGGTCCCTTCCCCCTTTCGTTTCACTCAGGGGGACAAAGC
>JAGFIR010000217.1 GCA_024103415.1 Acidimicrobiales bacterium
TGGCCCCGCTGCACTTCCACTTCGACCTCGGCGGATGGGCGGAGACCACGACGGTGATCCGGTTCTGGATCCTGACCGGCATCGGCGTGGCCCTGGGCCTCGGCCTGTTCTACGGAGACTTCCTCCGTCTGGAGGGCTTGCTATGACCCACGTCCTGGTGCTCGGCGCTGGCGTCTCGGGGATGGCCGTGGCCCGTCTGGCACGCGAGCTCGGCTACGGCGTCACCATCTACGACTCGCAGCCCACCATCGAGCCCCTGCTCGCCGGGTTCGGCGCCGTCACCGGCCTCTGGGACCACCTCATCCTGAGGGACGCCGACATCGTGATCGCCAGCCCCGGGTTCACGGAGCGGTCGGCCCCCATCACCGACGCCCTCGAGGCCGGGCTCAGGGTGGTCGGCGAGATCGAGTTCGCCTGGCCCCACATCGAGTGCCCGATCATCGCCATCACAGGCACCAACGGGAAGACGACGGTGACGGAGGCGACGTCGGCGATGATGCGGGCGTCCGGCATCGACGCCCCGACTGCCGGGAACATCGGGACGCCGCTCTCCGACTTCGTCGGCGTCGCTCACGACGCTCTCATCGTCGAGGTGTCCAGCTTCCAGCTTCGGTTCACGGAGACCTTCCATCCGGCGGCGGCGGCCCTGACCAACGTCGCAGAAGACCATCTCGACTGGCACGGCTCGCTGTATTCCTACAGGGAGTCCAAGGCCATGATCTTCGCCAATCAGGGGCCGGATGATCTGTTGGTGTACGACGCCGACGACCCCGGGGCTGTGTCGCTCATCGACACGGCCCGCGCCACCCGTCTCCCGCTCAGCGGCACCCGGTTCGTGCCCGATGGCGGGGGAGTGACCGGGGGGGAGGTCCGTGTCCTCGACATGGCGATCCCGATCGACACGCTGACCAGCGACGATCCGACGCACCTGTTCAACATCGCCTGTGCGGCCGCTCTCGCCCGCCGCGGCGGTGCCGACCCGTCCGCGATCGCCCGGACCGCCGCCGGGTTCACGCCACCCCCGCACCGTCGTCAGCGCGTCGGCGAGTGGGGTGGGGTGCTCTGGGTGGACGACTCCAAGGCCACAAACGTCCATTCCGCACTGGCCTCGATCCGGAGCTTCGACTCGGTGATCCTCATCGCCGGGGGCCTGGCGAAAGGCATGGACATTTCCCCGTTGGGAAGAGAGCCGGCTGTCAAGATTGCCATCGGGATCGGTGAAGCCGGCCCACAAGTGGTCGAGGCGGCCGGTGACAGGGGCCGTCTCGCCGGGACCATGGAGGTGGCGGTGGAGATGGCAGCGATGGCGGCCGAGCCTGGTGACACGGTCCTGCTGGCGCCTGGTTGCGCCAGCTTCGACCAGTTCGAGGGCTATGCCGCCCGGGGTGAGAGCTTCGCCCGCCTGGCCCGGGAGAGGGCCCTGGAGGTGCAGGGGTGACCGCCGCCAACGTCACCTCGCTCGCCAAGGTCCGCGCCGCGGCCCGGGAGAAGGCCGAGAGGCTCCGCACCAACAACCGCATGTCGACGGTGCTGTTGGTGGTCGTGGTCGTGCTGATCGTGATCGGGCTCGGCGCCACCCAGTCGGCGTCGTCGGCGATCGCCCTCGATCGCGTCGAGGACCGCTTCTACTTCTTCAAGAGACAGCTGATGGGCGTGGGCATCGGGACGCTCGCCCTCCTCGTCACCAGCCGTCTCAACTATCAGCACTATCGGAAGCTCGCCGTCCCCGGCTTCCTCCTGACCATCGTGGCGCTCATCAGCGTCCTGGTGGTGGGCGACACCGCCGGCGGCGCCACCCGCTGGGTGGAGATGGCGGGCATCCGGTTCCAGCCCTCGGAGCTGGCGAAGATCTCGCTGGTCATCGTCCTCGCTTTCATCCTGGAGCGGAAGCGCCACCTCCTGGGCAGGTTCAGCCACTTCCTGGTGCCACTGGTGGCCACGGTCGGCGTGGTAGCGGCGCTGATCATGAAACAGCCCGACATGGGCACGATGATCATCGTCGGCGCAGCGGCCATGGCCGTCATCGCCGTGTCGGACACCCCGTTCCGGTACGTGCTGCTGCTCGCATTCATCGCCGTGGTGGCCACGACCATCCTCGCCTTCGGAGCCGACTACCGGGAGTCCCGCATCGAGAGCTTTCTCAACCCCTTCGCCGACCAGCAGGGTGGCGGATGGCAGGTGATCCAGGGCTACTACGCCCTGGCCAACGGTGGCATCCTCGGGGTCGGTCTCGGAGCGAGCCGGGCACGCTGGTTCTACCTCCCCAACGC
>JAGFIR010000003.1 GCA_024103415.1 Acidimicrobiales bacterium
CATCCTCACGCCGAACCCGGAGCGCGTCGCCCGGGGCGGGGGACCCCAGGTTCAGGGGCGAATCCGGTCCGACCGGTAGAGCACCTTCCAGCTCGAGCCCGACAGCTAACCCCGTAGGCGAAGAGGAAGGAACGCGACCGAGCGATGAGCTTGACGACGGCCGGGGTTGTGGTGCTCGCTGCCACGGAGACGGGGACCATCACCGCGCCCCTCTCCGAGACGCAGATCCTCGTATTCCTGATCCAGTTGCTCTCCCTGGTGGGAGTCGCCCGCATGTTCGGTTGGCTGTTCCGCCGGGCCGGGCAGCCGGCGGTTGTGGGCGAGCTCGTGGCCGGCGTCCTCCTCGGCCCGAGTGTCTTTGGCCGGTTCGCTCCCGACGCCTACCGGTGGGTTTTCTCCGATGCCGGGGTCAACTCGGTCACCTTCGGCCTGGCCTGGCTCGGGGTGATCATGCTCCTGGTGGTCATCGGGTTCGAGACGAATCTCGGGATCATCTCCCGCTTCAAGACTGCGGCCCTGTCATCGGCCGGCGGAGCCCTCCTGATCCCGCTGGCCGTGCTCGTCCCCCTCTCTTTCGCGGTCCCGGAGGCGTTTGTGGGACCCGGGACCGACCGGGCCGTCTTCGCCGGGTTCTTCGCCCTCGCACTGTCGGTGGCCGCACTCCCGGTGGTGGCGAAGATCCTCCTCGATCTCGACCTGATCCGGCGCAACTTCGCCCAGGTCACCCTGGCGGCCGGGATGACCATGGACTCATTCGGCTGGCTCGTGCTCGCCGCCCTGGCCAGTGTCGCCCAGGGCGGGTTCCAGCCGGGTCGTCTGGCGGTCTCGTTCCTCGGCCTGGTCGCTTTCGTGCTCGTGGCCGCCACCGGCGGCCGCTGGCTGCTCGACCGCATGTTCCGGATGGTCATGGGTCGGGGCTCTGCCGCAACACCCGCAGCAGTGTCGATCGTGCTGGTTGCGGCCCTCATCGGCGGAGCCGTGACCCAGGCTCTGCACCTCGAGGCGATCATCGGGGCATTCGTGGTCGGTGTCGTGGCCGCGGTCACCCGTCATCAACTCCCGCAAGTCCGCTCGGTCCTGGAGACGGTCACCACCGCCTTCTTCGCCCCGATCTTCTTCGCCTTTTCCGGCTTGCGCGTCGACATCGGGCTGCTCGACGGGTCTGCACTCGC
Organism: Acidimicrobiales bacterium; assembly: GCA_024103415.1. GTDB lineage: Bacteria > Actinomycetota > Acidimicrobiia > Spongiisociales > ZC4RG35 > ZC4RG35. The sequence goes on from JAGFIR010000003.1 coordinate 1,173, forward strand.
ATGGGCAGGCGGTCTGATCGTCGCCTCGATCGTCCTCAAGCTCATCGGAGCGGCCATCGGGGGTTGGTTCGGCGGGATCAGGGGACGTGAAGTGCTCGCCCTGGGCTCGGGTCTCTCCGCCCTGGGCGCAGTCGGCATCGTGGTCGCGATCGTCGGTCTCAACCTCGGCGTGGTGTCGGAAGCCGGATACACCGTGATGATCCTGGCCGCTCTGGTGACGTCGATGATTGCCCCCCAGCTTCTGAAGATGGTGGTGCGGCGATGGGAGATCCCGGCCGAGGAGGCCGAGCGTCTCCGTAAGGAGGAGTTGCAGGCCACGAGCGAGCTGTTGGGAGGCAAGCGCATCCTCCTGCCCACTCGAGGCGGCGCCAACTCGGCTTACGCGGCCCGTCTCGTGGCGAGAGTCTTCCCTGAGGCGGAGATCACCGTCATGGTCGTCGACATCGCTTCCCGCTCGTGGTGGCGGAGGCTCCTGCGCCGGTCGGTGGGCCCACCGGGCGACCCGAGCGACGTCCTGGCCCAGCTGGATCAGCCGCGCGTCCTCAACAAGCGGGCCGTCGACCCCGCGGCCGCGATCGCTGCCGAAGCCAGGCTCGGCTACGACCTGATCGTCCTGGGTGCCACCGAGACAGGGGAGGGGACCTTCAACACCGTCATCGACCGGATCCTGGCGAGGGTCGAGATCCCTTCGATCGTCGTGCGGTTCCCGGGCGACCTGGAGGAGTGGGGCCTGCCCGGCAGCATCCTCGTCCCCGTCACGGCCACCCGATCGGCGAGGGCTTCCGAGGAGTTCGCGTACTCGCTGGCGAAGAGCGAGTCCGCCCGGGTCACCGCCCTGCACGTGGTGAACCGTCCCGAGGGGGACGGCTACCTCATGTCGTCGAACTCGGTCGAGGCTGGTCTCGAGGCCGGCAGGGCCCTGGTTGCCACTGCTGCAGCGCTGGGGGAGCGGCTCGGGGTCGAGGTCGAGACACGCGTGCAGGCCGCCCCCCAGGCGGAGGAGGCGATCGTGCAGGTGGCCAACTCGGGAGAGCACGACCTGTTGGTCCTGGGTACGAACCCCCGTCTGTTCGGCGACCGCCCGTTCTTCGGCCACCGCGTCACCTACATGCTGGAGAACGCCAGGATCCCGGTCGTCGTGATAGGTCTCCCGTCGTTCCGGGTACCGACTCATTGATGAAGCCACGATCGATGACGTTCGCCGGGGAGGGACGGCCGTAGTCTCTGCCCATGCGCACCGGCAACCTCCTCATGGCGCTCGGGGCACTCCTGTTGCTGGTCGGCGCCTTGGTCCGGTACTTCCCGGGTGCCTTCACCTGGTTCGGCAACCTGCCCGGCGACGTGCGGATCGAAGGGGAGAACACGAGGGTCTTCATCCCGATCACTTCGATGATCATCGTCAGCGTCGTCCTGAGCGTCCTGGTGCGGCTAGTCGGGGTCGTCCTTCGTGACCGGTGAGTCGATAGCGGTCAGCCATCCCGAGCGGGTCGTGTTCCCCGATGTCGGGATCACCAAGGGCGAGGTCGTGGCCTATTACGCCGCCGTGGGAGAGGCGATGCTGCCGTACCTGGAGGGCCGGGCCCTCACGGTCGAGCGCTTCCCGAAGGGCACCCACGAAGAGGGGTTCATGCAGAAGAACGCACCCGATCACTACCCGGACTACATCGAGCGCGTGCCGGTCCCCAAGGAGGGTGGAGGCGAGACGGTGTACCCGGTGATCCGAACCGCCGAGGCCATCGTCTACCTGGCCAACCAGGGCGTCATCACCTTCCACATCCCGCCGACGCTGGCGGACGACCTCGACAGGCCCGACTGGGTCATCTGGGATCTGGACCCCTCCGATTCCGGCGTGGAGAAGGTGCGGAAGGGGGCTCTCACCCTGCGTGAGATGCTGCAGACGATGGGCATCGAGGCCGCCGTGATGACGTCGGGTTCCCGTGGTTATCACCTGCGGGCGAAGGTTCTGCAGGGGCCTTCGTCGGACGACGTCGCCGGGTTTGCCAGGGGTCTGGCGGTCCTGGCGTCCGAGGCGCATCCCGACCTGTTCACTGTCGAGTTCAAGAAGAAGAACCGGGGAGATCGGGTCTTCATCGACTGGCTGCGCAACGCCCCGCTCGCCACCGCGGTCG
>JAGFIR010000007.1 GCA_024103415.1 Acidimicrobiales bacterium
ACGTCGAGCCCGAGTTCCACGAGGCCGACATCAGGGATCGCGACGCCATGACCCGCCTCGCCGGCTCCGGTATCGAGGCCTGCATCCACTTCGCCGCCCTGAAGGCAGTGGGGGAGTCGGTGGCCAAACCGCTCGAGTACTACGACAACAACGTGCGGGGCACCATCGACCTCCTGGCTGCGCTCGCCGGTGCCGGGGTCCGGAACCTAGTGTTCAGCTCCTCTGCCACCGTCTACGGGGAGCCGAAGGAACTGCCATTGCGGGAGGACATGCCGATCGGCACCGCCACCAACCCCTATGGATGGTCCAAGATCATGATGGAGCAGGTCCTCCGCGACCTGCACACGGCGCAGTCCGACTGGAGCATCTCCCTGCTGCGCTACTTCAACCCGGTGGGCGCACACTCCAGCGGTCTCCTGGGTGAGGACCCGAGGGGCATCCCCAACAACCTCATGCCCTACGTCGCCAAGGTGGCCGCCGGCATCCTCCCGAGGCTCCAAGTGTTCGGGGGCGACTACCCGACGCGGGACGGCACGGGTGTCCGCGACTACATCCACGTCCAGGACCTGGCCATCGGCCATGTGGTGGCCCTGGAGAAGCTCGCCGGCAAGCCGGGCGTCCACACCTACAACCTGGGGACGGGGCAGGGGAACACCGTGCTTGAGGTGGTGAAGACGTTCGAGGAGGCATCCGGCAAGCCCGTGCCCTACGAGATCGTCGACCGTCGCCCCGGTGACGTGGCGGAGTCGTGGGCGGACGTGACGAAGGCGGCCGAGGAGCTCGGCTGGCAGGCCGGGAGGGACCTGGCGACGATGTGCGCCGACGCCTGGCGCTGGCAGCAGCAGGCCAAATGAGCGACCTCCTGCAGAAGGCCGCCGAGTGGGCCGCCGGCGACCCCGACCCCGAGACCAGGGCCCGGATAGAAGCCCTGATCGAAGCCGGCGACAGCGAGGCCCTGGAGCCGCTGTTCGGTGAGCCCCTGACCTTCGGCACCGCCGGGATCCGAGGGCCCGTCGGCCCCGGACCGGCCCGGATGAACCGAGCCACCGTGATCCGGACCACGGCCGGGCTCGCCTCGTATCTCGACGACACCGAGGGCCGCCCTGTGGTGGTGGCGTTCGACGCCCGCCCGACGTCCGCCACCTTCGCCCGCGACACCGCCGGGGTGCTCGTCGCTGCCGGAATCCCCGTCGTGTTCTTCCCGACCCCGACACCCACGCCGCTGGCGGCGTTCGCGGCCAAGGTCTCGGGCGCGGCGGCTGCCGTGGTGGTGACGGCATCCCACAACCCGCCACAGGACAACGGGTACAAGGTCTATGCGGCCAACGCCGCCCAGATCATCCCGCCGGTGGACAGCGACATCGCCGCGCGGATCACGGCCGCGCCACCGGCCGCCGACGTCCCGCGTCTCGACGACCCTTGGTCTTCGGAGCTCTTCCAGATCGCACCGTCCGACATGTTCGATCGCTACCAGGCGGAGGTGGAGGCGGTGAGGCCGGCTCCCGTCGAGTCGGATCTCCGCATCGTCTACACACCGGTCCACGGCTGCGGGGGAGAGACGGTGTCGGCCCTGCTCGCCGGTGCGGGGCATCGGGGGCTGGTCCCCGTTGCCGAGCAGTTCGCTCCCGACGGCACCTTCCCGACCGTGGCGTTCCCCAATCCCGAAGAGCCGGGAGTCCTCGACCTGGCCCTGGCGACCGCCCGCCGGGTCGACGCCGACCTGGTCATCGCCAACGATCCGGACGCAGACCGCCTGGCGGCCGCCGCCCCCCTGGCGGGGGAGTGGACCACCTTCACGGGCAACGACCTCGGTGTGCTCCTCGGCGACTTCGTCCTCGGCTCGGGGAGGATCGACCGCCCGATCACGGTGAGCTCGATCGTCTCCAGCCCGATGATGGCGGCCCTCGCCGAGGCCAGGGGAGCACGCCACGTGTCGACCCTCACCGGTTTCAAATGGATCGTCAA
>JAGFIR010000039.1 GCA_024103415.1 Acidimicrobiales bacterium
CCCCGGCGAACCCGACGTCACGGGTCCCGGTCGCCAGCATCTCGACGATGTTCTGCGGCTTGAGCAGCTTGACCTCGAGCCCGGCCACGGAAGTCACGGGGCGATAGCCGCGGGGCCCGGAGCGCAACCGGATGCCCGCGTCGGCGAGGAGGTTGGTCACGCCCGCCTCGATCCGTCCCTTGGGAACGGCCAGACGCAGGGTGGCGGTTGGTGTCTCGAGTGTTGTCATCGGTTGGCCTCATCCGCCGACCGGCGGTCGGCCATCCAATGAAGAAAGCCGACCGCTGGGGTCGGCTCGTTTCGTGTGCGGTTTCCGCTCAGGCAGTCACGATCAGCCGACCCGTGAAGGGTGGTAATGGTGACCGTGGAAGCGGAACATGGACATGTGGAGCGCGAGGCTAACCGCCTCGCGCTCCAACGGGCAAACTGGCCTCATCCCGAGACCCGCTCCCTCGCCCGCACCAACCCGACCTTGATGCCCTCGCTGAGCGCGATCCACGACGCCTGGATGATGTTGCGGTGGACGCCGACCGTGCCCCAGCTGGTGTGGCCGTCGGAAGTCTCCACGACCACGCGGACCCGGGCCGCGGTGCCATCCGAAGAGTCGAGGTCCCGCACCTTGAAGTCGACGAGACGCAACTCGTCCACCTCGGGGAATGCGGGGCGCAGCGCCTCCCGCAGGGCGCGGTCGAGGGCATCGACGGGACCGTCCTCGGCGGTGGCCCCGACCGTGACCTCCTCGTCTCCCACCAGGAGCGCCAGGTCGGCGACCGCAACGACCTCCGCGCCACGGCTCTCCGTGCGCACGGCGACGCCGAGGGTCTCGAACGGCTCCCGGTGGCCGGAAGTGGAGCGACGGATCAGGAGCTCCAGCGAGCCACCGGCGGCCTCGAACTGATAGCCCTCGCTCTCCAGTTCCTTGACCCGATCCACCAGGCCCCGGGCGGCGTCGTCGTCGAGCTCCCAGCCGTTCTCCAATGCCATCGACAACACCGTGCTGCGCCCCATCAGCTCACTGACCAGCATCGTCGCCGAGTTGCCGACCAGCTTCGGGTCGATGTGCTCGTAGGCCCCGTCGAGACGGGCCAGACCCGAGGTGTGGAGCCCCGCCTTGTGGGCGAAGGCACCCGAGCCGACGTACGGACGGCCGGGCTCGACCGGCGAGCCCATGATCTCGGCCACCCGGTGCGCGGTGGCGTGCAGCTTGGGGATCGAGTCCCCGGGGATCGTCTCGACTCCGAGTTTGAGGGCGAGGTTGGGGATCACCGAGCAGAGGTCGGCGTTGCCGGTGCGCTCGCCGTACCCGTTGACACAGCCCTGGAGCTGGAAGGCGCCGGCCTGGAATGCGATCACCGTGTTGGCGACGGCACACCCTGAGTCGTTGTGGAAGTGGACGCCGAGGGTGGCGTCGACACGCTCGCGGACCGCGCTCACGGTGTCGGCGATCAGGTGGGGGAGGGTGCCTCCGTTGGTGTCGCAGAGCACCACCCGCTCCGCACCCGCCGCGGCGGCGACCTCCAGGACCGACAACGCATACCCGGGGTTTTCGGCGTATCCGTCGAAGAAGTGCTCGGCGTCGAAGAAGACCCTCTTCCCGCGCTCGCGGAGGAACTCGATCGACTCGGCGACCATGGCGACGCCGTCCTCGAGGGAAGTGTGGAGGGCCTTGATCACGTGGCGGTCCCACGACTTGCCCACGATGCACACGAAGTCGGTGTCCGCAGCGAGCAGCGCCTGGAGCTGGGCGTCGTCGTCGACCCGTCCCCTGGGTCGTCGTGTCGAGCCGAATGCCACCAGTGACGCCCGTTCGAGACGGAGCTCGCTCCGGGCGCGTTCGAAGAAGGCGTCGTCCTTGGGGTTGGCGCCTGGCCACCCGCCCTCGATGAAGTGCACGCCCAGCTCGTCCAGGAGACGCGCCACTCGCAGCTTCTCCCCCACGGTGGGGGACACCCCCATGCCCTGGGTCCCGTCCCGGAGGGTCGTGTCGTAGATCTCGGCTGTCCGTTTCATCTCTCTTCCTCTCTGAAATGGAGAAGACCCCCGCATCTGCGGAGGTCTTCGAGGGGGCAGCGCCTGACTGGAGGCGCGGCCCCTAAACGATGATGATGAAGGCCTGTCCGGCTGTTCCTCTCATTCGGTCACGCTCCTGGGGAGCCACTCCGGCCGCTGCGCCTCGTATGCCGAGATGGCGGCCTCGTGCTCCATGGTCAACCCGATGGCGTCCAGCCCCTTGAGGAGCCGGTCACGGACGGTCGGGTCGATCTCGAAAGAGGCCTGGAGGTCGCCGCAGATCACGATCTGTCGCTCCAGGTCGACGGTGACGATGGCGTTGGGGTCGTCGGCGGCCATCATCAACTCGGTGACGGTCTCGGCGGGCAACTCGACGGGCAGCAGACCGCTCTGATACGAGTTCCCCTTGAAGATGTCGGCGAACGAGGGCGCCACCACCGCCTCGAAGCCCCAGTCCTGGATGGCCCACACCGCATGCTCGCGGGACGAGCCGCATCCGAAGTTGTCACCCGCCACCAGCACCTTGGCCCCCCGACGGGCCGGGTCGTTGGTGAAGAAGCCGTCCACCGGGGCACCGCCTCCGTCACGGGACCAGTCCCAGAACAGGAACTCCCCGTAGCCCGTGCGCTCGATTCGGGTCAGGAACTGCTTCGGGATGATCTGATCGGTGTCGATATCAGCCCGGGGGAGGGGAACCATCGTTCCCTGGACGACACGGACCGGTCTCATCGCCAGTCCCTCACGTCGACGAAGTGGCCGTTGATCGCCGCTGCGGCCGCCATCGCCGGGCTCACCAGATGGGTACGGGCACCACGCCCCTGCCTGCCCTCGTAGTTGCGGTTCGAGGTGGAGGCGCAGCGCTCGCCGGCGGGGATGACATCGGGGTTCATCGCCAGACAGCTCGAGCAGCCCGCGTCACGCCAGGAGAAGCCGGCATCCCGGAAGATGCGGTCCAGCCCCTCCTTCTCCGCCTGGGCCTTGACCTGCATCGACCCGGGGACGATCACGGCGCTCACCCCGTCCCGGACCTTCCTGCCCTCGACGACGCGGGCCGCCTCCCGGAGGTCGCTGATTCTGCCGTTGGTGCAGGAGCCGACGAAGACGTGGTCGATCGGGATGTCGGTGATCGGGGTTCCCGGCCGGAGGTCCATGTACTCGAGGGCGCGCGCCGCCGAGTCACGCTCCAGCGGGTCGTCGAAATGGTCGGGGGATGGAACGACGTCGCTCACCGCGACCGTCTGGCCGGGGTTGGTGCCCCAACTGACGTGAGGGATCAGCGACGGCGCCGAAACCCTGGTCACTTCGTCGAAGGTGGCGTCGGGATCCGTGGTAATGCTCCGCCAGTCGTCGAGCGCCCGCTCCCAGGCCGCCCCCTTGGGGGCGTGCGGGCGGCCCTCCAGATAGGCGAAGGTCGTGTCGTCGGGGGCGATCATCCCGGCGCGGGCCCCGCCCTCGATGGACATGTTGCAGACGGTCATCCGCTCCTCCATCGAGAGCCCGCGCACCGCTTCGCCCCGGTACTCGATGACGTGCCCGGTCCCGCCCCTGACTCCGATGGTGGCGAGGATCCCGAGGATCATGTCCTTGGCGGCTACGCCGAGCGGCAGTTCGCCATCGACCTCCACGGCCATTGTCTTGGGCCGCCGCTGCCAGATGGTCTGGGTGGCGAGCACGTGCTCGACCTCGGTGGTGCCGATGCCGAACGCCAGGGCTCCGAACGCGCCGTGTGTCGAGGTGTGGCTGTCACCGCAGACGATGACCATCCCCGGCTGGGTGAACCCGTTCTCCGGGCCGACGACATGGACGATGCCCTGGCGGGGGTCGTCGAGATCGAACAGCGTGATCCCGTGGCGGGCGCAGTTCTGGCGGAGTGTGTCGACCTGCTTGCGGGACTGCGGGTCACGGATCATGACGTGCCGGTCGACCGTGGGGATGGCGTGGTCGATGGTCGCCACCGTCAGCTCCGGCCGGCGGACCTTCCGCCCGTTGAAGTCCAGGCCGGAGAACGCTTGAGGACTGGTCACCTCGTGGACCAGGTGGAGGTCCACGAACAACAGGGCGGGGTCGTCTCCCGTGACGACGTGCCGATTCCAGATCTTCTCGAAGAGCGTCCTACCTGGCACCTGAAACCACCTCCACCACACGATCTCCGACCTCTTTGGTGGTCGCGCCCATCCGCCCGGCGCGGAGCGAGGGGAGCGACCCTGCTACCAGGCCCACCGCCTCCTCCACGGCGGACCCGGCGGCCGTCTCCCCAAGCTCCGTGAGCATCATCGCGGCCGCTCCGATGGCGGCCAGGGGGTTTATCTGGCCGGTTCCCTCGAACCCGGGGGCCGTGCCGCCGATCGGCTCGAACATGGAGACCCCGCCCGGGCAGACATTGCCGCCCGAGGCGATCCCCATCCCGCCCTGGATGGCGGCGCCGAGGTCGGTGATGATGTCGCCGAACATGTTGTCGGTGACCACCACGTCGAACCGGGCCGGGTCCTCCACCATCCAGAGACAGACGGCGTCCACGTGGGCGTACGCCGTCTCCACGTCCGGGTACCCGGCGGCCACTTCCTCGAAGACACGGGCCCACAGGTCCCACGCATAGGTCAGGACGTTGGTCTTGCCGCACAGCGTCAGATGGCGTCGGGGCCGGCTGTTGGCCAACTCGAAGGCGTAGCGGATGCACCGCTCGACGCCGCGGCGGGTGTTCACCGACTCCTGGATGGCGACCTCGTCGGGCGTCCCCTTCTCGGAGAAGCTCCCCGACCCGACATAGAGCCCCTCGCTGTTCTCGCGGACCACCACGAAGTCCACGTCCTCCGGACGCACATCGGCCACCGGGCTCGCCACTCCGGGGTAGAGCTTGACCGGTCTCAGATTGATGTACTGGTCGAGCTCCCGGCGGATCCGCAGGAGGACTCCCTGTTCCAGGATCCCCGGCTTGACCTCCGGGTGGCCGATGGCGCCGAAGAGGATGGCGTCGGATCGCCGCATGACCGCCAGGTCGGCATCCGTGAGCGTCTCTCCGGTGCGGAGGTGACGCTCGCCACCCAGGTCGAGGTACTCGGTCTCGTAGCCGAACCCGAAGCGGGTCGCGGCGGCGTCGAGGACCTTCACGGCCTCGGCCACCACCTCGGGACCTGTCCCGTCTCCGGGGACCACGCAGATCGAGTATCTCGCCATCAGAACGCTTGGTTGATCGCCTGCATCACCTGGGAATCGGACACGACCTCTTCGACGATGCTGCGGATCCGGGCGTCACCCAGTGCGCCGTTCTGGTCGGCGACCTGCTTCATCCGGTTGAAGACCCGGTCGAAGTCGCTGTCGGAGAGCTCCACGCCGATCCGCGCCAGCGTGTGCTTGAAGGCGGCGCGCCCGGAGTGCTTGCCGATGACGAGGGAGTTGCTCGAGAAGCCGACCGCGGTCGGGTCCATGATCTCGTAGGTCTCCCGCTTGCGGAGCACGCCGTGCTGGTGGATGCCCGACTCGTGGGCGAATGCGTTGCGGCCCACCACCGCCTTGTTGTACTGGACCGGGTAGCCGGTGTAATCCGAGACCATCTGCGAGGTGGCGTACAACTCGGAGGTGTTGACGCCGACATCGGCGCCGAACGCCTCGGTTCGGGTCCTGATCGCCATGACCACTTCCTCCACCGAGGCGTTCCCGGCACGCTCGCCGATGCCGTTGATGGCGCCTTCCACCTGCCGGGCCCCGGCTCGTACGCCGGCCAGGGAGTTGGCTACCGCCAGCCCCAGGTCGTTGTGGCAGTGGGTCGAGATGAACACGTCCTCGCGGTCACCCTTCACCTCGGTGACGATGCGGCTGATCATCTGGCCGTAGTCCCAGGGGGTGGCGAACCCGACGGTGTCGGGGATGTTGATCGTGGTCGCACCGGCGTCCACCGCGGCCTGGCACACGGCGATCACGAACTCGATGTCGGAACGGGTGGCGTCCTCGGGGGAGTACTCGACGTCGTCGGTGTACTCACGGGCGCGGGCCACGCTCGACTTCACCGCGGTGAGCACCTCCTCCTCGCTCATCTGCAGCTTGTGCTCCATGTGGATGGGCGAGGTGGCCAGGAAGGTGTGGATCCTCGGGCTGGCGGCGTCCTTGATGGCCTCCCAGGCGGTGTCGATGTCCACAGGGTTGGCCCGGGCCAGAGCCGCCACCACGGGCCCGTCGACCTCGCGGGAGATGCGCTGTACCGCCTCGAAGTCGCCGGGGGACGAGACCGGGAACCCGGCCTCGATGATGTCGACACCCAGCCGGGCGAGCTGGTGGGCGATCGCCACCTTCTGGTCGGGCGTCAGGGCGATGCCCGGCGACTGCTCGCCGTCTCTCAGCGTGGTGTCGAAGATTCGTACTCGGTCTGTGGAAGTCATTCTCGGTTCTCTCCTTCGGTGTCAGTGCTTGCCGTCCGTTCGGCTTTCGAGCGGTGGTGCCGCCCCCGGCTAGGCGATGGCGCCGGGTAGCGGCAGGGGTAGGCGAAGGAGAGCGGCCGGGACGATCATGTCCGACTCGCGGTTGGGGTCAGGGTCAGAGGCTTCTCCGACCGTTGCTTCATGGCGATGCGCCCGGACTTGACCAGGTCCACGATCCCGTAGGGACGGACCTGATCCAGGAAGTCGCCGAGGTGCCCCGGCGTCCCTGAGATCTCGAAGGCGATGGTGTTGGAGGTCAGGTCCACCATGCGGGCGCCGAACAGGTCGGCGGTGCCGCCGAGCTCGCCCCGCTGGGCCGGCTCGCAGGAGACCCGGACCATCATCACCTCGGTCTCCAGCGCCCGGCCGGTGTCCAGCTCCTGGACCTTGATCACGTTGACCAGCTTGTGGAGCTGCTTCTTGAGCTGCTCCACCTCGGGAGCGTCCACGACCATGGTGATGTGGGAGCGTCCCGCCATGTGGGTGGGGCCCACGGCCAGGGAGTGGATGTTGAAGCCCCGGTTGGAGCACATCGCCGAGACCCGGGCCAGGACGCCCGGCTTGTCCTCGACGATCACGGACAGGGTGTGATGGGTCACAGGTCCTCCGGTCCCATGGCGATGTGGTCGTTGGAGCCCCCGGCGGGGACCATCGGGAAGACCATCTCCTCGGGGTCGATCACGACCTCGATGACGACCGAGCGATCCTCGATCGACAGTGCCTTCTCGATGGCGATGTCCACCTCGTCGGGATGGGTGACCCGCAGGCCGACGCAGCCCATGGCCTCGGCCAGCTTCGGGTAGTCGGGGACGGTCGTTCCCAGATCGCTCGCCGAGATGCGGCCGTCGTAGAACAGCTTCTGCCATTGCTGGACCATTCCGTAGGCGCCGTTGTTGAGCACGGCGACCTTGATCGGGATGTTCTCGGTGGTGGCGGTGATCAACTCCTGAGCCGTCATCTGGAAGCAACCGTCACCGTCGATGGCGAACACGACCTCGTCGGGACGGGCGATCTTGGCGCCGACCGCGGCGGGGACGGCGAAACCCATCGTGCCCAGGCCACCGGAGTTGATCCACGACAGGGGCTTCTCGAACTGCCAGAAGTGAGACGCCCACATCTGATGCTGGCCGACGCCGGACGTGACGACCGCGTCGCCGCCGGTGATGGCGTGGAGCCGCTCGATGAAGTACTGAGCCTTGATCGGGCCGTCGGGGTCCTGGGTGTAGGAGAGGGGATGGGTCTCCTGCCAGTCCCGAAGCTGTGCGAACCAATCGGCCCGCTCGGGCGCGGGGCCCTCGACGCGACGCTCGGTGACCCGCTCGACCATCGCCGCGAGGACGGACCGGGCGTCGCCGACGATCGGGATGTCGGCCCGGCGCACCTTGCCGATCTCCGCCGGGTCGACGTCGACATGGATCACCTTGGCCCCCGGGGCGAAGCTCGCCACGTCACCGGTGACCCGGTCGTCGAACCGGACGCCGATGGCGATGAGCAGGTCCGCCTTCTGCATGGCGGTGGTGGCCGCGTACACGCCGTGCATGCCGGGCATCCCCAGCGCCAGGCGGTGGCTGTCGGGGAACGCCCCCCGGCCCATCAGGGTCGTCACCACCGGGACGTTGGCGGCCTCGGCCAAGGCGACCAGTTCCGGCGTGGCCCCGGCCCTGATGACACCGCCGCCCACGTAGAGGACGGGACGCGAGGACGCCTCGATCATCTCGACGGCCGCCTTCACCTGACGGGGGTGGCCTTCACGCGTCGGCTTGTAGCCGGGCAGACCGCTCAGCGTCGGGGTGCGCCATTCGGTGACGGCGTTGAGGACGTCCTTGGGGAAGTCGACCAGGACCGGGCCGGGCCTGCCCGTCGACGCCAGGTGGAACGCCTCGTGGATGATGTCCGGGATCTCGTCGGCGGAGGTGACCAGATAGGAGTGCTTGGTGCAGTGCATCGCCAGGCCGGTGGTGTGGGCCTCCTGGAAGGCGTCGCTTCCGATGGCGGAGGTGCCGACCTGCCCGGTGATGGCCACCAGCGGGGTGGAGTCCATCTTGGCGTTCTGGAGGGGGGTGATCAGGTTGGTGGCGCCGGGACCCGAGGTGGCGAACACGACGCCGACCCTGCCGGTGGCCATGGCGTAGCCCTCTGCCATGTGGCCGGCGCCCTGTTCGTGACGGGCGAGCACATGACGGATGGGGCTGTCGAGCAGCGGGTCGTACGCCGGGAGGATGGCGCCGCCGGGCACGCCGAAGACGACCTCCACGCCCTCGTGCTCGAGGGACCGGAGCAGTGAATGTGAGCCTGTGAAGTGATTGTTTCTCATTTGGGAATCAAAAAACCCTCCGTGTGGAGGGTCGAGAGCGCACGCGGGTTTGGAACCGGCGGCGCTAATCCGGAATTAGAAGTACGAGCTGGGCGCGCAGGTGGTTCCTGTTCATCTGTGGCGGAGCAGTATGACCGCGTTTGGTGGACGCGTCAAGAGTTGAGCTGCAGAAGGCGTTTGGGGGACGGGACCTTTCGGTCGGAGTTCGGTAGGTCCGCGGCGAGACGGCGATCCTTGCTCGCTTCGCTCGCGCCCCCTCCCCCCTTCGGGGTACTCCCCCGTTTCGCTACCGCTCCACGGGGGAGAGATCCGTTCGCTCGCGCCTCTTCGGGGTAGTCCCCCCGTTTCGCTACCGCTCCACGGGGGAGAGATTCGTTCGCTCTTCGCTGTTCAGGGGGCCGTCTTCGGCTGCATGAACGGCATCAGCTTGCGCAGCTCGGCACCCACCTGCTCGATCTGATGGGCCCGGTTGGCGGCACGCTGCTCGTGGAGGAACGGCGCCCCCTCGCGGGCCTGGGCCATCCACTCGTTGGCGAAGGCACCCGACTGGATCTCGCCGAGGACCTGCTTCATCGCCTGGCGGGTCTCGTCGGTGACGATCCGGCTGCCCCGGGTGTAGTCCCCGTACTCAGCGGTGTCGGACACCGAGTACCGCATCCACGAAAGACCACCCTCGTAGAGAAGGTCGACGATGAGCTTGAGCTCGTGGAGCGTCTCGAAGTACGCCGACTCGGGCTGGTAGCCCGCTTCGACGAGGGTCTCGAACGAGGCCTTGATCAGCTCGGCGACACCGCCGCAGAGGATGACCTGCTCACCGAACAGATCGGTCTCGGTCTCCTCCCTGAAGGTGGTCTCGAGGACCCCGGCCCGGGTGCCGCCGATCCCAGCCGCGTAGGAGAGCGCAAGGTCCTTGACCGATCCGGAGGCATCCTGGTGGACGGCGACGAGACACGGGACCCCGGAGCCTTCGGTGAAGGTGCGTCGCACCAGATGCCCCGGGCCCTTCGGGGCCACCATGGCGACGTCGACGTCGGCGGGTGGCTCGATGAAGCCGAAGTGGATGTTGAAGCCGTGGGCGAAGAAGAGGGCGTCGCCCTTGGCGAGGTGTGGCTCGATCGACTCGGCGTAGATGTCGGCGGCGACCTGATCGGGGACGAGCATCATGATCACGTCGGCCCACTCGGCTGCCTCGGCCGGGCTCAGGACCCGGAGCCCCGCACCCTGCGCGTCCTGACGGCTCGACGATCCCTCGCGTAGACCGACCACCACGTCGACACCCGACTCCTCGAGGTTGAGGGCGTGGGCATGCCCCTGGCTGCCGTAGCCGATGATCGCCACCTTCCGGCCACGGATGACTTCGAGGTCGGTGTCGTTGTCGTAGTAGATCGTCGCCATTCGATGATTGTGTGCCGTTCGGACGAAGCTGCCAAACCGCGGTCTTAGGATCGTGCCGCATGAGCAACAAGCTGCGCTCCCATGAGGTGACCGAAGGGGCGGCCAAGGCAGGCGCCAGGGCGATGCTCCGCGCCGTCGGCCTGACCGGCGACGATTTCGCAAAGCCCCAGGTAGGAGTGGTCTCCGCGGGCAACGAGGTGACCCCCTGCAACCTCACGGGACCGGAGCTCTCCGAGCACGCCAAGGCGGGTGTCGCCGCGGCCAACGGCGTGGGCCTCGTGTTCACCACCATCGCCGTGAGCGACGGGATCTCGATGGGCCACGAAGGCATGCGGGCCTCGCTGGTGTCCCGCGAGGTGATCGCCGACTCCGTGGAACTGGTGATGCACGCCGAGCGCTTCGACGCCCTCGTGGCCATCGCCGGGTGCGACAAGTCGCTGCCCGGCATGCTGATGGCGGCGGCCCGTCTCGACCTGCCGACCGTCTTCCTCTACGGCGGGTCATCCCTCCCCGGCCGGTACCAGGGGCGGGACATCTCCATCGTCGACGTCTTCGAGGGCATCGGCGCCCAGTCCGAGGGCCGCATCACCCTCGAGGAGTTGAACGCCATCGAGGCCGCGGCCTGTCCCGGTGCAGGGTCGTGTGCCGGGATGTTCACAGCCAACACGATGGCTTCGGTGGGTGAGGCCATCGGCCTGTCCCTCCCGGGGTCTGCGTCGGTGCCGGCCGTCGACCCTCGTCTGCGGGAATACGCCCGGCGGTCGGGCGAGGCCGTGATGCGTCTGCTCGCCGACGGGATCCGTCCCCGGGACATCCTCACCCGGCCAGCTTTCGAGAACGCCATAACCACCGTGATGGCGCTGGGCGGCTCGACCAATGCCGTGCTCCATCTGCTCGCCATCGCCAGGGAGATGGGTGTGCCGCTCACCCTGGACGACTTCGATCGCATCTCCCGGCGCACGCCCCATCTCGGGGACATGAAACCGTTCGGCCGGTACCACATGGTCGATCTCGACCGGGTGGGCGGGGTGCCGGTGGTGCTCAGGGCGCTCCTCGACGAGGGGCTGGTCGACGGTGACGTGCTCACCGTCACCGGCAGGACCATGGCGGAGAACCTAAAGGGTGTGACCTTCCCGACCGACCAGGACGTGATCGCCCCCGTGTCGCAGCCACTGGCCACCGAGGGCGGCATCGCCATCCTGCGGGGGAACCTCGCCACCGAGGGATGCGTGGTCAAGGTCGCCGGCATCGAGTTGGACCGGTTCGTCGGCCCGGCCCGCGTGTTCGACGGGGAGCAGGGCGCTCTCGCCGCTCTCTTCAACCACCAGATCCAGCCCGGTGACGTGGTCGTCATCCGCACCGAGGGCCCGAAGGGTGGTCCCGGGATGAGAGAGATGCTCCAGATCACCGGCGCCATCAAGGGAGCGGGTCTCGGCAAGGACGTGCTGCTCATCACCGACGGGCGCTTCTCCGGAGGGACGACCGGGATGTGCATCGGCCACGTCGCCCCCGAGTCGGAAGTTGGCGGTCTCATCGGCCTGGTCGAGGATGGTGACACCATCCGGGTGGACATCTCGGCCCGGAGCATCGAGCTCGACGTCGACCCGGCAGAGATCGAGCGCCGCCGTGCTCACTGGAGACCCAAGGAGCCCCGCTACAAGACGGGTGCCCTGGCCAAGTACGCGGCACTGGTCGGCTCGGCCAGCGAGGGCGCGGTCACGGCGGGGTAGGGCCCGAGCCGAACGGGTCTTGTCTTTAACAGTTCTAACTGTAAACTGTGTGAGACATGACCCTGAGTGGACGCCCCCTGCTCGACACCGAGCCCGACCATCGGCTGTTCGCCGGCCGTGACGACGAACTGGACCGGCTCGTCAGCTTGGTCCGCGCCGGGGTCAACACCCTCGTCGTCGGGGAGCGGGGCTCGGGCAAGACCACACTGCTCCGCCAGCTCGTTTACACAATGCGCCAGCAGGACCCGGCCAGGGCACCCGTCTTCGTCGAGGGCAGGCTCGCCGACACCCCTCGGGACTTCCTGGACCTGACCCGGGCCCGGCTCGGACTCCCGCCGGCCGGTGCCGGGACGGGCGATCTGCTGGAGTTGCCGGCCCTCGTCGCGTCGCTTCGTGAAGCCGTGGAGGATGAACGACGGGTCGTGCTGGTCGACGAGCTCGCTCCCGACATCGCCGCCACGATCTTCGGTCGGTTGCGTGACGAGGTGTGGCAGGTCCCGCTGACCTGGGTGGTGGCGACGACGCCGGACGACTCGGTCGTGCTGCGCACCCCGCCGGCGGACGCCTTCTTCGAGTCGGTGGTGCCGCTCGACGGGCTCACCGCCGATGAGCAGCGGGAGTTGCTCGTGGCGAGGCTGGGAGAAGAGGGTGCGGAGATCGCCCGGCAGATCGACGAGGGCAACCCGCGCCGGCTCCTGGCCCTGGCCCGGGCGGCCCGGGAAACGGGCACCTCTCCGGCCGAGCAGCAGGAGGCCATGGCGCGTCGGCAGGTGGAGATCGCCAAGTTGGGGCGCCCAGCGACCATGCTGATGAGCGAATTGGAGTCCTTGGGACCGGCCAGTGCCTCGGATGAGAGGCTTCTCCAGAGACTGGGCTGGACGCGTTCGCGTGCTGTCCAGGTCTTCCGCGAGCTGGAGGATGCCGGCTTCGTCACCGCTTCTTATGTCAGAGGGCCCGCCGGGGGACGACAGAAGGTCTACCGGCCCACCGATCCCCGGGAGCAGCAGTGAGCCACCGGGCGCTGGTCGAGGTCGAGAAGTCGCGGGCACTCGACGCGACCCGGCGTTTCGAGGAGCTCGCCTTCTTCCATGTCCCCTTCGACGAGCTCAACGGCGACGACTCCACCGAGGCGTTCTTCACCCATCAGATCGCCAATGAGGGCCGGGTCGCCGTCATCGGGTCGAGTGGTGCCGGCAAGTCGAGCCTGGTGTCGGCCGTGCTGGGCCCGTTCGCCCAGGACCTGCCCGAGCACATCGTGCCGCTGCGTGTGCCGATCGCCGCGGAGACGGATGAGACGGTCACCGAGCCCGGGGCCATGGCCCGGCACCTGGTCCGCTACGTCACCCGTTGGGCCAGCCCGGAGTTGTTCAGCCCCGCCGAGAAGGACGACTTCGCTCGCAGCATCGCCGAGGTGTCCCGGAGAGCCGGCTCGGGGAGGGTCCGCTCCTTCCGGATCTCCCTGCCGCTGTGGCTCGCCGACGCCGAGTTCGCGGCCCAGGTCCAGGCGGTGGGCTCGTCCTATGAGAGCCGGGGTTCGAGCACGGACGCCCTGGAGCATCTGAAGCGGCTGGTGGGGCTGTTCGAGTATCACGGGCTCTTCCCGGTGTTGGTGTTCGACGACTCCGACACGTGGCTGCGCATACCCGGTCTCGATCGCACCGACGTCGCCAACCGGTTCTTCATGCGAACCGTGCGGATGCTGGCCAAAGAGGTGAACGCCGGTCTGGTGATCGCCGTCCACGAGCACTATCTCGACCTGGCGGGCTATCGGGAGGCGACCAACTGGCTCACCGGGGAGGTGCGCATCCCCAGGCTGATCGACGCCCGGGCCGGGATCGAGGCGATCCTGCGCGACCGTCTCGTGGTGGCCGGTGTCGACGCGCCTATCGAAGACGTCATCGACGCCGCCGGCATCGACCAACTCGCCAAGCTCTACGAGTCGGGTCGCACCCTGCGCGACGTGCTCCGGGTCACCCACCGGTGTCTCCAGCACGCCCTCTCCGACGGTGTCGATCTGATCACCGAGTCGCTGGTGGAGAGCGTCGTCTCGGAGCTGAGCTGAACCGGATGAGTCCCCCGGCCGGAGGCCGGGGGTAGGGGGGCAGCCAGGATCAGTCCCCCGGCCGGAGGCCGGGGGAAGGTACCGCCGGCGCAGCGAAGCGGAGCCGGGGGTAGGGGGGCAGTCAGGATTACTACTCGGGCAGCGGCCCGTCGTAGTGGGCCGCCGTCGGGTCGATGGTCCGCATCGGCCGGCCCCGCTTCGTCTCCTCGACGTAGTGCGCGGCCAGCCCGTAGCTCCTGGTGACCGCGAAGAGGAAGTCTCCGTAGGCCGGGTCGAGCCGGAGCGCGGTGAGCGCCACTGCCAGCGCGCCGTCGACGTTCACCGGCGTCGGGTTGCCGGTGTGCTTCGCCACACGCCCCGCCAGCGCTCGTACCGCCCTCGGGTGGTGCTCCTCGGCGAGCGGGCCGGCGAGCTCCAGCAGCCTCTCGGCGCGCAGGTCCTTGTCGTGCCAGCGATGACCAACTCCCGGGATGCGTCTGCCGGCCCTGCGCTCCGCCTCGAACACCTCGTCGGCCCAGAGGTCGAGGTCACCGTCCGCAGGTGCGCTGGCGATGATCTGCATCGCCCGCGTCACCACTGCGCCGTGGTGCTCGCCAAAGGCGAGGATCCCACCCGCAAGGCCGCTCATCGGTGCGGCCCGGGTGGCGGCGATGGTGCGGGTGACCATGGCCGACGGCGAGACGGGCCCGTGGTCGATCGACGCCACCATGCAGGCGGCGAGCAGGTCGGCCTCCTCCGGCGTGGCCGGCTCGCCACGCCACATCAGGAGGAGCATCGCGGGGAAGGACTCCCGCCCGATGGCCTCGTCGAGTGGCACGCCGCGCACGATCACCTGGTGGTCGGTGGTCATGGTGATCGCCGAGTGCCACGGCTCTGCCTTGTGCGACTGGCCGGCGGGGTTGCCCTGGTGTGTCGGTCTGGACTGGTCTGTCATGCGTACTCCCCGGTGTTGCGGCCGAGCAGCGACGAGATCTCGGCGGCGCAGGTCTCCAGCGCCGGCCGGAGATCGGCGAACCGCTCCTCCGGGAGTCTCACGGTGGGGGCCGAGATGCACAGGGCGGCCACGACCCGGCCCCGCCCGTCGAACACGGTGGTGGCCGCGGCGGACACGCCCGGCTCGCGCTCCCCGACGGAGGTCGCCCAGCGCTCGGTGCGGACCTTCTCCAACTGTTCTGCGTCGATCGGCTTGTGCGACCCCGTCGCCTCCCCGGCGGCTCGCTCGATCTCGAGCTGTTGGGTCTTCTCATCGGCAAAGGCCAGGAGCAGCTTCCCGGCGGCGCCGACCCGCAGCGGCAGGGGCCGACCCAGTTCGACGAATGGTCTGAGCACCTGGCGGCCTTCGGCCGCGGCGATGCAGATGCGGACGTCCCGCTCCCTGACGTACAGGTGGACGCTCTCGTCGAGCTCGTCAC
>JAGFIR010000042.1 GCA_024103415.1 Acidimicrobiales bacterium
GCCCCGCTGCTGGCGTTCTTCAGATACGCGGCGCCGGCCTCGACCGACAACTCGATGGCCGCCTTCTTCTCGTCCTCGGTGAGCAGGGGCAGTTCGAGCATCACCTTGATGGGAACTCCGGCGGCTCGCACGACGCCGGCGATGTCCTCGCGGAAGCCGTCGTAGTCACCACTCTTCAACCAGCCCACCTGGACGCCGATGTCGATCTCCTGTGCGCCGAGACGAACCAGCTCGGCGGCCTCCGCCGCCTTGCCGGCGCTGGTCATCACACCCACGGTCGGGAAGTCGAGGGCGGAAGCCACCTTGATCCCGGTCCCCTCGAGGATCCTCGCCGTCAGCTCCACCCACGAGCCGGCCACCATCGCCGCGTCGAAGCTGTACTCGATGGCCTGGCGGGCGTGCTCCTCGGCCTGATCCCGGGTCGTCCCGACGGCGATCAGGGTGTGCTGGATATAGGGGGCGAGCTCAAGGGGGCTCAACGATCGGAAGTCAGTCATTCAAGAGCCTTTCGATGTCGGATCTGCGGGCGAGCGCCGGGATCACCTCGGCGATGGAGACGGCATGTGCCCCGGCCGCGGCCGCGAATCGGACCGCATCGTCGGTGGACCTGCCTTCGGCCAGGGCAACGGCCAGGGCGGCCGTGAACGCGTCGCCGGCGCCGGTGGTGTCGACCACCGCAGGTGCGGGCACGGCCGGGACCGTCCTCACGCCCCCGTCGTCGCAGATGAGGGCGCCGTCGCCACCGAGGGTGATGACGACCACGCCGACACCGCGCTCGTGAAGGGCCCCGGCGAGATCCTCCGGCGACTCGTCGGCGTCCGGGTCGTGTCCGAGCAGGATCGCGGCCTCGGTCCGGTTCGGGGTGAGGACGTCGATCGCGCCCCAGGCCTCGTCGGGCAGCGGCTGTGCCGGTGCCGGGTTGAGCATTGTCCTGGCGCCCTCCTCGCGGGCGGCCCGGAGGGCGGCCAGCACCGTCGGCAGCGGGATCTCCATCGACACGACGGCGATGTCTGCGGCAGCCAGCTCGGAGCGGAACC
The DNA here is from genome assembly GCA_024103415.1 of Acidimicrobiales bacterium. GTDB lineage: Bacteria > Actinomycetota > Acidimicrobiia > Spongiisociales > ZC4RG35 > ZC4RG35. The sequence continues at coordinate 1,038 of JAGFIR010000042.1, forward strand.
CCTCCACGTGTTCAGGGGCGAGATGGTCGAGCGCCCCGGTGGCGATGACGATCCGGTTCTCCCCCGACGGCTCGACGAGGATGACACCCACCATCGTCGCCACCCCGGGGATCGACACGACCTTGGTGGCGTCGACGCCCTCCTCGCTCCACAGGGTGTGGGCGTCACGACCCATGGCGTCATCGCCGACGGCAGTCAGGAACGAGACGTCGGCTCCGAGACGGGCCGCCCCCACCGCCTGGTTCGATCCCTTCCCGCCGTGACCCGACGAGAAGACCCCGCCGGCGAGAGTCTCACCCGCCACCGGCATGCGGTCGAGACGCATGGTGAGGCCCACGCCATAGCTGCCAACGACTGCGATCTTGCTCACGCGCTCGACTGTAACCCGGACCTCTACAGTCCAATCCATGGAGACCTGGGACGCGATCAGAGCACGCCGCAACGTCAGAGAGTTCGAAGACACGGCCGTCTCCACCGACGACCTGGACCGGATCCTGGAGGCGGGTCGACGAGCGCCCTCGGCCAAGAACACACAGCCGTGGGACTTCGTCGTGGTCACCGATCGGGAGCAACTGGAACGACTGTCGGGAGTGTGGCAGGGAGCCTGGCATGTGGCCGGAGCCCCCGCCGCGATCGCGTTCGTCATGCCCCGGTTCGAGACCGAGCGTCAGTGGAACATCGCATGGTTCGACCTCGGCCACGCAGTGATGTCGATGATGGTGATGGCGGCGGACCTGGGTCTGGGGACGGGTCATGCCTCGGTCATGGATCAGGACCTGGCCCGCGAGATCCTCGGATTCCCCGCGGACCGCTACTGCGCCATGCTCCTCTCGGTGGGACGGCCGGCCGACCGGCCGATCGCCCCGTTGAACAAGCCGAACCGGCGCCCATTCGACGAGGTGGTCCACCGGGAACGGTGGTGACCGCCCGCTACTTGCGGAGCAGACCGTCGAGACGGCGGGAGGCGATGGTGGCGCCGATGAGGCCCATCACCACCAGGTAGGCGATGTGCCCGAGGATGCTCGGGTCGAAGATCCCGAGCGTCAGCGACCGGAGCAACTCGACACCGTGATAGAGCGGTGAGAACTGGACCAGGACCTGGATGGCCGGCGGGTAGACGTCGATCGGGAAGAACGTCGCAGAGAACAGGAACAGCGGCATCGTTGCCAGGGAGACCAGGTCGAAGTCCTGCCACGACCGCATGAAGGTGCAGGCGGCGAGACCCACCGACCCGAAGGCGAAACCGATGAGCACGGCCCCGGGGATGGTCATCAGCGCCCACCAGCTCTCCACGAGGCCCATGACCCACATCACCAGCAGGAACACGCCGGTGTAGAGGGAGCCCCGGAAGAGCGCCCAGCCGATCTCCCCGATCGCGATGTCTCGGGGCTGGAGGGGCGTGGTCAGCATTCCCTGATACACGTTGCCGAAGCGGAGCTTGAAGAAGATGTTGAAGGTGGTCTCCATGACCGCCCCGTTCATCGCGGAGGTGGCCATGAGGGCGGGGGCCATGAACGCCGTGTAGGACACGATGTGCCCGCCCGGCAAGGTGAGATCGCCGACGAGGGCTCCGATCCCGATGCCGATGCTGAGCAGATAGAAGACCGGCTCGAAGAAGCCGGTGAAGATCACCTTCCAGATGCGCCGGTAGACGAGGAGGTTCCGCTCCCAGATCCGCTGGGCGCGGAAGTCGGACATCTTTCCCACCGGCGTGATCCGGGTCGGGGCGGAGACGCTCACGGTCTCAGCCTCCGATCCAGGAACCGGGCTGCCAGGGTGATCCCCACGGCCAGCATCACACCCAGATAGGCGAAGTGGACCCAGATGGGGAGGGTGGTGACATCCGGCGGCACGATGCCGGGCAGTGCGATCTTCCGGACCAACTCGACCCCGTGGAACAGGGGTGTCGCATAGGCGATCCACTGGAAGGCCTGGGGCAGGTTGGCGATCGGGAAGAACGTCCCCGAGAAGAGGAAGAGCGGCGTGATCGCGAAGCGGAAGATCGTGGTCAGGCTGGTGGAGTCCTCCCGGGTGGCGGTGAACGCCGTCATCGAGGTCTGGAAGGCAATCCCGGTCAGCACCGCGGGCGGGATCGCCATGAGGGCGGTGCCCACGTCGAAGGCGCCGAACAGACCGGCGATGATCGTGAACACCACCATGATGAAGGTGAGGCGGATCGTTCCCCACACGGCCCGGCCCACCACGATGTCCCCCGGGTTCATGGGGGTCGTGATCACGGCGTGGAACTCCTTGCGCCACTTGATCCCGGCCATGACCGGGTGGGCGCCATCCCCCGCCCCTGCCTGCATTCCGATGGCCGCCATCAGGCCCGTGGCCACGAAGGTCAGATAGGAGACGCTCAGGTTGCCCTGACCCCGGTCGACCAACGAGCCGAGGCCGAGCCCCATCGCCGAGAGGAAGAAGACCGGGTTGACGAAGCTCGAGATCACCGTGCCGCGCCAGGTGCGCTTGTAGGCGATGAGCTCCGCCTCGACGGTGCGACGAGCGCGGGTCAGGGTGGCGATCATCAGTCGATCAGCCTTCGGCCGGTGAGCTTGAGGAACACGTCCTCGAGTGTCGAGCGGCGGACCAGAACCTGCTCGGGATGGACCCCCCGCTCGTGCAAGCCGCGCTGGGTCGACTCGGCGTCGTTGGTGTAGAGCAGGACACGATCGGCCAGCACCTCGGAGCTGTCGGCCAGCCCGTCGAGTCTCAGCACGGCTTCGTCCTGCTCCCCCTCCGCGAAACGGAGCTCGAGAACCTCACGCGTCGAGTAGCGGTTGATCAACTCGGAAGGCGAGCCCTCGGCCGCGATCTTGCCCTGATCCATCACCACGAGGCGGTCACAGAGCTGCTCGGCCTCGTCCATGTAGTGGGTGGTGATGATCAGCGTCACGCCCTGCCGCTTGAGCCGGTAGAGACGCTCCCAGAGGAGGTGCCGGGCCTGCGGGTCGAGACCGGTGGTGGGCTCGTCGAGGATCACCAGGTCGGGATCGTTGATCAGTGCCCGGGCGATGGTGAGGCGGCGCTTCATGCCACCGGACAGCGACTCGACCGTGTTCTTCCGCCGATCGGTGAGTTGGGCGAACTCCAACAGCTCGTCGATCCGCTCCCGGATGGTCGCCCGGGGCATGTCGTGATACCGGCCGTAGACGTAGAGGTTCTCGGCAACCGTCAGCTCGAGGTCGAGGTTGTCCTCCTGCGGGACGACCCCGATGCGACGGCGAATGTCCCGTCCCTCGGTGGTGGGATCCATGCCGAAGACGGTGAGCTTGCCGTCGGTGATGGGGCTGACCGTGGTGATCATCCGCATGGTCGACGTCTTCCCGGCGCCGTTGGGGCCGAGGAACCCGAACGCCTCGCCCTTGCGGATGTCGAAGTCGATCGAGTCGACGGCGGTGAACGACCCGAAGGTCTTGGTGAGGCCCCGGGCCTCGACGAGGTTCTCAGTCATCCGACCCGCGAAGGTACCAGCGGGAAGGGACAATCCTCAGAGGCCGGCCGGCTCAGCCCCTGTCGTATCGGACGACCCGGGCGCGGTCCTTGCGGCCACCGAACTTGCGGGGGGCGGCGTCGGCCGACGGGTACCCGAAGGCCACGGCGTACCTGGCCTCCTGGTCTGAGGCGAGGCCGAGGAACTGGCGCGCCTCGGCCGAGCGATGCAGCGTGATCGGGCAACTGGCCACCCCGATGGCGCGGGCGGCCAGCATCATGTTCTGGGCGGCGCGGCCCAGGTCGAAGTCGTTCCCGCCTGGTTCGCGGACCAGGACGATGGTGACGGCCGAGTCCCGGACCGGCTGGGTGAAGTCGCCGCATTCGGCGAGGCCCTGAAGCCGGTCGTGGTCGGTCACGACGACGAAGGACCAGTCCTGCCGGTTCTTCGAGCTCCCGGTCCAACGTGCTGCCTCCAGGATGGCGTCCAGGTCCTCACTGGAGAGGGGGCGCTTCTCGTAGTCGCGGATCGCACGCAGCGAGAGGATCTGCTCGTAGAAGTCGGACATGTGCCGAGGTTAGAGCGCGGTCAGCCTCTGGGATACAGGATGAGTTGGGTGCACCGGAACAACGCCAGCGTCTTGCCGGTGGCTTCGTCCAGCACCTCGACGTCCCAGAGCTGGGTGGTCCGGCCGCCGTGCACCATCCGGCCCTCGGTGACCATCGACCCGTCCAGGAGCGTCGACAAGAAGTTGGTCTTCAACTCGATGGTCGTGAATCCCGACGCCCCCTCGGGCAGGTTGGCCACGCAACCGAACCCGGCGGTCGTGTCGGCAAGGGCCACGACCGCGCCGGCATGCATGTAGCCGTTCGGCGCCAGGTGGTCGGTGCGGATGTCGACGCGCATCGAGGCACGACCCGGCCCCAATTCGACTATCTCGAATCCCATCGAGCCCGGGAGCATGTCCCGACCGGATTGGGTGAGGGCCTCGGCCACCGTTCGAAAGTGCTCTGCGTCCATCAGGGCGACAAAGCTACGGGTCGTCCCGTCCTCCTGTCGGATAACTTGGGGCGCTCACGACAAGGAGTAGCCGAATGCCGACACCGCACATCTCTGCAGCCAAGGGGGACTTCGCCCCGTCGATCCTCCTCCCCGGTGACCCGCTCCGCGCCAGATACATAGCCGAGAACTTCCTCGACGACGCCCGTGAGGTGACTGCCGTCCGCAACATGCTCGGGTTCACCGGGACCTATCAGGGAGTGCCCGTGTCGGTGATGGGCACGGGCATGGGCATCCCCTCGGCGTCCATCTACGCAACCGAGCTGATCACCGAATACGGGGTGGAGCGACTCATCCGGGTCGGCTCCTGTGGCGGCATCCTTCCGTCGGTGAAGATCCGGGACATCATCATCGCCATCGGCGCGTGCACCGACTCCGGTGTCAACCGGGTGCGCTACGGCGGGTACGACTTCGCCGCCACCGCCGACTACTGGCTGCTCGAGGCCGCCGTCCGCGCCGCGCAGTCCAAGGGCGTCGACGTCAAGGTCGGCAACATCCACTCGGCCGACCTCTTCTACAACCCGGACGCCCAGGCGTTCGACCGCATGGAGGCCATGGGCGTGCTCGCCGTCGAGATGGAGGCCGCCGGCCTGTACGGCGTCGCCGCGGAGAAGGGCGGACGCGCCCTGACCATCGCCACCGTCTCCGACCACGTGCGCACGGGCGAGGCGACCACTTCCGAGGAGAGGGAGCGGACCTTCACCGACATGATGGAGATCGCCCTGGAGGCGATCCGCATCGACACGGGAAGGTAGAGCCCGCCCCACCCATGTCGTTCAACCGGGCCATGTTCCGCCGCGGCGTCGGCGAAGCCCTGCCGCTGTTCGTGACGGTCATCCCGTTCGCGCTCATCATCGGCCTGGCCATCGTCGAGTCCGGTCTGCCGTCGCTGGTCGGCTGGTCGGCCTCGCCCATCATCTTCGGCGGGGCGGCCCAACTGGTGGTGTTGACGCTCCTCGGCCAGGGAACCGCGGTGGCGGCGACGATCGCGGCCGGCCTGGTCATCCAGGCGCGTCATCTCATGTACTCGGCGGCAATGGCGCCCACGTTCCAGAAGCAGCCCCGGTGGTTCCAGTGGTTGGGCCCCTATGCGCTGATCGACCAGATGTTCGCCCTGGCCGTGACGAGGACCCACGAGTCACCCGACGACTTCCGGAGCTACTACCTCGGAGCCGGGTTGGTCTATGTGGTCGGCTGGAACACCACGACGGCCCTCGGCCTCCTCATCGGCCCGGTGGTGCCCGAGTCCTGGCAACTCGACTTCGCCATCCCTCTCATGTTCATGGTGCTGGTGATCGCGGGGATCGACCGTTACCCGAAGGTCGTGGCGGCGCTGGCGGCGGCAGCAGCCACCTACCTGACCATCGGGCTGCCCAACCGGGTGGGGCTCCTGGTCGGCGGGGTGGTGGGCGTCGCCGCGGGGGTGATCGCGGAGAGGATGCGACGGTGAGCGCCTTCCTCGTCATCCTGGCGGTGGGAATCGGCACCTATCTCATGAGGTCGCTGTTCGTCCTCGCCCTCGCCAACCGGAAGATCCCGCCCGGCATCGTGCGCGCCCTCGACTATGTGGCCCCCGCCGTCCTCTCGGCGCTGGTGATCTCCCTCGTCGTGGACACGTCGGGCCGTCTCACCGTCGGGATGCCCGAGATCGTGGCCCTCGTTGCGGGCGGATTGACCGTCTGGAAGAGCCGCAACTTCCTGCTCTCCGCGGTGGTCGGCATGGTCGTTCTCTGGCTGATCACGGCCATCGCGTAACCGGAACCCTCCTTTCCGGGGTCGAAACCACGAAATCCGCCGATCGTGACGACGCGCCGGGGATGACCCTGGCTACTTTGGCCCGGTCGGCGGAGGTCGTGGCCGTCGACGAGGAGGAGAAATGACGGACACCCAAGAGCGGCCCAAGGCCCCGACCGGCGGCGGAGGGCTCGACTCTTTCTTCAAGCTAAGCGAGCGCGGGACAACGGTCGGCACGGAGATCCGCGCCGGGGTCACCACCTTCCTGGTGATGGCCTACATCCTGTTCGTGAACGCCAACATCCTCGGCGCAGCCGGCTTCCCGCCGGAGGCCGTGGCGGCGGGGACGGCACTGGTGGCCGGCCTGCTCACCATCCTGATGGGTGTGGTGGGGAACATCCCGTTGGCGATGGCGGCCGGTCTCGGTCTGAATGCGGCGGTGGCATTCACCCTCGTGATCGGCTCGGGTCTGAGCCCGGCGGGCGCCATGGGTGTGATCGTGCTGGAAGGTGTCGCGGTCACGATCCTCGTTCTCGTCGGGGCCCGGGAGGCGATCATGAATGCCATCCCGAACTCGTTGAAGCGAGCGATCGGCGTCGGCATCGGCCTGTTCATCCTGTTCATCGGGTTCGTCAATGCCGGCCTGATCTCACGGCCGGAGGGCCCGGATCCGATCGTCCACTTCGTGTTCCCCGACTCGAATGGCGCGTGGGTCGCTCTGATCGGTCTCGCCATCACCGTGATCCTGTATGCGCGGAAGGTGCCGGGAGCGCTGATCATCAGCATCCTCGCCACCACCGTCGTGGCCTTGATCATGGGAGTCGCATCGGTCCCGGACACGATCAGCGCAACTCCGTCGTTCGAGACGCTGGGCATGTTCGACCTGGGCAACGTCTTCGACGTCCTGGGTCTGACGGCAGCGTTGCTGACGATCTTCGCCTTCATGCTCACCGACTTCTTCGACACCATGGGCACCGTGACTGCGGTGGCGGAGCAGGCTGAGCTGGTGGATGAGGATGGCAACATTCCGGGTGTCGGCAGGATCCTGCTGGTCGACTCGATTGGCGCGGCGGCCGGCGGACTCGCCGGAGTCAGCTCCAACACGAGCTACATCGAGAGCTCTGCCGGGGTCGCCGATGGCGGTCGCACGGGTCTCACCTCGGTGGTGACCGGCGTCCTGTTCCTGCTGGCGATCTTCCTGTCACCGCTGGCCGGGATCGTCCCGGCTCAGGCCACCGCCCCGGCATTGATCCTGGTGGGCTTCCTGATGGCCGGTCTGATCAAGGGGATCGACTTCGAGGACATCGAGGAAGGGCTGCCCGCCCTGCTCACGATGATCCTGATGCCGCTCACCTACAACATCACCGTCGGCATCGGTGCCGGCTTCGTGATGCACACGCTGGTCAAGGTCGTGAAGGGCAAGGCGCGTGAGGTCCACTGGCTGATGTGGATTGTCACCATCGCCTTCCTGATCTACTTCGCCCAGGCCGCCCTGCTCGGTGGCGCGGTCATCGGCTAGAACACAGCACTCACAATTCGCGGAGGGGGCCCTTCGGGGCCCCCTCTCGTTTGGACGGACCTACTCCTCCAGACCGGCCAGTGTCTCCGGCACCTTCCAGAGGATCTCGTCGACCAATCCGTAGGCCACCGCCTCCTCGGCGGTCATCCACCGGTCCCGCTCGGTGTCCTCTGCGATCTTTTCGAGGGGCTGGCCGGTGTGGTGGGCGAGGATTCGGTGCATCTCCTCCTTCTGACGCAAGAGCTCGCGGGCGTGGATCTCGATGTCCGTGGCCTGCCCGCTGAGACCGCCGCCCCAGATGGCGGGCTGATGGATGAGGACCCGCGAATGCGGCAGGATCCGTCGCTTCCCGGGCTCCCCCGCGGCGAGGATCACGGCGCCGGCCGAGGCGGCCATCCCGATACAGGTGGTCGCCACGGGCGGGCGCACGTACTGCATCGCGTCGTAGATGGCCATCATCGCCGAACCGTCCCCGCCCGGGGAGTTGATGTAGAGACCGATCTCCTTCTCCGGGTCCTCGCTCTCGAGATGGAGGAGCTGGGCGACGACCAGGTTGGCGAGTGACGGGTCGAACTCCCGACCCAGGAAGATGATCCGGTGGGACAACAGCCTCGAGTAGATGTCGTAGGCACGCTCTCCACGGGACGACTGCTCGATCACGGTGGGTATCAGCGACACATTCGGCCTCCTCGCGATATAGTGCAACTGGTGGGTTGCAGTCTCACGATAACACGACTCGCAACTAGACGGTTGCAGTAAAGGAGCGCCATGGAAGACGTGACAGTGGAGAGGTCGGTGACCCTGGACGGATCTCCCGAGGAGGTGTGGGAGAACATCGTCGACGGGGATCTCGCCGGGGAGTGGATGGGCTCGCCCATCTCCATCGACCCCAGGCCGGGCGGCGACATCCACTTCGCCCCCGACGGCACCCCTTACATCGGCACCGTGGAAGAGGTCGAACCGGGTCGTTCGATCACCTGGTCGTGGCGACACCCCGATCGCGACCCCTCCCAGGTAACCATCACCGTCGAGCCCGAGGGGGAAGGCGCTCGCCTCACGGTCATCGAGAGACTCCTCCCCTACACCATCACCGACGCCCGAGAGCATCCCCCGGCCGACACCGGTCGCTGGTTGCCGGAGGTGTTGCTGGCCGCATGACCGACACCGTGTTCGTCGCCCTGGCGGACCCGACACGGAGGACCGTCTTCGACCTCCTCGTGGAAACGGGACCGCAGAGCGCGACCAGACTGGCCGATCATCTGCCCATCAGCCGCCAGGCGATCTCCAAGCATCTGGGCGTACTCGAGGACGCCGGGCTGGTCACCAGGGAGAGGGCCGGCCGGGAGACGCGTTTCGTGGCCAACCCTGACGGCCTCGACGAGGTGACCCAGTGGATCCAGAAGGTGGGCACCACGTGGGAGACGCGGCTCCGGCGTCTCCAGGACCGGTTCGGATCTCAGTAGGCGATGCCTATGTGAGCCCGCCTGTGCGCCGGGCTCTCGATCTCGTCGAGTATCGCCCTGGCGAAGTCGACACCCGAGATGTCGGACTCCCCGTTCTCGTCGAAGAGGGCCACCTCCCCACCGACCCGGTAGGTGCCGCGTTCGGAGCCCGGATTGTACGACCCGTACTTGCCGGCCGGGCTTACGAACAGCCAGTCACCGTCGACCTCATCCGCCTGGAGCGCTTCGAGGATCGAGTGCATCTCCTTCGCCTCCGGGGCGTATGCGGGCGGGATGTCACCTTCGACAAATCGCGGCGCATCGGGAGCAGGCCGGAGCGAGCTGAAGCCACCGATCACTATGAGCCGTGCGCCCACTTCGTCAGCCTTCCTACCGATCTCCAGATAGAGCGACCGGAGCCGTCCGGCGTTGTCTCCACGGGGCGACATGGAAACGACCACCACATCCGCACCGGCGAGATCGGGAAGGTCGGCGTGGACGTCGGTCTGGATGTATTCGACCCCATCGAGCGGGATCGCCGGACCACTGCGGCTCACTGCGACCACTTCATGCCCGCGACGGGCGGCTTCGGAGACGATGGACGCACCGGCGTAACCGGTGCCACCGATGACGACGATCTTCATGTCCCCGTTTTAGTACTTGGCACCTGGTACCTGGGCATCGGGACTTCTCCCCCGTGGAGCGGCAGCGGAACGGGGGAGCACCGCCGGAGGCGGGGAGGGGGCGCGAGCGAAGCGAGCCAGAAAACCACCGTGGTTTCCCCGCGGTCCTACGGACCGCGCCCCCTCGGCACTTCGTGCCACTCCCCCACTCCGCTAACCGCTTCGTGGGGGAGAAATCCTCTGCCCCAGCGGCAGGGCCGTCCAACACCTCTCCCCCGTGGAGCGGCAGCGGAACGG
>JAGFIR010000046.1 GCA_024103415.1 Acidimicrobiales bacterium
CCCACTCGTTCTCGCTCTTCACGGCTGGGGCGGTCGGGCGGCCCAGATGGCGCCGGTCGCCCGGCGTCTCGCCGCAGAGGGCTATCGGGTGGTGGCGCCCGAGCTGCCGAGTCGGGCCGGGGCGCCGATCACCGACATCAAGAAGGTCGCCGCCGTCGTCACCGGCATGATCGATCGGCTCGGGTTCCCCGAGGTCGTGATAGCTCACTCGTTCGCCGCAGTGGTGATGCGGGTCGTGTTCGTTGACCGCGGCCCGCGGCTGGCCGTGATGTTTGGTCCGGCCCTCGACTGGATGGACGCCGTCGACACCTTCAGCGAGCGGCTCCGGCTGTTCCCCTGGGCCAAGCGCGGCCTGGTCCGCCGTCTGGAGAGGTTCGATCCGGCGCTCACGCCGAGGATGAGGGGGTTGCCCGTCGACCACATGCCCGACACCGATCTGCTCCTGATCCACGCCCCCGATGACCCCGACGCCTTGTTCTCCCGCTCGGCCGAGCTGGCCGCGCTCCGGCCGGCGTCGATCCTCGTGGCCGAGGGGCTCGGGCACTCCCGGATCCTTGGCGATCCGGCGATCCTCGATCGGGTGGCCGAGTTCGTGGGCGCCCGAGTCTGACCGGAATCGCATCCGGGCAAAGGGACTTTCTTCCCTACCCGGCACGGTGCCGTCCGGGAATAATCGGTATCAGAAAAGCGTTGTCATTTGTAGAGAACGCTGAGCCCCCGTCGGCAACGGGTCGCCGGCGGACTTCAAGGGGAAAGGACCCGGGCAGGAGGTGAGAGCCTATGAAGCTCGAGCTCTGGAGGCCTCTTTTCGACCTCGAGAAGGAGTGGGATTCCCTCTTCCGGTTCCCACGCCTCACGATCGACGGTCTCGAGTTCTCCTTCCGGCCGACGATGGACGTCACCCGCACCGATGGTGAGCTCGTCGTGACGGCCGAGCTGCCCGGTATCGATCCGGAGAAGGATGTCGAGGTCACCGTCGATGAAGGCGTTCTCACCATCAGGGGTGAGAAGACCGAGGAGACGGAGGTCTCCGAAGACGATCGCTATGTGCGAGAGAGAAGGTTCGGGAAGTTCGAGAGACGAATCCCCGTACCTGAGGGTGTCACACCCGACGCCGTCACCGCCGAGTACGACAAGGGAGTCCTGACCGTGAAGGTCCGCCTTCCGGAGGAAACCGAACCGGCGGAACCGGCCAAGATCAAGGTGACGGTCAAAGAGGGTTGACACACCTCCCGTGAGTGGGCGAGCCACTCGCGTGGCTCGCCCACTCGCGTTCGGGCCTCATCCGCGCATCCCGACCTGCGAACCAACCCGGAACGTGTGGCGTGAGGAAGGTGGTTGTCCTCACGAAGCCGAACATCAAGGCGCATCTTTCAGGCGTCGATAACCTGGCTGTCGATGCGCTCCTCCCTTCGCTTCATAGCCGTGCTGCTCGCGCTCGTCCTGGTGGCGTGCACGTCATCCGGTGACGACACCACCACGACGACGACGGGAGCGGGCGCGACCACGACCACCACCGCCGGTGGCGGGCCGACGACGACCGTCGAGCCGTCCGACACCACGACGACGACCCTTCCCGATCTCAGCGGTTTGGACCTGCCGGCCGAGGTCATCGCCCAGCTCGAGGATCTGATGGTGAAGGCCCAGGAGATCAGGGGGCTCCCGTTCCTGGAGACACCGACGATCACGGTCGTCGGGGAAGCCGAGTTCCGAAGCCGTGTCATGGCCGTGGTGGCGGAGAGCCTGACGGACCTCCCCGCCGACCAGGCGCTCTACGAGTTGCTGGGTCTGCTGCCCGAGGGGTCGGACCTGGAGTCGATGCTCCGCGATCTGTACGGGGAGCAGGTCGCCGGGTTCTATGACGGCGACACCCGCGAGGTTGTCGTCCCCACCCGCACCGATGGGCTCAGCCTCGTCCAGCAGGGCACGATGATCCACGAACTGGTGCACGCCCTCACCGACCAGCACTTCGGCTTCAACGAGTACCGCAACGCGATGGCCGACGAGGACCGGTGGGACGAAGCCACCGCCTTCGGCGCCCTGATGGAGGGTGATGCCACCCTCGCCGAGCTCCACTGGCTGCAGACCCTCGGCCAGCGCGACCTCGGCTTCTTCCTGGCCGAGTCGCTCCAGGCGGACATGAGCGTCCTCGAGTCCATGCCGCGCTTCATCCGCGACTCGCTGACTTTCCCGTACCAGTCGGGTCTCGAGTTCGTTCAGTACCTGCACAACCGGGGCGGCTGGGAGGCGGTCAATGACGCCTATCGATCGATGCCCACACTTCCGCCGTCTACCGAGCAGATAATCACGCCCGCGGATTTCGGCCGTGACCTTCCGGTGGAGATGACGGTCAAGCCCGTTGCCGTCCCCGGCTACGAGACGGTGGTCACCTCCACCTGGGGTGAGCTGGGCCTCAGGCTGATGTTCGACCAGGTCCTCGGGGAGGCCCGATCGCTCGAGGCCTCGGACGGCTGGGGCGGCGACTACTACCACCAGTGGTACGACGGCCGGGGCAACGCCGCCTTCGTCCTCGTCTACGTGGGCGACACCCCACAGGACGTGGAGGAGTTGCGCACCGCCCTCCTCGACTATCAGCGCCGGGCCGTTGCCGAAGAGCACTACGTGTGGGTCGACGAGCAGGGCGGCTATCTCCACTTCGTCGTCGCCCACGAACAGAGTGTTGGCGAGCTCATCAAGGCCGCATACGGTCTCGATTGATGGAGTTCCTGGTGCCGGGGTTCGGCGCCGTGCATGCCGTCACCGGTTTCTGGCAACGCTGGAGGGGTCTGCGCGGCAGTCCCGATGGCTCGGCTCTGGCGCTTCCCGGCGGATCGGTTCACGGATTCGGGATGGATCGCGATCTCGTGGTCGTGGGGCTCGACGGTGACCTCGAGGTGATCGGATCGAAGGTGCTCGCACCAAACCGAATCGTCACCATCCCGGGTGCCCGCTGGATGATCGAGCTCCCTGCCGGGACCATCCCGCCGCCCGCCGGTACCAGACTGATCGTTCATGGGTGAAGGACGGCTCTACGTCTGCGGGACCCCGATCGGGAACCTGGAGGACGTCAGCGACCGGTTGCGCCGGGTGCTGGCCTCGGTCGACGCGGTGTACGCCGAGGACACCCGTCGGACCGGGAAGCTCCTGGCGCATCTCGGCGTCGAAGTCCCTCTGCGCTCCCTCTTCGCCGGGAACGAGAAGGAGCGCACCGCCGAACTGGTGGAGCGCCTCATGGCGGGGGAGGACGTGGCCTACGTCTCCGACGCGGGCATGCCCGCCATCAGCGACCCGGGCGCCTGGCTGGTCCGGGAGGCGCGGGACGCAGGACGGCCGGTCACGGTGATCCCCGGACCGTCGGCCGTGACCACGGCGCTGCTGCTCTCGGGGTTCGATGCCGACCGCTTTGTGTTCGAGGGCTTCCTGCCGCGCAGGGGCCGCGAGCGGCAGGAGCGGCTGAAGAGCATCGCCGCCGACGATCGGGCCACCGTGCTGTTCGTGAGCCCGCACCGGTTCGCCGACGACATCGCAGACCTCAGGTCCGCGATTGGTGACGACCGGCTGATCGCGGTGACCAGGGAGCTCACCAAGCTCCACGAAGAGGCGTGGGTCGGCCCGATCTCCGGGGCACCGGACCGTTTCCCGGACCCCGTCAAGGGTGAGGTGACCATCGTGGTGTCGGGTCGGCAGAAGGGAGAGCCCGACGCCGCCGTCGCCATCGAGGAGGCTCGTCGACTCGTTGCCGGCGGGATGTCGCCATCGGACGCGGCGCGGCAGGTCGCCGCCGACCGCGGAGTGTCACGCCGGTTGGTCTATCAGGCGTTGATCGATCAGGACTGAAGCTGTTGACGGCACACGCTGCAGATCCCCTTCCCCTTGAACTGGGCCACGTTCTTGTCGGACCCGCAGAAGGTGCAGGTGTCGGTCATCTTGCGGAGGACGATGTTGTTCCCCTCCACGGCGATGTAGAGGTGGTCGCCCTCGCGGATGTTGAACATTCGCCTGGTCTCGGCCGGGATGACGATGCGGCCGAGGTCGTCGATCTTCCTGGTGATCCCTGAGTCCATGGAGCCCTGGGAGCCTACCGTGCCGCCTGTGTCGTGGGTCGATACGCACTGCCATCTCCAGCTCGACGGGCGCTCGCCGCGCGAGCTGCTCGATCGCGCCCCCGACGTGGCGTGGGTGGTGGCGCCGGGCGTCGACCTCGCCAGTTCCAGGGCCTCGCTGGATCTCGCTGCCCAGCATCCCGACCGCGTGCTGCCCACCGCCGGGCTCCACCCGCACGACGCCAGCCGCTTCGACGAGCAGTGGGCGGCCATCGAGGAGATGGCGCCGAAGGTCGCCGCCATCGGCGAGACCGGCCTCGACAGGTACCGCATGCACTCGCCCCTGGAGGATCAGATCGTCTCGTTCCGGGCCCACGCCCTGCTCGCTCTGGAACTGGACAAGCCACTGATCGTGCACTGTCGGGATGCCTTCGAGCAGGTCCACGACATCCTCGAGGAGACCGGCGCCGCCAGGGTGGCCGTCCTCCACAGTTGGACCGGGGGAACGAGGTGGACCCGGCGTTTTCTCGACCTCGGCGTGATGTTCTCCTACTCGGGCGTCGTGGCCTTCGAGACCGGGGACACGGTCCGGTTGGGCGCCCGCCTCGTGCCCCCCGAGCGGGCGATGGTGGAGACCGACACCCCCTACCTCGCTCCGCCCCCGCACCGCGGGGAGCGAAACGAGCCGGCCTGGGTCGCCCTGGTGGGTGAGGCACTGGCGGGGGTGTGGGACATGCCGGTCGAGGACGTGGCGCGCATCACCACCGCCAACGCGGAGAGGGTGTTCCGGTCGTGAGCCAGACGCGTACCGAGATCGCCGCGTTGCTCGATCGTCACGGGCTGCGGCCGAAGCATCGTCTGGGTCAGCACTTCCTGGCAGACCCGAATGTGACCCGCCGGATCGTGGCCGCCTCCGGTGTCGGATCCGGGGACCGGGTGGTGGAGATCGGAGCCGGGACCGGAACGCTGACCGCGGCTCTCGCCGAAGCAGGTGCCCGGGTCGTGGCCTACGAGATGGACGAAGGTCTGCGACCGATCCTCGAGGAGGTCACCGAGGGTCTGGATGTCGAGTTGCGGTTCATCGATGCCACGAAGGCCGACTTCGGTGCCGGGTTCCCCGACGGTCCCTGGACGCTCGTCGCCAACCTGCCGTACAACGTGGGGACGGGCCTGGTCATGGACATCCTGCGACTGGCACCCGCCTTCGCCAGGCTGGTGATCATGGTGCAACGCGAGGTGGGGGAGAGGTTCGTGGCCGGGGTCGGTGACGATGAGTACGGGGTCCCGTCGGTGGTCGTCGGCATCCACGGAGAGGCAAAGCTTCTCTTCCGGGTGCCCCCGCAGGTCTTCTACCCGGCACCAAGGGTCGAGTCGGTGGTGATCGGGATCGACCGCAAGGAGGCGCCACCTCACGCCGAGCGGGCCGTCGAGTTGGCGAAGGCGGCGTTCTCCAAGCGTCGCAAGATGGTCCGGGCGTCGCTGGCGCAGGTGAGCCCCGACATCGTCGCAGTCCTGGAATCGGTGGGCATCGAGCCGTCCGTGCGGGCCGAGGACCTGGCCCCGGAGGACTATGTCCGTCTGGCGGAGGTGCTGTCATGACCCGTTGGGAGGCTCCCGGCAAGCTCAATCTCTGCCTGCTGATCTCGCCGCCGAGGGCCGACGGGTATCACCCGCTCCAGTCCCTGGTCCAGACCATCGAGTGGTGCGACCACCTCGATTTCGAGGAAGTGGAGGAGCGGGACGACGTGATCGTCATCGAGCATCCGGACATCGACCCCGAAGACAACCTGGTCTCCCGCGCGCTGCGACACGTCCGTTCCGTGAAGGACTTCCCCAAGCAACGGGTGGTGGTCGACAAGGTGCTGCCCACCGGCGCCGGGGTCGGCGGGGGCAGCTCCAACGCCGCGGCGACACTCATGGCCGCGGCGGGGATCGCCGGTCTGGGTCGGGCCGACGTCGCTCCCTTGGCGGTGACGCTCGGAGCCGATGTTCCTCTCTTCCTCACGGGCGGGACCCTCCACATGGGGGGCATCGGGGAGGTGATCGCCCCGCAGCAGCCCCTCACCGGATTGGCGTTCGCCGTCGCCGTCCCGGTGTTCCGGCTCGACACCCGGGAGGTGTACCGGGAGTGGGACCGGTTGGAAGGACCGCAAGGGGAGGCGCTTCCCGAAGGCGCCTTGCCGCCGGCCCTGCGTGACGGGATGCCGATTCGAAACGACCTGACACCGGCCGCGATGTCCGTCGAGCCCCAACTCGCCGAGTTCATGGCAGAACTGCGATCCAGGTGGGGACAGCCCGTTCTGCTCACCGGTTCGGGCTCAGGGTGCTTCGGGATGTTCCCGGGTCTGGACGAGGCGGTGGATGCGGCGGGGGCAGTGTCCGACCTGTGCAGGGTCTCGGTCGGAGTCGAACCGCGTCCGCGCGGTGTCGCCGAGGTGTTCGTCGATCAGGGACGGTGAGCTGCGTCGCCAGGTCTGCTGACATGGGCTACCGCCCTCACCGGCAGTAACCTCACGAGCCCGATCCAGGTACCGGGTACCGAGTACCAGGTACTCAGATTGGGGGGTGGTGTAACCGGTAGCACGACAGGTTTTGGTCCTGTAAGAGTGGGTTCGAGTCCTGCCCCCCCAGCTTCCGAACAGGAGGCCCGCCGCCTGTCAACCCATGTCGTGATCCTGGCCGCAGGCCAGGGAAAGCGCATGTTCTCCCCGATGCCCAAAGTCGCCCAGGAGGTAGCCGGCCGGCCGCTCGTCCGCTGGGTCATCGACGCCGCCGCCGCCCTGGACCCCGACTCCGTCGTGGTCGTGGTCGGTCATGGTGCCGACCGGGTGCGGGAGGTCCTCCCGCCCCGGGTCCGGACCGCGTTCCAGGAGGAGCAGTTGGGAACGGGGCACGCCACCGGGGTCGCCCTGGCCGAGCTCGGCGAGCTCGATCCCCATGACGTGGTCGTCATCCTCTATGGCGACACCCCGATGCTCGGATCGGAGCTGATTTCGGAGCTGGCATCCCTCGAGGCGGACGAGGCGCTCCGGATGGTGACAGCCGATCTGGACGATCCCTCCGGTTATGGGCGGGTGCTGAGAGACGACAACGGGAACGTCGTCGGCGTGGTCGAGGACCGTGACGCCACAGAGGAGCAGAAGGCCATCCGGGAGGTGAACGCGGGCATCTACGCGGTTCGCGCCGGGAAGTTGGCAGAATCGCTCGGACAAGTGACGGCGGACAACCGTCAGGGGGAGTACTACCTGACCGACGTCGTCGGGATCCTCGCTGCCACCGGCAACAAACTGGTGGCGGTGAAGGGCTCACCGGAGGAGGTGGCTGGCATCAACTCTCAGGATCAACTCGCCGAGGCGCAGGCCGCCAAGCGTCGCGAGATCAACCAGCGTCTGATGGAGTCGGGTGTTTGGATGCTCGACCCGGAGCGCACGTACATCGACGTCACGGTCACGGTCGAGCCGGGAGCCCGCATCTACCCCGGTGTCCATCTCGAGGGCGAGACCACCGTCGCCGCCGGGGCGCAGGTGGGGCCAGATGTGTTCGCCGTGGACTCGACGATCGGGGCCAACGCCACCGTCTGGTACTCGGTCCTCCGCTCCGCCGTGGTGGGGGAGGAGTGTGTCGTGGGGCCGTACGCGTCACTCCGGCCGGGCACCGTGATGGAGAAGGGGTCGAAGATCGGCACGTTCGTCGAGACCAAGAACACGACTCTCGCCGAAGGTGCCAAGGCTCCCCATCTCTCCTATCTGGGAGACGCCACCGTCGGTGCCCGCGCCAACATCGGGGCCGGGAGCATCACGTGCAACTACGACGGGTACGACAAGTACGAGACCGTGATCGGTGAGGAAGCGTTCATCGGATCGGACACGATGCTCGTCGCCCCGGTGACCATCGGTGACCGGGCGATCACCGGCGCGGGGTCGGTGATCACCAAAGACGTCCCCGACGACGCCCTGGCGGTCGAGCGCGGAGATCAGAAGGAGATCCCGGGCTACGCTGAGCGGCGAAGGGCTCGCAAGACCGCTGCGGAGGCGGAGGCCTGACTTGGAGATCGTCTCCCGCAAACGAATGATGGTCTTCTCCGGGAGCGCCAACGTGCCCCTGGCTGAAGAGGTGACCGAGGTGCTTGGCATCAAGCTCGGTCGACTCGAGATATCCCGATTCGCCAACGGCGAGATCTACGTGCGACCCATGGAGAGCGTGCGTGGCGCCGACGTCTTCGTGATCCAGAGCCACGGTCCCGGGATCAACGACCTGATCATGGAGCAGTTGATCACGATCGACTCCCTGAAGCGGGCGTCGGCGCGCCGGATCACCGCGGTCGTCCCGTTCTTCCCGTACTCGCGTCAGGACAAGAAGGCGCTGCCCCGCGAGCCGATCTCGGCCCGGTTGGTCGCCGACCTGTTCATGCAGGCGGGCGCCGACCGCCTTGTCTCCGTCGATCTGCACACGGGTCAGCTTCAGGGCTTCATCGACAAGTCCTGGGACCACCTCACAGCATTGCCCATCATCTCCGACCACCTCGCGGAAAAGCTCAACGGGGACTCCATAGTCCTCTCGCCCGATGCAGGCGGTGTGAAGCGGGCAGAGCGCTACGCCCGCCGTCTCGACGCCAGCGTCGGGTTCATCTACAAGCGCCGCGACCCCACAACGCACAACGAGTCGACGGCGCTGTCCATGTCGGGCGGTGTCGAGGGCCGCCACGTCGTGATCGTCGACGACATGATCGACACCGCGGGCACGGTCGTGAACGCCGCCGAGATGGTGAAGAACCAGGGCGCGTTGAGCGTCCGGGTGGCGGCGACGCACGGGATCTTCTCCGATCCGGCGGTGGACCGTCTCAAGAACGCCCCGATCGACGAGGTGATCGTCACCAACACCCTGCCCCCACGACCCGACGTGGAGGCCCTGGACAACGTCACGGTCCTGTCGATCTCCCCGATCCTGGCCGAGACGCTCCAGGCGATCTTCATGGAGTCGTCGGTCTCCGAGATCTTCCTCGGCGACAACGCTTGAGGGTTGAGTCCCCGGCAGGAGGGGGGAGGCTGCCGCAGCCTATTCGGCCGCAGGCAACTCCACTATCTCGCCCGGGTAGATCAGGTCCGGATCGCCCGATCGGATGTTGTCCACGTTCGCCTCGATCACCTTCCGCCAGTAGGGGGCAACCGGTGCCTCCGGGTCGACGTCGGCGAGACGACGCTTCGAGATCTTCCAGAAGTGGTCACCGGGAGCGACGGTGACCGTGTCCGCAGTCGGCGACGGCTCCGGGCCGCCGCCCCCGGTGGTGACCGGGAGACGCACCCAGGACGTGGTCTCGGCCACGCCCACCCGGGAGGTGAACAGCAGGCCGGCGACCAGGCTGATCAGCACGACGACACGAACGGTGTCCCGTCCCATGGCCCGAACATAGGCCGGATGGCCGAGCCCCGGAAGGGGGTTACGATGCCGGCAAGACGATTCGGAGGCTCATGAAAGTTCGCATCGGCATCGCTCAAACCGACAAGCTCGTCGAGCTGGAGGTCGACAGCGCCGAAGATTTCAAGAAGGAGATCGAAGGCGCCATGCAGTCCGGTGGTCTGGCATGGTTCACCGACTCCAAGGGGCGCAGTGTCGCCATAACGGCGGCGAACATCGCCTTCGTGGAGATGGAGGACGCGGCCCCGAAGACGGTCG
Source organism: Acidimicrobiales bacterium (assembly GCA_024103415.1). Lineage (GTDB taxonomy): Bacteria > Actinomycetota > Acidimicrobiia > Spongiisociales > ZC4RG35 > ZC4RG35. Next base: position 9,717 of record JAGFIR010000046.1, read on the forward strand.
GGTTCGCGCCGGATGCGTAGAGAGTTGCGGGGCTAGTTCAGACGGCGCGGCGACGGCGCTCGGCCAGCCAGCGCTTGCGGAGGCGACGACGGTCGTCCTCGGCGTAGCCACCCCAGACACCAGACTCCTGATTGGTCTCCAGGGCGTACTGGAGGCATTCCTCTCGAACCGAGCAGGACATGCAGATGGCGATGGCGGCCTCGATCTGCTCTACGGCAGGGCCGGTGGTGCCGACCGGGAAGAAGAGGCTGGGCTCGGAGTCCCGGCACTCGGCCAGGTCTCGCCAGTCGGTGGTGATTTGGGTGGTGAGCACTTCCGTTTCCTTGGAGAGATTGTGATTCTTTTCACAAACGACCCCGACAAAGACGTGCAACGGGGACGTCGGGATTTCCACAGGGAACTGTACCGTTGCCCTCCCACCGTGTAAACAGATTTCAATGAGATTTTTCGGAGTGCGTTCATGAAGAGCATCCACGAACAATTGCAGGACGAATTGAGGGACGCGATGCGCGCCGGCGACAAGCCGCGCAAGGACGTGATCCGCCAGATCGAGACCGAGGTCTCGACCGCTCGCTCCGAGCCCGGCTTCTCCGGTGAGGCCGACGACGCTCTATATGAGAAGGTCATCGCCTCGTATGTCAAGAAGATGGACAAGTCCCGGCAGGAGTATCTGGAGATGGGGGAGCGCGGCGCCGCCATGGCCGAGAAGCTCGCCTTCGAGATCGAGTACCTGGGACGCTGGCTCCCCAAGAAGCTCGGTGAGGACGAGACCCGGCAGCTGGTCAGGGAGACGATCTCGGAGTTGGGCGTGGCCGGTGATCCCAGGGCGTCCGGCCGTGTCACGGGGACCCTCATGAAGTCACGAGGCGCCGACCTCGACGGCGGCCTGGTGGCGAGGATCGTCGCCGAGGAACTCGCCGTCGATTGAGCATCCCCGACTACCAGCCGATGCTGGCCACACCGTGGCCCGACGCATTCGACGACGACGGCTGGTGGTTCGAGGTGAAATGGGACGGCTATCGGGCGATAGTTGGCAACGATGGCGGCCGTCTGCGTGCCCGGTCCCGCAGGGGACTGGATCTCCTGGGGCGCTTCCCCGAGGTGTCCAAGCTCCCCATCCCCGACGACGTGGTGCTCGACGGTGAGGTGATCGCCTTCGACGACGAAGGGCGGCCCTCTTTCCAGCTGCTCCAGATGGGCTCCCCGGTCAACCTCGCCGTCTTCGACGTGCTCTACCGGGATGGTGACCTGACCGAGCTCGGGTACGAGGAGCGGCGGGAGGTCCTCGAAGGCCTGGCGCTGCCCAGCCCGATCGTCGTTCCCGAGCCGACCCGCGGCTCGGGCAAGGCGCTCTTCGAGGCGGCGAAGCGATCGGGTCTCGAAGGGATCGTGGCCAAGAAGTCGGGATCGAGGTATCACCCGGGGCGGCGCTCGCCGGACTGGAGGAAGGTGGCGGTGAAGCACCGGTTACGTGCAGTGGTCGGCGGGTACCTCGCCGGGGAGGGTTCGCGGGCTTCGACTTTCGGGTCGCTTCTCCTGGGCCTCTACGAAGGGGAGGACCTGCGCTGGATCGGGGCAGTCGGCTCGGGCTTCGACGGCAGGTCCCTGGAATCCGTCTACCGGTCGCTGCGGGAGATCGAGCGCCCCGACAGCCCCTTCGTCAACCCGGTGACGGTCCCCGGCAAGAAGACCTGGGTCGAGCCACGGATGGTGGTGGCGGTGGAGTTCAAGGAGTGGACCCGTGACGATCGGCTCCGGGCGCCGGTGTTCAAGGGTGTGGAGATCGCCGACCCCAGGACGGTGACCTGGGAGTCGGAGCGGCCGGGCTAGCCCGCTTTCTTCTCCTTCTTCTGCTCCTTGGTGGCCTCGACCGAAGCCTTGAGGGCTTCGAGCAGGTCGACGACCTTGGTGGGCTCGGGAGACTCGGGCACGACGACCTCTTCCCCGGCCACCTTCTTGGAGGCGAGCTCTTCGACGGCCTCCCGCGTGCGATCGACCCATTCGCTGGGGTCGAACTCCTTGGTGAGGTTGTCGATGATCATGGCGGCCATGTCGACTTCTTCCTTGCGGACCTCGACATCGGCCTCGAGCTCCTCGAACTCGGCGGCGCGTATCTCGTCGGGCCAGTACATGGTCTCCATGACGATCACGCCGTCCTTTACGCGGACCGTCGCCATGTGCTGCTTCTCCCGGATCGACACCTTGGCGAGGCCGATGCGGCCCTTCTCCTTGAGTGCGTCGGCCAGGATCTTGTACGCCTTGGCGCCCGTCTTCTCGGGGACCAGGTAGTACGAGGACTTGTAATACATGGGGTCGATCTCGGACTCGTCGACGAACTGGACGACATCGACGAGGCGGGAGCCCTCGGGCGTCGTGTTGGCGAGCTCTTCGTCCGTGAAGACCACATAGCGGTCCTTCTCGAACTCATAGCCGCGGACGATGTCCTCCCAGGCGACTTCCTCACCGTCGGCCTCGGCGACGCGCTTGTAGCGGATCGGCGAATGGTCGTCCTTGCGCAACTGCTTGAACTTCGGCGTCTTCGACTCGGTGGCCGTGTACATGCCCACCGGGATCGTGACCAGGCCGAAGTTGATCGCGCCCTTCCAGATGGCTCGAGGTGCCATGACAGCGAGTCTATGCCCACGTTGCGGCACAGTTACTCCCATAGGTCTACGCTCGTGTCCGGCCGATGGGAGATCAGGAAGCCATAGGCACCGCCGGGGGGCTCCCCTCGTCGGCGAGGAGGATTCTGCGCCTAGTCCTCGTACTCGGCGCCCTGTATCTCTTTCTGGCGGCGATCAGCTCCCTGGAGACCGGCATCGGGATGCTCGGCGAGAACCTCGTCGACCAGGTGTTCTCCGCCGTTGCCAATCCTCTGACCGGCCTCGCGGCCGGTCTGCTCGCCACGGTCCTGGTCCAATCGTCGTCGGCTACGACGTCGATCATCGTCGGTCTGGTCGGCGCCGGAGTCCTCACCGTGGAGGCTGCGGTTCCCATGGTCATGGGGGCCAACATCGGAAGCGCCGTCACCAGCACGCTGGCGTCGCTCGGACACATCCGCCAGGGTGTCTACTTCGAGCGTGGCTTCGCCGCGGCCACGATGCAGGACTTCTACAACATCCTCGCCGTGGTCATCTTCCTGCCCCTGGAACTGGCGTTCGGGGCGATCTCGAAGGCGGCACGGGGTCTGGCGGGGCTGGTCACGACCTGGGGGTCGGACTCCGGGCCCTCCGAAGGAGGGGGCGGGCTGTCATTGGGGGACATCGTGGATGCCCCGGTCGACGCGTTGGCGAACCTCTTGAACGGGTGGGGGCTGGGCACGGCTGCGGGACCGGTGATGATCGCCCTCGGCCTAGCGGCATTGGTGGTGGCGCTGATCCTGGTGACCCGTCTGATGAAACAGCTCGTATCGACCCGCATGGAGCTTGCCGTGAACAGCATCCTCTCCAAGCGGGGAGGCTTCATGGCGGTCCTGGCCGGCCTGTTCATGACCCTGGCGGTCCAGTCGTCCGGGATCACCAACTCGATCATGGTGCCGCTGGTCGCCGCCGGGGTCCTCAGCATGCCCAACGCCTTCCCTGTGATCCTCGGAGCCGACCTCGGCACGACAGCCACTGCCGTTCTGGCGTCGGTGGCGGCGTCGTCGCCGGAGGCGTTGGTCATCGCCATGGCGCACGTGGTGATCAACTTCGCCGGGATCTTCGTCTTCTATCCGATGAAGGTGCGCCAGGTCCCCATTCGCATGGCGCAGTGGCTTTCGAAGACCGCTGTGGCCAACAAGACGTGGGTGGCCGTGTACATCATCACCGTCTTTGTGGCAGCCCCGGTGCTAATACTGATCCTGTCCTAGGAGGGGTCGTGTTCTCCATCTTCAAAGAAGCCGACAACAAGGAGATCGAGTCGAACCTGGACGCGATGCTGGCCGACTGCATCGCGATGTTCGATCTCGCCATGGCGGCGCTGTTCGGTGATCGCCCCGCCTCGGAGGTGCAGGACGAGATCTGGGGCCTGGACAAGCAGGTCAACCGTCGGGAGCGGGCCGTCCGCCGCGAGCTCCTGGTGCGCGGGGCCGTCCGTCATGCCGAGTTCGAACAGGGTCTTCTCCTGGCCTACATGTCGGTGGCCAAGGACCTGGAGCGGATCGGCGACTACTGCAAGAACATCTGGGATCTGGCCAACATCGGCGTCCAGCTCGGTGAGCAGAACGGCATCGAGAAGATGAGAGAAGAGGCGGCCACCGTCCGCGAGTATCTGGTGGCCGGTCGCAAGGCGTTCGCCCAGCAGGACCAGGACGCGGTCCACGATCTGATCCCCAAGTTGGACGCGGTGGCGCACGGTCACGACGAGATCGTCTTCCAGCTCGCCCGGTCGGACGCACCTGCGTCCGAGGCGGTGCCCCAGGCGCTGTACTACCGTTTCCTCAAGAGGATCGTCTCCCACCTGGAAAACGTGCTCACCTCGGTGGTGATGCCCCTCGACCGGATCGACTACTACAAGCCGAAGGACCAGAAGAACGGCTGAAGCACCCCCTACCCCCGGCTCTGCTTCGCTTCGCCGGCGGTACCTTTCCCCACTCGCTCCGCTCGTGGGGGACTGGTATTGGTACGTGGGCGCTCCCGGCAGGATTCGAACCTGCGCACCCGGCTCCGGAGGCCGGCGCTCTATCCCCTGAGCTACGGGAGCGGAGACCCCATTGTACTTGGGCGGGGGCCCTGGCCATCCGGCCGTGATGTAGCGTGGCAACCGTCATGCACCCCGAACTCGAGATGTTGCTCCGGGCCCTGGTCGCCACCGCGGTCGGTGGTGCCGTCGGCTACGACCGGCAGAAGCACGACAAGCCCGCGGGTCTGCGCACCCATATGCTCGTCGCCCTCGGGGCGTGCCTTTTCACCGCCTCGGCCGAGCTCGCATCGGGGACCCGTCTCGACCTCCTCCGGGTCACCGCGGCCATCGCCACCGGTATCGGCTTCCTCGGCGCCGGAGCGATCATGCGATCAGGCGCCCACGTGAGCGGGCTGACCACGGCCGCCGGCATCTGGGTCACCGCCGGTCTCGGTGTCGTGATCGGCGTGGGCCAGTGGATCCTGGGTGTCGGGGGCGCGCTCATCACGGTGGTCGTCATCGCCGTCCTCGGACATCCCTCGATCCCGACACCGGGTGGTACCACCCCGCATCAGGAGGCCGATTGGCCCGACTGACGTCGCCGTGAGGTTCCGTTCCACACGATCCGAGTCCGAGGTCGACTTCGTCGGTGCACTCGTCGAAGGGCTGGCTCCGGACGGGGGCCTGTACACGCCCGTCGAGATCCCGTCGCTCCCCGACGGCTGGCGCTCGTGGGGGTATGTCGAGTCGGTCGCCGGGGTGCTGAGGGCATTCGGCGCACCCGACCCGGACTCCCTGGTTGCGGAGGCTGCGGCTGCCTTCAGCCATCCGGACATCACCCCGATCGTCGAAGTCGGAGACCGCAGGGTCCTCGAGCTGTTCTGGGGGCCCACACTCAGCTTCAAGGACCACGCGCTCCAGGTGGTGGCCCGCCTGCTGGCGAGAGAGGTGTCCGATCGAACCGTTCTCGTCGCCACGAGCGGGGACACCGGCTCCGCCGCCATCGAAGCCTGCCGGGGGCGCCTCCCGATCGTCGTGCTCTTCCCCGAGGGCCGGGTGGCCGAGATGCAGCGACGTCAGATGACCACCGTCGACGACGACCTGGTCACGGTGCTGGCGGTGCGGGGCACCTTCGACGACTGCCAGGCACTGGTGAAGGAGGCGTTCCGGGTGCGGCGCGACCTGCTGGCGGTGAACTCGATCAACTTCGCACGGGTGGCGGTCCAGGCGGGCTATTACGTCCACGCCGCGGCCCGGATCGGCGAGCCTTTCGAAGTGGTGGTCCCCACGGGGAACTTCGGAAACGCCTACTCGGCCTGGACTGCGGCCCGGATGGGCGCTCCCATCGAGCGGGTGGTGGTCGCCACCAACGCCAACCGCTATCTGGCGGATCTCTTCTCCGAAGGCGTCGAAAGACGGTCCGACGTCGTCCCGACCGTGGCGCCCGCCATGGACATCCAGGTCCCGTCGAACCTGGAGCGGCTTCCCGCGGAGGCCCGTACCGACTTCGTGGCCGGGTGGGCCGACGACGAAGAGATCCGCGAGACCATCGCCCGGGTCTTCCGGGAGCACCGCTACGTGCTCGATCCTCACACCGCGGCGGCCTGGAAGGTGGCGGATGAGCAGATCGGCAACTTGCCCCGGCTGGTCGTGGGGACCGCACATCCGGCCAAGTTCTCCGACGTCGTCGCCGACGCCATCGGGGAGTCTCCCGGGATCCCGGCGTCCCTGGCCCGCCTGGCGGATCTCCCCGAACGGCATCGCGTCATCGACCCGACGCCGGAGGCTCTGTTCGAAGCGCTGGGCTGAGCAGAGGCTTTGCGCAAGAGCGGGACGCCGCTACGATTACATCGTCACCGGGAAAGGGTTTCGGTGGCAACCCCCGCAGCATCCGTGCACTCCCCGTGTTCCCGTGCCTGCGGACGTACCTATCCGATTGCTCCCTTCGGGGACGAGTCGCGAAGGATCTCATGACCACACGAGCTCAATTGCAGAGCAAGTCGATCGAAGAACTCAGGCAGATCGCCGAGGCCGTCGGAATCGAAGCTGATGGACTCCAGAAGTCGAAGCTGATCTCCGCGTTGATGGAGGCCGGCGGCGTCACCGACGAGGCGGCCCCCGAGCCCGATCTCGAGTTGCCCAAGGCCACTCCGAGGACCGAGCGTCCCGAGACGCCGGCCGCCGACGACGACGGGTCGTCCGACCAGGATCAGGGAGCCGATCAACAGCAGCAGCGCCATGAGGGCGGCCAGCGCAACCGACGTCGCCGCGACCGCGGCCGTCGCGACGAGGAGATGATCCCCGAGGACGAGCTGGAGGTCCGCGAGGGCCTGCTGGACATCCTCCCCGAGGGTTACGGCTTCCTCAGGGTCACCGGTTACAAGGCCGGCGACAAGGACGTCTACGTCTCCGCCAACCAGATCCGGAAGTACCGCATCCGCAAGGGTGACATCGTCTCCGGCCCCATCCGCCCGCCGCGCTCGAAGGAGAAGTTCCCGGCGCTGGTGAGGGTGGACAAGGTCAACGGGATGGATCCCGAAGAGGCGATGAACCGCCCCAAGTTCGAGAACCTCACCCCGCTATTCCCCGATGAGCGGCTGCGTCTCGAGGTGGAGGGCAAGCCGAACAACATCCTCACCCGGATCGTCGATCTCATAGCTCCCATCGGCAAGGGGCAACGCGGTCTCATCGTCTCGCCTCCCAAGGCGGGCAAGACCACGGTGCTCCAGGAGGTAGCCCAGGCGATCTCGACCAACAACCCCGAGTGCTACCTGATGGTGGTGCTGGTCGACGAGCGCCCCGAAGAGGTGACCGACATGCAGCGGTCGGTGAAGGGAGAGGTCATCTACTCGACCTTCGACCGTCCCGCCGAGGAGCACACCCAGGTGTCCGAGTTGGCCATCGAGCGGGCCAAGCGGCTCGTGGAGATGGGGATGGACGTCGTGATCGTGCTCGACTCGATCACCCGTCTGGCCCGGGCCCACAACCTCGCCACCCCGGCTTCCGGCCGAATCCTCTCCGGTGGTGTCGACTCCCAGGCCCTGTACCCGCCGAAGCGGTTCTTCGGCGCGGCCCGAAACATCGAGGAGGGTGGGTCGCTCACAATCCTCGCCACCGCCCTGGTGGAGACCGGGTCGAAGATGGACGAAGTCATCTTCGAGGAGTTCAAGGGCACCGGGAACATGGAGCTGCGTCTCGACCGCAAGCTCGCCGACAAGCGGATCTACCCGGCCGTGGACATCGAGTCTTCGGGAACAAGAAAGGAAGAGCTGTTGTTCGACAGGGACGAGCTTGCCCAGGTGTGGAAGCTGCGTAGAGTCCTGCTCGCTCTCGAGCCGGGCGCTGCCCTCGAGCTTCTCATCGACCGGCTCAAGACCACCAAGTCGAACAAGGAGTTCCTCGCCGAGGTTGCGAAGAGCAGCGGCTGATCTGCGGAGGCATCATGAAGACCGAAATCCACCCCACATACGAAATCACCCGGGTGACCTGCTCGTGCGGCAACACGTTCGAGACCAGGAGCACCAAGCCGGGCGACATGCACATCGAGCTCTGCAACGAGTGCCACCCGTTCTTCACCGGCAAGCAGAAGCTGGTCGACAGCGGTGGTCGCGTCGAGCGCTTCCAGAAGCGTTACGGCAAGACCTCGTTCACGGCGGCCGGCAACGAGGCGGAGTCTGAAGGCGA
>JAGFIR010000073.1 GCA_024103415.1 Acidimicrobiales bacterium
GCGCCCCGGCTTCATCCGATAGTGGTGGTCCAGGAAGAGGGCGGGCTCTACGCCTTTCTCACACCGTCACCCAAGCGGAGGGACCTCGAGAGGGATCCGCGATTCGCCCTCCACGCCTTCCCGCACCCGGACCGGGACGACGAGTTCGTGATCCGCGGTCGGGCCGTCCGGATCGAAGATCCGGCCCTCCTGCGGCAGGTCGCGCAGTACTTCGAGGCAGGGGAGAGTCATCACCTGTACGAGTTCCTGGTCGGGGGAGCGTTGCTCGCCGTGTACCAAGAACCGGGTGCGCCGCCCCGGAGAGCGGCGTGGACCGCGGACGATTCAGGCGCCCAGCGCGGCTAGCTCGTCGGCCAGGGCCCGAGCCTCCCACCGTTCGCCGGCGTCCTCGAGTACCGCGATGGCTTCCTGGTAGGCGACCGCGGCTTCCCCGGTGCGTCCGAGATCGCGCAGCGCCCGGGCTCGCTCGCGATGTCGGGTGGCCACCGTGTACCCGTCCGCCCCTTTGACCCTTTCCGTCAGCTCGAGTGCCTTCGCCGGTTTCCCTGAGATTCGCGCCACCGCGGCCTCGAGGAGCCGCCACTCCTGTTTCAGGTTGAAGTCGTCCTCCGTGCCGCGCAACAGGGGCTTCATCTCCCTGGCAGCACGGCGGGCCTCGGATGCCATGCCGGCATCGACGAGCACGTGACCTGCCTGAAGGAGCGCGCCCGCCACGTCCCATGGGTGATCTTCGGGCGCCATATCCCGGTCCAGTTCTTCGAGCGCCCTCCGGACTGCCTCGTCGCGATCGCCCTGTCTCCAGGCCAGCTTCGCCGTGAGGATCCGGTCGAACCGGGCTGCGTCAGGAGCAGGGTCGAGGAGCGCGGCGGCAGCATCGAGGTTGCCCCTGGCCAGCTCGACCTGTGCCATGCCGCGGCGCAGCTCCGGGACGTCGGGGAAGTCGGATTCGACCCGGAGAAAGGTCTCCGCGGCGCGGTCGACGTTCCCTGCGATGAGATCTCCCACCACCAAGGCGTAGGCGACCCCGGTCCGCAGATCGGAGTCTGCGCTGATGATCTCCCAGCTCTCGGGATCATCGACAAGAGACCTCAATATCGCATCGCCCCGGGCGTGGTTTCCCGTCCCGACTGCAACGAAGCCGTCGGTCACCTTCTCGGCCAGTTCGACCGAGCCCCGCCCCCGGCGAAGCTCGGGAACTTCGCCGAAGTCCGCCTCCAGGCGTTGGAATGTCTCGGCGGCTCGATCGACCCTCCCCGCCATCATGTCGGCGATTCCCAATGCGTAGGCGACGCCCGTACGCATGTCGGGGTCGGCGCTGATCTTGTCCCAGCTCTCCGGGTCGTCGAACAAGGGCCGGAGGATGGCGACTCCCTTCTCGTGCTTGCCGAATGCGGCGGCGTCGAGGCCGTCGTTCACGGTCTCGATCAGGTCGAGGAGCTGAAGCATCGCCTCGCGCTCCTCGCTCCACGCAGTGCTCGCGGCGCGATAGAGGTCGGGGAACTCGATCGGTGCCCGGTCCGGGTCGATCGGCTCGCCCGGAGGCAGGTCCGCCTCGGGGCCGGGGTGCTCGAGTCTCCGCCCGGTCAACGCTTCGTGGGCCCGGCTCGCCACGCCGAGCAAATGCTTACCGCCGGCGAGACGCTCGCCCAACGCGACACGGTTCCCGGTCTCCCGGAGCAGGTTCAGGAACGTCGCTTCGGCTTCGTATCGGGCAACGGCCCAGGTGGTGTACCCCCGGCCGATCAACCAGGCCCTGAGGTGGAGGAACATCTCGTCGCTGCATTCGAAGATGGCGAGGTTGGCGGTCCAGCGGAGGTCCCAGGTATAGAGGGACGTCAGCGCAGCATCCAGGTCATCGGCGAACTCGAGGGTGGCGTCGGCGCCCCGGGATACCAGCACCTCCACCAGAGCGTCGGCGTGAGCCGCGGGGTCTTCTTCGGGTGGGCGGGTCTGGTCGAGCAAACCCCAGAACTCGAGACCGGGTTCGGTCTTCACTCGGCTATTGGCTCTTCGTCGGGCTCGGAGGCCACAACGGGAGTGGCCCCGTCATCGGGCTGCTCTTCTTCCTGGTCGTCCGGGCCGAATGTGTCCGACCAGATCACCGTGGTGAACAACCAGAGAGCGGTGGCCATCAGCAGGATCGGGCCCGTCCTCGCCACCCATGGGTAGGTCGTGGCCGAGGATCCGAGGGCGCCTCCGACCACAGCGCCCAGGGGGATGGTCGCCCACCCGATGGCCCGGCTGGCGGTGATCACCCGTCCCAGCATCGAAGCCGACGAGTACACCTGGCGGACGGTGGCGATCGGGACGTTGACGATCGACACACCGGCCATCCAGACGATCTGTAGCGGTATCGCCAGGGCCAGGTTGCTGACGAACATGAAGGCGAACATCCCGATTCCCGTGATCGCCATCCCGATCACGAGCGAGCGACCGAGCCCGATGCGCTTCGTGAACGACGGGGCGATGAAGGCGCCGATCACTCCACCCACGCCGAGCATGCTGAGCAGCAACCCGGTCTGAGCCGGGCTGTCGACCTTGGTGATCACCGTGTACAGGACCTTCCATGTGCCCTCGATGAACCCGACCACGAGATTGGCCACGGCCGCAGCGATCGTGATCAACCGGAGCCGGGGCTCGGCCCACACGTAGCGGATCCCGTTGGCCGCCTCGGTGACGAAAGACCCGCGGGTCTCGGCGGGGGAGCCGTGGTGGGCGACCCTGCCCACCCACTTCATCGACACCGCAGCCCCCACGAAGAGAAGGCCGGTCAGGAACAAGCCGATCGAGGGTCTGGCGAAGACGGCGGTGAGGATCCCCGCGAACAGGGGGGCGAGGGCGAAGTTGGCCTGGATCGTGGCCGTGATCAGCGAGTTCGCCCGGGGCAGGTCCTTCTTCTTGACGATGTTGGGCAGCAGGGCGTAGAGGGCCCCGTCGAACATGGTGGACATGGTCCCGATCACGAAGGCCAGGGCCAGGATCGTCCCGACCTCGAGAGTCTCGGCGGACGCCGTCGCCGAGAGATAGAAGAAGACGGCCGCCCGGATGAGGTGGGTGGCGATGATCACCGGGCGGAGGTGCCACCGGTCCAGGAGGACACCACCGACGAGGCCGGTGAGGACGATCGGGATGTTCTCGAGGGCGTACGCCAGGGCGTAGTCGAGGGTGTTGGTCTTCTCCGTGATGAAGGCGATCAGTTCGGGGATGGAGAAGAAGGCGACATAAGTCCCGAACTGGGCCATCGCCTGGCCGGTCCAGAGAGCCCTGTAGCGAGGGCCCAGTGAGCGCATGGCACCTAGGACGTCCACCGAGGCGGAACCCTAACTGCCACTGGCGCTGTGTCCAGGGGTTGTTAGATTCGACTCGATGGCGAACCCCCAGGAGATCCCGCAGCTCGCCACCGAGCTCTTCGAGATGGCGAAGGAGTACCTCCGCCAGGAGACGGTGGAGCCGGCCAAGCGTCTCGGCAAACAAGCCGGTCTCGGCATTGGCGGAGCGATCCTCATGTCGATCGGGTCGTTCCTCCTGGTCCTGGGCGCATATTTCGCCTATCGGATGCTGCTCCCGGAAGGGGAGTGGTGGGAGATCCTGGCCAGGGGTCTCACCGCGTTGACCGCAGCCATCGGCACCATGCTGGTGGCGTGGAGGATCGGAGCCGGCGATGCCAATCACTCGTGAAGACATCGAAGCCAAGGCGATGGAGATCATCGACGCGGTCGACGAGACTCGCGAGGCAGCCAAGGACAAGGCCGTGCTCGGGCTGGTCGTAGCGGCGGGGCTCGTGGCCCTGGCCTTCATCATCGGCCGCAAGCGCGGCTCGCAGGGCAAGACCCTCGTCGAGGTCTACCGGATCTGACCTGCCCTCAGCGGAGACGGCGGAGCTGCTTGCGGTCGAGCGGGGCGGATCCGGGCTCCGCAGCCCGGATCACGATCGCCTGATCGGCCTTGAGCACCTTCCGGTACACCAGTTGGCGGCGCGGCCGGGTCCGGGTGAGATACGAGTAGCCGAGGAGTGCGAGACCCGTCATCAGTTGCTGTCGGTCACGGGTACGCAGGCCGGAGAGCACGCGGACTCGTCCTGCCGGTCCCGGAGCACCGAAGGCCGTGGCGATTACCTTGGATAGGAGACGGGTCATCCCTGGATGAATCTACTGTCGCCCTTCGAGGTAGGAGCATGAATCAACAGCGTGGCGTGAGAGTGCTGGTCTGGATCGTGGTGATCGCCATGGTCCTCGGGATCCTGGCGTCGGTGGTGAGCGTGTTCATGTGAGCTTCCGAGCCGGCGACCCGGCCCTCCTGATCGACGACAAGGGGAGGCACTTCCTCCTGCGTCTGGAACCGGGCCAGCAGTTCACCTTCCACAAGGGCTCGATACCGCACGAGGAGATCATCGGCGCCGAGGAGGGCGCCTGGCTCACGACCCACGCCGGGGCGAAGCTGCTCCTGCTCAGACCGAGGCTCTCCGACTTCATCCTCCGCATGAAGCGCGGCGCCCAGGTCGTCTACCCAAAGGACCTGGGGCCAATCCTGGTCTATGCCGATATCGGGCCCGGTCTGACCGTCCTCGAAGCCGGCACCGGTTCCGGAGCGCTCACACTCGGTCTGGCCCGGGCCGTTGGCCCCGAGGGCCGGGTGGTGAGCGTGGAGCGACGCGAGGATCACGCCACCCACGCCCGCAAGATCATCACCCGGTGGTACGGCGAGGTGCCCGACCACATCGACCTGCGGATCGGCGACGTCACCGATTTCGTGGCCGAGGTGGCACCCGACAGGATCGTCCTCGACCTCCCCGAGCCCTGGCACGTGATCGAGGCCGCCGCAGAGCATCAGCCACCGGGCGGTGTCCTGTGTGCCTACCTGCCGACGGTTCCCCAACTCGAGACCACGGTCGCCACCGCCCGGGAGACCGGTCGCTTCGCCGAGATCGAGGTCAAGGAGTTCCTGATGAGGGACTGGAACATCGACGGCCGGAGCGTCCGACCCGAGCACCAGATGGTGGGCCACACGGGCTTCCTCATCTTCATGAGACGCATCGAAGCCCATCCCGTGGGTGATTCGCTGAACCCGGGTAACTAAGGAGACCCGTTCGTATACTGACCGAAAGGCGGTCATCCAGGTAGGAGGAAGCCGTGGCAGAAGGACAGACGCCCCAGGAAGTCGTCGAATTGAGAAAGATGGCCGCGGCCCTGGAGGAAGAGGTCGCCTACCTCCGCCGCCGTCTCCGCGAGTCGCCGTACGGTGACAGCGACATCGAGCGCGAGTTGCAGCGCACCCGGGAGCGTCTCGACCGGGCAGTCGCCCAGAACGACAAGATCGCCCAACTGCTCGAAGAGGCCCGCGAGCAACTCGGCGTCCTCCGCGAAGAGGTCGAGAAGCTCACCCAGCCGCCGAACAACTTCGGGACCGTCCTCCAGGTCAACTCCGACGGCACGGTGGACGTCCTCACCGGCAACCGGAAGCTCCGCGTCAACGCCCAGCCGAACGTCGAGGTCAAGCTCCTTCAGGTGGGTCAGGAGGTGCTCCTCAACGAGGCCTTCAACATCATCGACGTCCGACAGTTCGAGCCTTCCGGCGAGGTCCTCAGAGTCCGGGACGTCATGATCGACGGCCGCGTCGTCCTCATCGGCCACGGCGACGAGGAGCGGGTCACCAGCCGCGCCGAGACCATGCTGGACGTCCGTCTCCGGCCGGGCGACTACGTCCGCATCGACTCCAAGACGGGTCTCGTCCTCGAGAAGATGGAACGGCCCGAGATGGAGGAGCTCGTCCTCGAAGAGGTCCCCGACATCACCTACGAGGAGGTCGGTGGCCTCGCCGCCCAGATCGAGCAGATCCGCGACACGGTCGAGCTGCCCTACCTGCATCGCGACCTGTTCAAGGAATACCACCTGGAGCCACCCAAGGGCATCCTCCTCTACGGACCTCCGGGCTGTGGCAAGACCCTGATCGCCAAGGCGGTTGCCAACAGCCTCGCCCAGAAGGTCGCCGAGATGACCGGCAACCCGGACGTGCGCTCGTACTTCCTCAACATCAAGGGCCCCGAGCTGTTGAACAAGTGGGTCGGCGAGACCGAGCGCCAGATCCGTCTCATCTTCCAGCGGGCCAAGGAGAAGTCGGACGAGGGCGTCCCCGTCATCGTCTTCTTCGACGAGATGGACTCGCTGTTCCGCACCCGTGGCACGGGCATCAGCTCCGACGTGGAGTCGACGATCGTGCCCCAGCTCCTCAGCGAGCTCGACGGTGTGGAGTCCCTGAAGAACGTGGTGGTGATCGGGGCCTCCAACCGGGAGGATCTCATCGACCCCGCGATCCTCCGGCCCGGTCGCCTCGACGTGAAGATCAAGATCAACCGGCCCGACCCCGTGGCAGCCCGGGAGATCTTCCGGATCTATCTCACCGACGAGACACCAATCGACCCCGAGGAACTGGCCAGGTTCGGCAGCGTCGCCGAGTGCATCGAGCGAATGATCGAGTCGACCGTGGACCGGATGTACTCCGAGGACGACGAGAACCGCTTCCTCGAGGTCACCTACGCCAACGGTGATCGGGAGATCCTCTACTTCAAGGACTTCGCCTCGGGCGCCATGATCGAGAACATCGTCCGCCGGGCCAAGAAGGACGCCATCAAGCGGCAGATCGCCGGTGGCACCGGCGGTGTCCGCGCCTCGGACCTCCACGCTGCCATCAAGCAGGAGTTCCGGGAGCACGAAGACCTCCCCAACACGACCAACCCGGACGACTGGGCCAAGATCTCGGGCAAGAAGGGCGAGCGGATCGTCTACGTCCGCACCCTGGTCGGCGGCGCCGAGGAGAGCCGGTTGATCGAGAAGGTCTCGGGCGGGCAGTACCTGTGACGGCGGCCTGATGGCTCTGCACAAGGTCCTCGGAACCGAAACCGAGTACGGGATCGTCGTCAGGGGCGACCCTGCGTACAACCCCGCAGTCGCCTCGACGCTCGTGGTCAACAGCTATCCGGGCGCCCGGGTGAAGCTGCAGTGGTCGTTCGAGGAGGAGTCGCCCGGCCGCGACGCCCGTGGATATAGCCACGACGGGTACGGCAGCCCCGATCCGGAGAGCGCGGTCGTCAACTCCGTGCTCGCCAACGGCGCCCGTCTCTACGTCGATCACGCCCATCCCGAATACTCCGCACCCGAGACCTACGAGCCACTCGAGGCCGCTCTATACGACAAGGCGGGGGAGTGGGTGATGAGGAAGGCGGCGGCGACCGCCTCTGAGGTCTCCGGGCGCCACGTCTCGCTGTACAAGAACAACTCCGACGGCAAGGGCAACTCCTACGGCGCCCACGAGAACTACCTGCTCAGCCGGGAGACCCCGTTCGGAGACGTGATCCGCTTTGCCACGACGTTCATGGTGACCAGGCAGATCTTCACCGGCGCCGGGAAGATCGGCAGGGAGAACGACCGCCCCGAGGTCGACTACCAGATCACCCAGCGCGCCGACTTCTTCGAGGAGGAGGTCGGCCTGGAAACCACGCTGAAGCGACCGATCATCAACACCAGGGACGAGCCGCACGGCGACCCCTCGCAATACCGGCGCTTCCACGTGATCATCGGCGACGCCAATCTCTCCGAGGTCCAGATCTTCCTCAAGGTCGGGACCACGGCCCTCATGCTCGCCGCTCTCGAGGACGGGGCACTGCCCGACCCGCTCGATCTCTTCGATCCGGTCGAGTCGTGCTGGCAGGTCAGCCACGACCTCACCATGAAGCACCCGCTGGACCTCGACGGTGGGGGCACCGCCACCGCCCTGGAGTTGCAGTGGCGCTACCACGAGTGGCTCGCCAAGTACGCCGAACGGGAACTCGACGACCCGGTGTGGAAGGACCTCCTCGACGAATGGGAGCGCACGCTGAACCTGCTGGAGACCGACCCCATGAAGCTCGCCGACACCCTCGATTGGGTCGCCAAGAAGCGACTGCTCGACGGTTACCGGGAGCGGGACGGGCTGGCCTGGACCGACAGCAAGCTCCGTGCCCTCGCCCTGCAGTACCACGACGTCGACGCCGAGAAGGGGCTCTACTACCGCCTGGCCAACCGCGGCGCCATCCGCAGGCTCTTCACCGACGAGGAGATCGAACGGGCGACCGTCGAGCCGCCCACGCGGACCCGTGCCTACTTCAGGGGCCGTTGTGTCACCGAGTACCCCGGCTCCCTGGTCGCCGCCAACTGGGATTCGCTGGTGTTCGACGTCGGCGAGGCGACGCTGAAGCGTGTTCCTATGATGGAGCCACTGAAGGGCGACGCTGCGAGAGTCGGCCGACTCATCGACGAATCCGAAGACGCTGCCACCCTGATTGAACGCTTAGGAGGTTGAGAGATGTCTGACCGAGAAAGGGCGCAGTCCCGCAAACGGGAAGAGTCCGAGAGCAC
The DNA here is from genome assembly GCA_024103415.1 of Acidimicrobiales bacterium. Classification (GTDB taxonomy): domain Bacteria; phylum Actinomycetota; class Acidimicrobiia; order Spongiisociales; family ZC4RG35; genus ZC4RG35. The sequence goes on from JAGFIR010000073.1 coordinate 8,391, forward strand.
CGAGGAGACCGAGGCTCGAACCGAGTCCGAGGCGGACCTCGAGGCGCTCGACGACCTGCTCGACGAGATCGACGAGGTCCTCGAGGAGAACGCCGAGGAGTTCGTCAAGAACTACGTGCAGAAGGGCGGCGAGTGAAGGGACGACCCTTCGGGCCGCTTCCCATCGACGCGCCGGTCCCGGGCTCCAGCTTCACCGACCTGCTCGAGTCGTTCGGTCTCACCCCGAAGCTGAGCATTCCCGAAGGGACGGCGGTTCCGATGGTGCCCGAAGGCACCACGGTCCTGGCCACCCGGTACGCCGACGGCGTGGTGATGGCGGGCGACCGTCGAGCCACCGAGGGGCATCTCGTGGCCCATCGCCGAATCCGCAAGGTCTTTCCGGCCGACCGGACGTCGGGGATCGCCATTGCCGGTGTCGCCGGTCTCGCCATCGACATGGTGCGGCTCTTCCAGGTAGAGCTCGAGCATTACGAGAAGATCGAAGGAGTCGCCCTCTCGCTGGAGGGGAAGGCCTCGTTCCTGGCGCGGCTGGTCCGCAACCAGCTCCCGCTCGCCTTCCAGGGGTTGGCGGTCGTCCCGCTCTTCGCCGGCTATGACCAGATCGCCCGCACCGGGCGGGTGTTCAGCTACGACGTGGTGGGCGGCCGTTACGAGGAGACCGACTTCGCCAGCACCGGCTCGGGCTCGCGTCTGGCCAAGTCCTATCTGCGCACTGCATACGAGCCCGACATGACCGCCGGCCAGGCCGCGGAACTCGCAGTCCGCGCATTGGTGGCCGCCTCGCAGGAGGACACGGCGACCGGCGGGCCTGACCTGCTGCGCGGGATTCTGCCCAACGTGGTGCGGATCGACGCCTCGGGATTCGAGGAGATGGATGACGACGTGATTCTCCCGATCGCCCAGAACGCAGTGGAGACGATCCGATGACCATCCCGTTCTACGTCGCACCCGAGCAACTCGTCCGGGACAAGGCCGAGTTCGCCCGCAAGGGCATCGCCAGGGGTCGCTCTCTGGTGGCGATGGACTACGCCGACGGCGTGTTGATGATCGCCGAGAACCCGTCCACCGCCCTCCGCAAGATCTCCGAGATGTACGACCGGATCGCGTTCGCCGGTGTTGGTCGCTACAACGAGTTCGAGACCCTTCGCAAGGCGGGCATCCGCCAGGCCGACCTCATGGGCTACCTGTACAGCCGCGACGACGTCACCGCCATGGGTCTGGCCACGGCGTTCTCCCAGACGCTCGGCATGATCTTCACCCGGGACCCGAAGCCCTTCGAGGTCGAGATCCTGATCACGGAATTGTCCCCGGACGGCGGTCACCGTCTCTTCCGGATCTCATACGACGGCACGCTCTATGACGAGCGCCAGTTCGTGGCCATCGGTGGCAAGGCCGAGCGGCTCACCGAGGCCCTGGAGAGCCTGTGGCGCCCCGACATGACCGTCCAGGAGGCGTTCGCCGCAGGCGAGGAGGCCTTCCGTCAGGCAGAGGGCCGCGAGTCGGAGGGCTGGGAGCTGGCGGCACTGGACGCGAACCTGGGCCGGCGGGCGTTTCGACGCATCGATCCTGCCGAGCTGAGCACGAACTGATACTGCGCCGCTACCAGGCACTCCGGCGATAGGCTGACCAAATGGAGCGCCGGATCTTCGGGCTGGAGAGCGAGTACGGGGTCACCTGCACCCTCAGGGGTCAGCGACGCCTCAGTCCCGACGAGGTCGCCCGCTACCTGTTCCGCCGGGTCGTCTCCTGGGGTCGCTCATCCAACGTGTTCCTGGAGAACGGCGCGCGTCTGTATCTCGACGTCGGCTCCCACCCCGAGTTCGCCACACCCGAATGTGACGACCTGGAGGACGTGGTAGCCCACGACAAGGCAGGGGAGAGGATCCTCGAAGGCCTCGTGCACGGGGCCGAGGAGCGTCTCGCCGAAGAGGGCATCCGCGGCGAGATCTACGTCTTCAAGAACAACACCGATTCGGCCGGCAACTCCTACGGATGTCACGAGAACTACCTGGTCAGCCGGCACAAGGACTTCCACCGCACGGTCGACGTCCTCATCCCGTTCCTGGTCACCCGTCAGATATTCCTGGGTGCCGGCAAGCTGACCCAGACCCCGCGAGGGACGACCTACGCCATCGCCCAGCGGGCGGATCACATCTGGGAGGGCGTCTCGTCGGCGACCACCCGATCGCGGCCGATCATCAACACCAGGGACGAGCCGCACGCCGACGCCGAGCGCTACCGCCGTCTCCATGTCATCGCCGGGGACTCCAACATGAGCGAATACGCCACCTACGTGAAGGTCGGGACGATGGTCGCGCTGCTCCAGATGATCGAACGGGACGTCGTGTTCCGCGACCTCGGTCTGGAGAACCCGATCCGGGCCATCCGCGAGGTAGCCCACGACATGACCGGTCAGCGCAAGATCAAGCTCGCCAACGGACGGGAGTTGAGCGCTCTCGACATCCAGTGGGAGTACCTGGACCGGGCCATGAGGTTCGCCCGCAGTCCCGGCTTCCCGCCCCAGGTGCAACGGGCAGTCGACAAGTGGGAGCACCTGCTCACCGGTCTGGAGAAGGACCCGATGACCCTCGACCGGGAGGTCGACTGGGTGATGAAGTACAAGCTGCTCGAGCGCTACGCCGCCAAGCGGGGCATCCCCATGTCCGACCCCCGGGTGGCGATGATGGACCTGGCCTATCACGACGTCGACCGCAAGCGCGGGCTCTACTACATGATGGAGGCGAGGGGGTTGGCCGACCGGGTGGTCACCGACGAGAAGATCGCCGAAGCCGTCATCCGCCCGCCGCAGACGACCCGGGCGCGTCTGCGCGGCGCCTTCATCAAGGCCGCCAAGGCGAAGCGCCGCGACTTCACCGTCGACTGGGTTCATCTCAAGCTCAACGACCAGGCGCAGCGCACGGTCATGTGCAAGGACCCTTTCAAGTCCCACGACGAGCGCGTGGACAAGCTCATCGAGAGCCTCTAGCGACCAGAATCACCTCATGCAGAACGTCGTCGAGCGTGTCCTCAACCTGCTCATCTATCTGCTGGAGTCACCGCGCCCGGTGACCGCCGACGACGTCCGCTACACGGTTCAGGGCTACGGGCAGGAATCCGACGAAGCCTTCCACCGCATGTTCGAGCGGGACAAGGACCTGCTGCGGCGTATGGGCGTCCCGCTGAAGCTCGTGGCGCTCGACGAGTGGGAGGTGGACTTCGGCTACACCGTCGATCCCGACGAGTACGCCCTCGCCGATCCCGGCCTCACCCAGGAGGAGAAGGTCGCCCTGTCGGTGGCGGCCCGCATGGTCCGCCTGGGCGGCTCCCATCTCGGTGTCAATGCCCTCTTGAAACTCGGCGGCGTGGAGCGTGTCGCCGGTCTCGAGCCCCTCGGCGCCGACCTGGGCGAAGAGTCGGACGTCCTGGGGGAGCTTTTCGGCGCGGTGAGCCAGCGCCGACGGGTCGCGTTCGACTACCGCGGCCACCGCCGTGAATTGGAGCCCTGGGGCATCGCCCATCGCAGGGGGCATTGGTACGTCACGGGAAAGACGCCCGAGGGCGAGAGGGTCTATCGGGTCGACCGCATGGCGAAGGTCGAGGTCTCCGAGGAGACCGGTCAGTTCACGCGCCCCGATGACTTCGACATCAGGAAGGTGATGGACGGCCAGCCGTGGGAGGCCGGATCGGGTGACGAGGTCGAAGCCAGGGTGAGGTTCGACCCGGACCTCGCCTGGTGGGCGGCGCGCACGCTCGGCGTGGCGGCACCGGCCGAGGGTGAGCCACTGGAAGCCACGGTGCCGGTGGTCAACAAGGACGCCTTCCTCGGCTGGGTGCTCAGCTTCGGTGCCGGAGCTGAGATCCTCGAGCCCAGTGACCTTCGTGACGAGGTGGTGGCACGGGTGGAGGGGGCGCTGGAGGCACTGGCATGAGCTCGAACCGCACTGCCGACCGCCTCAACCGCATCCTCGCTCTGATCCCGTACGTACTGGAACAGGGTGTGGTCGACGTCGAGGAAGTGATCGACCGCTTCGGATACACCCGGAACCAATTGCTCAAGGACCTGAACACCGTGTTCGTCTGCGGTCTCCCGGGCTACGGGCCCGGTGATCTCATGGAGGCCTATCTCGACGAGGACGAGGTGGTGATCGACGCCGCCGACTACTTCAAACGTGCACCCCGTCTCACCTCCACCGAGGCTCTCGGCCTCCTCGCCGCCGGACTGACGGTGATCGGGGCCGGTCAGGGGACGCCAGCCCTCGAGTCGGCCGTTTCCAAGCTCATGGCGAAGGTGATGCCCGATGCCGATCCGGCGATCACCGTGGACGTCGTCGACCCGACCGAGCACGTCGCAGAGCTGAAGAGTGCCGCCGCCGACGGACGGGTGGTGCGGATCACCTACACCTCGGTCGGGAAGGAGCAGACCACCGTCCGCGAGGTCGAGCCCTGGACCGTGTTCCACACCATGGGTCGTTGGTACGTTGCCGGCTACTGCCGGATGGTCGAAGAGCAGCGGACCTTCCGTCTCGATCGCATCCGGGAGCTCGAGGAGACCGGGGAGACGTTCACGCCACCCGAGGACCGGCCCGAGCCCGGTGTCGGTTACTCGCCGTCCGACGGCGACGTCGCCGCCGTGATCGAGCTCGGCCCCAATGCCCGCTGGGTGCTCGAGTACTACCCGGTGGAGGTGCTCTCCGACGACGGCGAGACCGCTCGCATCCGATTCTGGGCCCCCGACCCCGAAGTGACCGCGCGTCTGCTGGTCCGGCTCGGCTCCTCGGCCCGGCTGGTCGATGGCCCGGAAGTGGCGCAGCGTCTGCGCGAACTGGGCGAAGCCCTGCTCTCCCGACACAGATTGGGACCGGAGACCTAGACGCCACCCTTCAGATCCTGGCCCCGCTTGCCGATGACCAATTCAGTTATGGGCGAGCGGAGACCAGGAATGACGACCATCAAGACGACTTGCGCACAGTGCGGTGACATCCACCTCACTCCGGACGATGTCTCACTCGAGCTGCGTCCCGGAGGCCGTGAGGGTGACTATCGATTCACCTGCCCGACGTGCACTCATCAGCAGCGACGCCCAGCCAATTCTCGAGTTGTGAGCGTCCTCCTCGCGACCGGGGTCGCCTTCGAGGTGATCAACCCGGAACCAATCACCGAGGAGGAGATCGAGGCGTTCGCAGCCGCCCTGGAGACGGAACCGGATCCATTCCGACTCCTCGCCGGTTGAGAACGGGCCGGTAGGGGCACCGACACACTCCGGGGGGCGGAGTTGTGTCAGGCGGCCGGAAGGTGACGACCTAGGGGGGTCGTCACCTTCTCCCATTTCATGGGCCGTACAAGCTTCACCGGCCCCCGCCGGTGGCAGGGGGGTTCAAATCGCATGGGGGTAGCATCGCTTCCATGCTCCAGGCCGGAGAGATCCTCGTCATCCTGCTCGTGGCGCTGATCGTGCTCGGGCCGACGCGTCTCCCCGAAGCCGCGCGCAAGATCGGTTCCTGGGCCGCCGAGTTGAGAAAGGCCGCACGGGAGATCACCCAGGGCCTGGAGGCCGAGGTGGCAGAGGTGCGGAAGGCTGCCGAGGAGGTCAAGCAGCTGCAGGCCGAGCTGAAACAGGACCTCGACAAGGCCACCCGGTACAACTGGGAGGGCCCCAAGCCGGTGTCAGGGCCGACACCCGAGGACGCCATGGCCGATCTGGAGAAGATCGAGCGGGGCGAGGAGCCGACAGAGGACGGCGAGTGACGGCCGATCGGCCCCAATCGATCCTGAGCCACCTGGACGAGCTCCGCTGGCGGGTGCTCAAGTCGGCAGTGGCTGTGGTGGTTCTGGGCGTGCTCGCCCTGATCTTCGTGGACGAGCTGAGGGTGATCCTGGAGCGGCCCTTCTATCTGGCCGACCCGGACGCGGCCCTGCAGACGTTCGACGCCACCGAGCAGTGGGGTGTCTTGATGCGTGTGGGCCTGTTCGGCGGTCTCATCCTCGGCAGCCCCGTAGTCCTGTACCAGACGTGGGCGTTCATCGTTCCGGCCCTGACGCCCAAGGAGAAGCGCTGGGCGATCCCGCTCGTCTCCTCTTTCGTCCTCCTGTTCGCAGTCGGGGTCTTCTTCGCCTACTGGATCCTCCCGAGGGGTCTGGAATTCCTCCTGGGGATCTTCCCTGACATCGAGAACAACCTGCGGATGGCCTCGTACTACTCGTTCGTGCTCCGATTCCTGCTCGCCTTCGGGGTTGCGTTCACCTACCCGATCTTCCTCTTCTCGGCTGCCGCGGTCGGAGTCATCTCGTCCGCCAAGCTGGCCAGAGGCAGGCGCTGGGCATTCCTGATCGTGGTCATCGTGGCGGCCCTCATCACCCCTACCGGTGACGCGTTCACCCTCCTCGCCCTCTCCCTGCCCCTCTATGCCATGTACGAAGGCACCTATTGGCTGATCCGCCTCATCCTCAAGAAGTGACGCTGGCCGACTTCTGGGCCGGCTACGAGTTCGAGCCCGACCCGTTCCAGGTGGAGGCCGCCGAGGCGATCGCCGCCGGGAGGTCGGTGGTGGTCACCGCTCCGACGGGATCGGGGAAGACGCTCGTCGCCGAGGCCGCGATCCATTTCGCTCTGTCCAACGGGCAGCGTGCGTTCTACACCACGCCGATCAAGGCGCTCTCCAACCAGAAGTACGCCGACTTTGCAGGGGTCCACGGTGTCGATGGAGTCGGGCTGCTCACGGGCGACAACGTGATCAACCCGGGAGCGCCCGTGATCGTGGCCACCCTCGAGGTGCTCCGGAACATGATCTACGCCGACCCGGCCGCTCTGGACCGTGTGGGTCTGGTGGTCCTCGACGAGGCCCACTACCTGCAGGACCCGTCACGCGGGGCCGCCTGGGAGGAGGTGATCATCCACTGCCCACGGCACATCCAGTTCGTGTGCCTGTCGGCCACGATCGCCAACGACGAGGAGTTCGCCGCCTGGGTGGAGGAGCGGAGAGGCCCGACGACGCTGATCAGCACCGATCATCGGCCGGTCCCGCTGGAGTCGATGTACATGATGCGGGACAAGTTCGGGCAGCAGGAGGTCCATCTCCTCCCGATGTTCGTGACCAGGGACGGACGCACCCGACCGAATCCCCGGATCGAGAACATGCTCCGCCTCGAGAGGGGAAAGAGGCGTAGATACGCCACCCCGACCCGGACAGAGGTAGTGGAGACGCTGGCCCGGGAGGCCATGCTCCCCGCCATCTACTTCATCTTCTCCCGTGCCGGATGCGACGCCGCCGCCACCCGGCTCACGGACTCGGGACTCCGTCTCACCGACAGCCAGGAGCGCGAGTCGATCAGGGAGATCGTCGATGAGCGCACCAGCCACCTGACTGACACCGATCTCTCGGTGCTCGGGTACAGCAGGTGGATCGCCGGTCTCGAGGCCGGTGTCGCCGCTCATCACGCGGGGATGGTCCCGGCGTTCAAGGAGACCGTGGAGGAGTTGTTCGAGCTCGGGCTCCTCAAGGTCGTCTTCGCCACGGAGACCCTGGCGCTCGGGATCAACATGCCGGCGAAGTCGGTAGTCCTCGAGACGCTGAGCAAGTTCGACGGGGAGAGTCACCAGATGCTCAGACCGGGCGACTACACCCAGCTCACGGGTCGTGCCGGTCGGCGTGGCATCGACGTCGAGGGTTTCGGCGTGGTGCTCCATTCACCGTTCGTCTCCTTCAACGAGGTGACCGCAGTCGCCTCACTCGGCGCCCATGAGCTGCGATCCAGCTTCCGCCCCACCTACAACATGACGGCCAACCTCATCGCCAACTACTCCCGGGAGGAGGCGGAACGGCTGCTGGAGGCCTCGTTCGCCGCCTTCCAGAGGGTGGGGCAGATGGAGGAGATGGAGGGAGCCCTCGAGGCGCTGGAGCACCAGATCGAGCGGGAGACCGAGGCGGCCACGTGCGAGCGTGGATCCATCGAGGAATACGCAGCCCTCGTCGACCAACTGGCGGCGAAGCGTCACAACGATCAGATCGCCGCGGGTCTCTCGGCGGGCGACGTGGTCCAGTTGGTGGGGGGCCACGCCGACGGTCGCTACGCCATCTTGCGCCGGCTCCCGGCCAAGGATCACGGCGTCCGCTACATGGCCCTCTCCACTTCCGGGAAGGTGAGCACCTTGCGCATGCGGGACATAACGGCGGCGAGCTACCGGGTCGGCCGGATCCCGCTCCCGACACCGTTCCGGCCCCGCGACCGCAAGTTCGTTCAGGAGACGCTGCGCCGGCTCTCCCGCATGAAGGCGGCAAAGGGGCCGTCCAAGCCGGCCAAGGCCTTCATCGATCACCCTGTCGCCGCGTGCCCGGACGCCGCTCGTCATCTCGCCGCCTACCGCCGCGCCCAGCGTCTGGAGCGTCGGCGGGAGCAGACCCTGTCGAGACGCCGATCGTCGGGCCAGGGTCTGGTCGAGGAGTTCTCCGCCATTCGCGGGCTGCTGGAGGAGCTGGACTATGTGCGGGATTGGGCCCTGACGGCTCGTGGACAAAGACTCCGGCGGCTCTACAACGAATCCGACCTCTTGCTCGCCGAGTGCATCGAGCACGGTGCGTTCTACGCCCTGGACCCGGCGGAAACCGCTGCCCTGCTCTCCGTGTTCGTCTACGAGCCCCGCACCGACCAGGTTTCCCCGGCAGAATGGCCCACCGAAGAGTTGGCCGGGAGGTGGGCGATGATCGAAGAACGGTGGGAGGAGTTGATCCGTCGTGAGCGCGCCGGCCGTCTGACACCGACGCGCCGACCCGATCCGGGCTTCGCAATGACCGCGCACCAATGGGCTTCTGGCGTCGAGTTCGAGTCGCTGTCCGTCACGGGGATGGCGCCGGGGGACTTCGTGCGCGTCTCCCGCCAGCTCGCCGACCTCCTGCGCCAGATTCGCGACGGCATCACCGAGATGTCCGAGGAGGCGGCCGACGCCCTCCGCATGGTCGATCGCGGGGTCGTCGCCGCCCAGGGTGTGGGCTGATGGCCCGCTGGCTGGTCCTGGTCAATCGAGAGGCCGGCCCTCGGCCGGCCTCCCCCCGAATGGTGGAGGAGGCGCTCCGTTTCCACGGCGTGGAGCACGACATCGTCGTGCCGGACAACAGGGAGGAGACACGTGCGGTGGTGCGCTCGGCCCTCGCCGACGGCCGTACCGACCTTGCGGTCGTGGGGGGCGACGGGACCGTGTCGCTGGTCATGGACGAGGCAGTCGAGGCAGGCCCGGATGTCACCGTCGCAGTGCTCCCGTCGGGCACGGGGTGCGACTTGATCCGGACCTTCGGGATCCCCCAGGATCTCGCCGGTGCGGCCAAGCACCTCACCACAGACGAGACCTACCGCGTCGACCTGGTCGCCATCGAGGGAGGATGGGGGAGCAGGCATTACGTGAACGTCGCGCAGGCAGGGGTGGGAGCGGCAGCCGCCCAGACCGCGCCGAAGATCAGCCGGAGGTTCGGGCCCGCCCGCTACCCGCTGGCCTTCGCTGCCCGGCTGCCCAGGTTCCCGCACGCCAGGGTCAAGGTCACCACCGAGCGCCGCACCTACGAGGCGGAGGCCCTCGCCGTGATCGTGGCCAACGCCCAGTTCTTCGCAGGCGGCTGGAATGTGGCGCCCCGGGCAACCCTCATGGATGGGGTGGTGGACGTGCAGGTGTTCAGTGCGAAGAAGACCGAAGCGCCGGCGCTCGTGCCCAAGATCATCCGGGGCACGCACCTCACCGAGAACTCCGTGAGACGGTTCACGGCAGCCGAATTCACCATCGAGACCGACCCCATATGGCCTTTCGAAGCCGACGGGGACCTCATCGGGAATACGCCGGTCAAGGGGCGGGTTGTCCCGGCCGCGATGCGTCTCAAGATCTGAGCCGGTCGAACGTATACTCCCGCCCGCCTCGCCCCCGGTGATTGAAGAAATGACAGCCAAGAAGAAGCAACCTGAAGAAGTCATCGAACTGATCGACGAGCCGGAAGAAGTCGATCCGGACGAAGCCGAGCCCGAAGAGCTCGACGACGAGGACCTCGCCCTCGACGAGGACGACATCGTCGCGCCTGTCGAGACCGAAGAAGACGTCTTCGAAGCCGAAGACGACGAGGACTTCGACGAGGACGACGAGGAAGAGGATGACGAGGAAGAGGACGACGAGCACGACGAAGAGACCGCCGATGCCCTCGAAGAGCTCGAAAGCCAGGAGCTCCAGCTGCTCGAAGACGAGGCCAACGAGGCGATGCTCGTCGACGAGGTCGAGGAACTGCGCGCCATGCGGCGTGCCGAGCTCACCCTCAACGTCGATGCCCAGGCGAAGCGCCCCGACGAGTTCGTCTGCCAGTCCTGTTTCATGGTGAAGAGACTCAGCCAGCTGGCCAACAAGCGACGAATGCTCTGTCGGGACTGTGCTGCCTGACCGGGTAACCGTCGTCGTACCCACGTACAACGAGAAGGAGAATCTCTCCGACCTCGTGTCGGCCGTCACCGCTCAGGGCTACCGGGTCCTCGTCGTAGACGATTCTTCCCCCGACGGAACCGGTGAGCTGGCCGAGGAGATCGCCGCGGGCAATCAGTTGGTCTCGGTGATGCACCGCGCCCGGAAGGAGGGCCTGGGGCGCGCCTACGCCGCCGCATTCGACCAACTCCTGCGATCGGCACATGCCGATGTGATCGTCGAGATGGACGCCGATTTCTCCCACGATCCGGCCGATCTGCCGCGCCTGGTGGAAGCCGTGGAGAAGGGGGCCGACATCGCGATCGGCTCCCGATACGTGCCCGGTGGCGCCACACCCGATTGGTCCCTCACCCGGAAAATCCTCTCCAGGGGCGGGAATCTCTACTCGCGGGTCATGCTCGGCCACGGCGTTCGCGACTCCACCGCAGGGTTCCGGGCCTTCCGCGCCGACGCACTTTCACGGCTGCCCTACGGTGAGGCTCGTGCATCGGGTTATGGATTCCAGGTGGAGATGGCATGGCGCGCCTCGCGGGCAGGTCTGAAGATCGCGGAGGTCCCCGTGGTGTTCCGGGACCGGAGCCGGGGGACGTCGAAGATGGGTGGCAAGATCGTCCTGGAGGCGATGTGGCTCGTGACCCTGTGGGGTCTTCGCCACCTCCCGGAGCGGCTCGGGCTGGTGAGACGATGAAGGTCACCGCACGCCGGGCCGTCCGATCCGATCTCCACGCCCTCGTCGTCATGTATCGCGGCCTGGAGGAGGAGATGACCGCCCTCCACCGCATGTGGCCCCTGGCCGACGGGCTCGACGAACCGGTGGAAGAGAGCCTCGCCGCAGCGATCGACGATCCCGGAACCGTGTTCCTCATCGGCGAGATCGAGGGCGTTCCCTTCGGATTCCTGCTCGCCCGCCCCGAGCCGATGCTCGCCCAGGCGAAAGGGGAGATGATCGGGGTCATCAGGCTGATCTATGTCGATCCCGAAGCCCGTGAGGTCGCAGTCGGCGAGGAGATGCGCGACATGGTGATGGAGATCTTCCGGAGCCAGGGCATCACCAAGTTCGACGCCCACGTCCTGCCGGGGCACAGATTGGCCAAGAACTTCTTCGAGGCCGGGGGCTTCTCCGCCCGCTCCATCGTCATGCATCACGATGACGAGCGCTGATCGCCCGGTCGTGGGCGTCGGCGGCGTCATCATCCGGGACGGGGCGATCCTCCTGGTGCAGCGGGGCCGCGAGCCCGGGAAGGGTCTGTGGGCCGTGCCGGGCGGGAAGGTGCGGCGTGGCGAGACTCTCAAGGACGCCGTGGCGAGGGAGGTGGCCGAGGAGACCGGTCTCGAGGTCGAGGTCGGCGAGCTGGTCTGGCACGGAGAGGTCATCACCGGCGAGCACCATCTGGTCCTCCTCGACTATCGGGCAACTGTCGTGGGCGGGGAGCTCGCGGCGGGGGACGACGCCGACCGAACGGAATGGGTGAGACTCGAGGAGGCACGACAACTGCCTCTGACGGGGACCATGTACGACTTGCTGGATACGCTGGCTCCATGACCGAGGTGATCGACCTCCTCCAGCAGCTGATCCGCAACGCCTGCGTCAACGACGGGACGCCCGAATCCGGTCACGAGCACCGCTCCGTGGCCACCCTCACTGAGTTCTTCGGGGTCGAAGGGCAGGTGTTCGAGCCTGCCCCGGGGCGCCAGTCACTGGTCTACCGGGTGAAGGGCCACGACGCGGAGGCGCCGGCCCTCGCCTTGTTGCCTCACACCGACGTGGTACCGGTCGACCCCTCCGGATGGTCGGTCGACCCGTTCGCCGCCGAGATCATCGACGGGTTCGTCTACGGACGCGGTGCGGTGGACATGCTGAACGTCACCGCGGCCATGGCCTATGCGGCGCGCCCCTACATCACGGGGGAGAAGACCCCACGGGGGGACCTCGTGTTCATCGCCGCCGCCGACGAGGAGGCGGGTGGCATCCAGGGCGCCAAGTACCTGGTGGACGAGCACTGGGATCTCGTGGGAACACCGTACGTGCTCACCGAGGTCGCCTATCCGGCCCTCGAATACGCCGGCAGCTCGACGGTGCCCGTGTCGATCGGGGAGAAGGGTGGCTACTGGTCCGTCCTCAAGGCGAAGGGCAACCCTGGCCACGGCTCGGTGCCCTACCGCCAGGACAACGCACTGCGCAAGGTGGTCGACGCCCTCAAGGGGATCTTCGACACACCCATGCCCGTCGGCATCACTCCGGAGTGGGTCGACTTCGTCTCCAGGCTGTCGGTGGACTCCGACTTCAAGGACGCGCTCACGGACCCGGACCGGATCGACGATGCGATCGACGAGCTGGCCCTGACCGATCCGCTCTTCGCCCGATATGTCCACGCCCTCACCCACACCACGATCTCGCCGAACATGCTCGACTCCGGGGTGAAGATCAACGTGGTCCCCGACCAGGCCGAGGCGTTCCTCGACATCCGGTCTCTCCCCGGCCAGGACCGTGACTTCGTGGAGTCCCACCTCCACAAGGCGATGGGTCACGCCCGCGACGAGGTCGACATCGAGCCATACGCCTACGACCTCGAGGCAACGGTGAGCAAGCCCGGCACCCAGCTCTGGGAGGCGATCGCCGCCTCGGTCGAGGATCTGGAGGGTCACCGCAACCTGCTGCCGACCCTGATGACGGTGGGCACCGATGCCCGTTTCTGGAGGGCCAAGGGCTCCATCGGCTACGGCGTCGGCCTGTTCGACGATCGCATGACCTTCTCCGAGATGCTGGCGCTGTTCCACGGGCACGACGAGAGGGTCTCGGTGGAGTCGGTGCTGAAGACGACGGCCCTATACGAGAAGGTCTTCGAACACTTCTTCGCGTCTTGAACAACGTCGTCTGCGACATCGACGGCGTCATATACCGGGGCAACCGTGTGTTCCCGGGCGTCACCGAAGCGCTGCTGCGGCTCAGAGAGTCGGGCGCTCGCATCCTCTTCGTCACCAACAACTCGACGAGATCCCCGGCGGCCGCGGCCGGGCGGGTCAGCGAGTTGACGGGTGTCGAGTTCGGGCCTGGCGACGTCTGTACCTCCCCTCAGGCGGCCGTGGCGATGCTCGGTGCATCCGACCTGCCCGTCTTCGTGGTCGGGGAATCGGGGATCGACGAGACCCTGGCCGCGGAAGGCTGTCCAGTCACCGAGGACCCGGGCGAGGCGCGCTGTGTCATGGTCGGGCTCACCCCCAGGATCACCTACGACTGGATCGGGGCCGCGGCCGACGCGGTCCGCAACGGCGCCCGGTTCATCGCCACCAACACCGACCCCACCTATCCGGTCGAGGACGCCTTGCTCCCGGGGGCAGGAGCCATCGTGGCGGCGATTGCCACCGCCGCCGATGCCGCCCCCGAAGTCGCCGGAAAGCCTCATCAGCCCATGGTCGACCTGGTGCGCAGCCGTCTCCTCGACGGTCCCGTCTGGGTCGTAGGAGACCGGGTGGACACCGACATCGCCCTGGCCCGGGCCGGTGGATGGAGGTCGGTTCTCGTGATGGGAGGGGTGACCCGAGATGCCGACGAATCGGGAGCGGACGCCGTCGCCGACGGGTTCGCCTCGGCGGTCGAATTGATCCTCACCGAGTCCTTGTGATCGGCGATAATCCGGCCATGGAACTGACCCCCGAGACCCTGGAGGAGCTCGAGTCGCTCGTGGCGCAGATCGAAGAGCTCGACCCGACCCAGGTCCCCGAGCCTGCCGCCAGGCTCGCCGACATCCTGGGTCGGATCCTCGACGGGCTCGGGGCGGATTGACGGTCCGCGCCCGGACCATGAGATGAGCCGCAGCGACCTCCCCACGGGAACGGTCACCTTCCTGTTCACGGACATCGAGGGCTCGACGCGTCTCCTCCAGGCGATGGGCCCGTCGTTCTCCCACGCCCTCGAACGACACGCCGGGATCATCCGCTCGGTCATCACGCAGCGCGACGGGACGGTGGTCAAGAACGAGGCGGACGGCTTCTTCGCCGTTTTCCGCTCTGCGGTCGCCGCGGTGGCCGCAGCAGTCGACATCCAGCGAGCCATGGCTGCCGAGGACTGGGATACACCCTGGCCGGTTCGGGTGAGGATCGGGGCCCACACGGGCGAGGCGATGCTCGGCGGTGCCGACTACGTCGGCTTCGACGTCCATCTGGCGGCCAGGATCGGCGCGGCGGGTCACGGGGGCCAGGTCGTTCTCTCGGCCATCACCGCCCGTTTGGTCGAGCACAACCTGGGCGAGGGCGTCCGTCTCGAGGACCTGGGGATGCATCGTCTCAAGGACATCCAGGAAGATGAGCGTCTCTATCAGGTGTCCATCGATGGCCTGCAGAGCAGCTTCCCCCCGGTTCGGACGCTGACCACCTCGAAGGGGAACCTCCCGACCGTGACGACCCAGATGATCGGGCGCCAGCGCGAGAGAGAGCGTTTGATCGAGGCCCTCCAGAGCTCCCGTCTGGTGACGATCACCGGGACCGCCGGCATCGGGAAGACGACCCTGGCCCTCGGTGTGGCGGGCGAGGTCCTCACCGCTTACCCGGACGGTGTCTGGCTGGTCGAGGTGTCGCGGCTCACCGAACCGGGCCTCCTCGCGGACACGATCGCCCGGCACATGCACATCACCGAGACCCAGGGCGAGGAGACGCTGACCACGATCGGGACGCGTCTGAATCGGGCCATGGCGCTCCTCGTCCTCGACGGGTGCGAGCACCTCGTCGACGAAGTCATCTCCGTGGTCGACCATCTGCTCCGGAACACAACGGCCCTACGCATCCTCGTGACGAGCCGGGAGTGGCTCGAGATGAGAGGGGAGCACCTGGTGGCCCTCGAGCCCCTGCCCCTCCCTCCCGAGGGCATTCGCAGCCCGTCCGCCATCGCCGGCTACGACGCCATCGCCCTCTTCCTGGAACGAGCGCGATTGGCGGCTCCGGGCTTCGAGTTGGACGAGGTGTCGGCACCGGTCGTCGCCGAGATCTGTCGGAGGCTCGACGGGATCCCCCTGGCCATGGAACTGGCGGCCGCGCGCCTCAACATGATGACCCCGGACCAACTCCTCGACCGCCTCGACCGGCAGTTCTCCGTGCTCGGCTCCCGACCGGGCAGCCCGATCCCGCATCAGCAGACCCTGGAGGCGACTCTCGACTGGAGCTACGACGCCCTCGGCCCCGTCGAACGGACCCTCTTCAACCGGCTATCGGTGTTCACCGGCGGGTTCACGTTGGATGCCGCCGAGGAGGTGTGCTCCGACTCCATCGTGCCGAAAGAGGCTGTGCTCGAGATCCTCGGCCGTCTCATCGAGACCTCATTGGTCGCGGGCAGTGAGGATCGGCCCGGCCGGTTCCGCCTGCTCAAGCCAATCGCTCAGTATGCCGCCATGAGGCTGGCCGACGGTGAGGACGCTGCCCTGCTGCGGGAGCGGCACGCCGAGTACTTCTGCGCGGTGGCCGACGGCCCGGATCCGCTCGGCGGGAGCCAGGCGGAGCGTCTGGAGACCCTCGACCTGGAGCGGTACAACATCCGGGCGGCACTCAGCTGGCTGGACGAGCACAACCGAGGGGAGGACGTGCTCCGGATCGCCGGGCATCTCCGGTGGTACTGGGTGATCCGCCGCGACGTCACCGAGGGCTGGCACTGGCTGGAGCGCGGGTTCGAGTTCGGCTCGGAGGACCCGGCGATCCTCGCTCGCGGTCACGAAGGTATCGGTCTCCTCTCCACGATGAGGCTCGACTTCGACCGCGCCGGGGAGTCGTTCTCCGAGGCGCTCCGCCTACAGAAGGAGACGGGGAACCTCGCAGGCGTAGCCCGAGACACCTATCACTTGAGCGTGGTGGCCTGGCTCCGGGACGACCACGAGACGGCCCATCAGTTGGGCGAGGAGGCAGAGACGCTGGCTCGCGACGCCGGGGATCGGTGGACCGAGGGCTGGTCTCTGGCGGTGAGAGGCACGATCCACCGCTGCAACGGGGAATTGGCCTCCGCCCAGGCGCAGCTGCAGAGGAGTCACGGGATCATCGCGTCCATGGGCGGGGCGATCGACACCGGGTGGTCCTTCCTCCGTCTCGGTGCGCTCGCCCGGGATCAGGGTGATCATTCGGCGGCAGCCGAGTACTACGCGACGGGTCGAGACCTGCTGCTCCACGCCGGCGACCATCTCGGCGTCGCACACGCCGATGCCGGTCTCGGGGCCATGGCGTGGCTCGCGGGTGACCGCGAGAAGGCCCTGACGCTGTTCCGCGGGGTTCTCGAGGGCTTCAGCTTCGGTGAGGAGGCGTCCAGCAACCTCTTCGAGCTGAAGACGATGATCCAGGGCAACCCGTCGACGGAGAGCCTGATGCAGGTCGTCACCATGAACCGCCGGCGAGCCGGTGAGACGGAGGGGCATGTGGGCGCAAAGGCTGCGCTCGCCGAGTACCTGTACCACATGGGAAAGACCGCGCAGCGGGCCGGCGAGAGCTATCGGGCGGCGGCCCCCTTGCGGGAGAGCCTGGCGTTGTGTATCGAGGCAGTTGACGGGCGGGGAGCCGCCATCGCCGCCGCGGCCCTGGCCGGGCTGCTCGCGGAGCAGGGCAGCATCGAGGCAGCGGCCCGGCTGCACGCCCTCGCCGAGCGCACGGCACGGCGGGACCGTCTGCCGGACTGGCCGCCTCCGGACGAGATCGGATACACCGAAGGTGTCGAGACGCTCAGAATGGAGATGGGGGGCGGGTGGCGCGAGGCCCTGGAAGAGGGGGAAGGGATGACCTGGGAGGCGGCCCTGGATCTCGTCGACGTCTCGCTGTCGGCGTCGGCGGTGTCGGGTACCTTGGAGAAGCCGTGACATCGTCGACGAGAATGGCGCCAGGCCGATGAGGTTCTTCATCCAGACCCGACCGGGTCATGCCCACACCGACGAGTTCGCCGACTACCTCGGTGAGCTGATCGACAAGGCCGGGGGAGAAGTGCTGGCCGGACCCGCCGGTTGCGACATGGTCATCTCCGTCGGGGGCGACGGGACGATGCTGGCGGCAGCCCACGTGGCACTGGACGCCGACGTGCCGGTCGTCGGCTTCAACCTCGGGACCATGGGTTTCCTGGCACACGCCGAGACCGACGAGGCGGAGCCGGTCATCGACCGCCTCCTCTCGGGCGACTTCGGCGTCGAGCACCGCATGACGGTGCAGGCTTCGTTGAACGGGAAGCATCGCTCGGCCGTGAACGACGTGGTGGTGGAGAAGGTGGACACCACCCGCCTCGTCGTGTTGCGGGTCACCATCGACGGCGACCCGTTCGTCACCTACCGCGCCGACGGGCTCATCCTGGCCACCCCGACCGGTTCCACCGCCTACTCCTTCTCCGCGGGAGGCCCGCTCGTCGACCCCCGGATCCGAGCCATCGTGATGACCCCGGTGGCGGCTCATTCCTTGTTCGATCGCGCCCTGGTGCTCCCCGAGGACACCGTGATCGAAATCGAGGTCGTGTCCGACCGCACCGTGCGGGTGAACGTGGACAAGGACAGCCTGGGCGAGTTGCGGGACGGAGAGCGTCTCACCATCGAGGCCGGCGAGCGGACCCTCAAGTTCGTCTCGCTGCGACCCGGGGGCTTCACCGGGGTGGTCCGCGACAAGTTCCGGCTGGGCTGATGCTCCATCACCTGAGGGTCGTCAACCTGGGTGTCATCGCCGACACCGCCCTGGACTTCGCTCCGGGTCTCAACGTGATCACCGGCGAGACCGGGACCGGCAAGACCCTGCTCCTGGGAGGATTGAGGCTGCTCCTCGGTGACAAGGCCGACGGGTCCCTCGTGGGAGGGGGTGAGGGCGAGGCGCGCGTGGAGGGCCTCTTCGGGCACGGCGATGACGAGGTGGCGGTGGTTCGCACCGTGCCCGCCGGCGGGAAGAGCCGCGCCTACGCCGACGGGGTGCTCGTGTCCGCCGCCGCGCTCGCCGAGCAGGTCGGCGACATGGTGGAGATAATCGGCCAGCACGACCAGCTGGCCCTCAGGCGCCCTGCAACGGTGCTGGCCCTGATCGACTCGTCCGCCCCCGACCTGGTCGCACCCGCCCGAGCGGAATACCAGGCGGCCTGGGAGCGGCTGCGGGAGGTCGAGGAAGCCTCCGCCGCCCTGGGAGGCGACGGCATGGCGTTGCGTAGGGAGCTCGACCTGGTGGCGTTCCAGGCCGAGGAGATCTCCCGCGTGGCTCCGACCGATGGCGAAGACGCCGCCCTCGAGGTGGAGGCGTCCCGTCTCCGCAACATCGAGGAGATCACGGTGAACCTGGCACACGCGACCCGTCTGCTGGAGCAGATGTCGGAGATCGGCGGGGAGACGATCGCCCGACTCCGCAAGGTCGCCGACCTGGATCCGTCGTCACAGGAGATGGCGAATGGCGCCGAGTTGCTCATCGAGCAGCTGTCGGAGTTGACCCGCGACGTGGTCGATGCCGCCGAGGGCCTGGATCGGGACGAGGAACGGCTGGAGGAGATCGAAGCCCGTCTCACCACCCTCGGGGACCTGAAGCGAAAGTACGGCCCGAGTCTCGCCGAGGTCATCGAGTTCGGGCAGAAGGCGTCAGAGCGGGCCGCCGAGATCGAGGAGACGCTGGGGGCAGCCGACCAGATCGAGGAACGCCTCCGGAAGGCACGGGCCGACGTCCTGACCGCCGCATCGGCGCTCACCGGGGCCCGTCGTGAGGCGGCAGCGAAGCTGACCGATCGCGCCATGGAGCACCTGGCCGACCTGGGGATGGGACGGCCCCGCCTGGACATCCGGCTCGAACCGTCGGAGCCCGGGCCCTCGGGAGCCGACCGTGCCGAGGCATGGTTCTCGTCGGATCCCCGGCTCGAGATGACGCCGATCGGAAGCGGGGCCTCCGGCGGCGAGCTGTCACGTCTAGTTCTGGCGATTCGCCTGGCTGCCCGCACCGAGGCCGGCGAGACACTGGTCTTCGACGAGGTCGACACCGGTGTGGGCGGCACCACGGCCCTGGCCCTGGGCCGCAAGCTCGCCGACCTCGCGGAGCACGCCCAGGTGATCTGCGTCACCCACCTGCCACAGGTGGCCGCCTTCGCCCGGCGTCACTTCGTGGTCACCCGGGATGGTGGAAGTGCCGATGCAGTGCGCGTGGATGGGGAGGACCGGGTGAGGGAGATCACCCGGATGCTGGCCGGTCTGCCGGACAGCGAGGCCGGACAGGTCGCCGCGCGGGAGCTCCTGGTGATCGCCGGGGACGTTTCTTGAAAACTTCTCCGCGGTTCTCGGGATTGGGGCCCGCGGGCTGCTACTGTGAAATCCCGTCATGAACGGGCCCCTGGAGACCACCGCTTCCGTCTCGGAGAGCCCGCCGACCACCCCCCAGCCGAAGTACATCTTCGTCACCGGTGGTGTCGTCTCCAGCCTTGGGAAGGGCATCTCCGCAGCCTCCCTGGGGCGTCTCCTCAAGGCCCGCGGTCTCAAGGTCGTCAACCAGAAGCTCGACCCCTACATCAACGTCGACCCGGGGACGATGAACCCGTTCCAGCACGGTGAGGTCTTCGTCACCGACGATGGGGGAGAGACGGACCTGGACCTCGGCCACTACGAGCGGTTCACCGGCGAGAACCTCCGCCGCACTTCCAATGTGACTGCCGGATCCATCTACCTGTCGGTCATCCAGAAGGAGCGACGTGGCGACTATCTGGGCGACACGGTCCAGGTCATCCCGCACGTCACAAACGAGATCAAGGATCGGATCCGCCGGGTCGGCACACCCGACGTCGACGTGGTCATCACCGAGGTGGGTGGGACGGTCGGCGACATCGAGTCCCTGCCCTTCCTCGAGGCCATCCGGCAGTTCGCCAACGAGATCGGGCGGGCCAACGCCATGTTCGTCCACGTCACCCTGGTGCCATACCTCGCCGCCTCGGAGGAATTGAAGACCAAGCCGACCCAGCACTCGGTCGCCGAGCTCCGCAGCAAGGGCATTCACCCCGACGTGATCATCGTCCGCTCCGACCGTGAGGTCGACGAGTCCGTGCGTCGCAAAGTGAGTCTCTTCTGTGACGTGGAGCCCCGGGCGGTGATCTCGGCACCCGACGCCCCGGACATCTACCAGGTGCCCCTCCAACTCCACGACGGTGGGCTCGACGAGGTCGTCTGCGACCGGCTCGGCCTGGTGACCGGCCCGCCGAACCTGGACAACTGGCGGGCAATGGTGGAACGGGCCGCCGCCGCCACCGAGGTGGTCACGATCGGCATCGTCGGCAAGTACGTCGAGTTGCCCGACGCCTACCTGTCCGTGTTCGAGGCCCTTCGCCACGCCGCCGCCGGTCACGGGGTCAAGCTCGACGTCCGCTGGATCACCTCCGAGGACGTAACCGGCCTCCTGGCCGACTCCTATCTGGCCGATCTCGACGGCGTGGTCATCCCCGGCGGGTTCGGGTACCGGGGAGTCGAAGGCAAGGTCGCCGCCATCCGCTACTGCCGGGAGAACGGGATCCCCATGCTCGGTCTCTGTCTCGGTCTTCAGTGCGCGGTCATCGAGTTCGCCCGGTCCGTCCTCGGCCTCGCCGACGCAAACAGCACCGAGTTCGATCCCTCCACTCCTCACCCCGTCATCGACCTGATGCCCAGCCAGGAAGGCGTCGAAGACAAGGGCGGGACCATGAGACTCGGTCTCTACGCCGCCAAGCTCGCCGAAGGATCCAAGGTGCGCGCTCTCTACGGCGAGGAACTGGTCTATGAGCGGCATCGTCATCGCTTCGAGGTGAACAACCGGTACCGGAAGGACCTCGAGGCGCACGGCATGCGGCTCTCCGGTCTGTCGCCCGACGACAACCTCGTCGAGTACGTGGAGTTGGTCGACCATCCGTTCTTCGTCGCCACTCAGGCGCACCCGGAGTTCCGGTCCCGGCCGGACTCCCCGCATCCTCTCTTCATGGGTCTGGTTGGCGCCGCTCTGCAGCGTCGCAGCACCCAGGACGACGAGATCGTCGCGACCGATCTGGAGGTGGAGGCACCCTGACCGCGGCGGGCGAGCCAACGCCCCGCCCGAAGGTCTAGCCTCCCGATCATGGAGGGATTCAATTGATCATCGGTGTCCCACGCGAAATCAAAACGGCCGAGTATCGGGTGGCCATCACCCCCGTCGGGGTCAGGGAGTTGACGGAGCGCGGCCACGAGGTGCTCATCGAGAAGGGCGCCGGGGAGGGGTCCAGCATCCTCGACGAGGAGTACGTCGAGCAGGGGGCGACGATCGTCCCCACTCCCGAGGAAGTCTTCGGAGCGGCCGACATGATCCTCAAGGTCAAGGAGCCGCAGGCCAACGAAGTCGCAATGCTCCGTGAAGGCCAGATCCTCTTCACCTACCTCCATCTCGCCGCCTACCCCGACATGGCCGAGGCCCTGCTCAAGCGGGGCGCCATCGCCATCGCGTATGAGACGGTGCAGATGCCCGACCGCTATCTGCCGCTGCTGGCGCCAATGTCGGAGATCGCCGGGCGCATGGCCGCCCAGGCCGGATCGCACCTCCTCGAGCGGGCCCACGGCGGCCGGGGCATCCTGCTCGGCGGCGTCCCCGGAGTCCGTCCGGCCAAGGTCGTGGTGGTCGGGGGCGGCATGGCCGGCACCAACGCCGCGGTGATGGCCATGGGCATGCAGGCCGAGGTGGTGGTGCTCGACACGGACATCCCCAAGCTCCGGTATCTCGAGGCGACCTACCACGGGCGCATCTTCACGATGCACTCCAACAAGCTGAACATCGAGGATCAGGTGATCTCGGCCGACCTCGTCATCGGCACGGTGCTCGTGCCCGGTGCGGCTGCGCCGAAGCTGGTCACCGAGGACATGGTCCGGGCCATGAAGCAGGGATCCGTGCTCGTCGACGTCGCCATCGACCAGGGCGGGTGCTTCGAGACCTCACGTGAGACCACGCACACCGACCCGACCTACGCCCTGCACGACGTCATCCACTACGCCGTGGGCAACATCCCGGGCGCGGTCCCGCACACCTCCACCTACGCGTTGAGCAACGCCACGCTGAGATACGCGGTGACCCTCGCCGACAGGGGAGTGAAGGGAGCCGTCGAGGCGCTGCCCGAGCTGGCCGGCGGCATCAACGTGGTCGGCGACGCGGTGTGCCACCCGGCTGTCGCCTCCAGCCTCGGCAAGGACTTCGTCGCGCCGCGGGAGGCCCTGGCCCAACTGTGAAGTCGGGCCTGCCTCTACGCGATGCCGTGGAGGAGTATCTGGCGTCCCTCCGCGTGGAGGCCGGCCTGTCGCCGCACACGATCGCCGCCTACCGGCGGGACCTCACCCAGTACCTGGAGTTTCTCGCGGGGAAGGAGCCCACGACGAGGGAGGTCGACGACTTCTCCGCCGAGCTGGTGAGACGCGGGCTCAGCGACTCCACCCACAAGCGGAAGCTGTCGGCGGTGAAGGGTTTCCATCGTTTCATGGTGTCCGAGGGTCTGCGCGACGACGATCCAACGAGGCTGGTCACCAGCCCGCGGCGACCCGACCCGTTCCCCAAGGCCCTGGACATCGACGAGGCCATCGCCTTGGTGGAGGCACCGGATCGATCCACGGTCGGAGGCCGGCGGGACGCCGCGCTCCTCGAGTTCCTCTACGCCACCGGGGCACGCGTCTCCGAGGCAGTCGCGCTCGACCTGCCCGACCTCGACCTCGAGGAAGGCGTCGCCATCGTCACGGGGAAAGGCTCGAAGCAGCGGCTCGTCCCGATCGGCTCCAAGGCGGTCGAAGCGCTGCGCTCCTGGCTGCCCGACCGGCTCGCCCTGATCAAGAGGGCGACCAAGGGAGACCCCGTGTTCCTCAACCTTCGGGGCGGCCGTCTCACCCGTCAGGGGGCGTTCGACGTCGTGCGGAAGAGCGCTCTCAGGGCGGGGATCCCTCCCGAGAAGGTGTCGCCTCACGTGCTCCGGCATTCGGCGGCGACGCATATGGTCGAGGCAGGAGCGGACCTTCGGACCGTCCAAGAGATGCTCGGTCACGCTACGATCAGCACGACCCAGGTCTACACGCGGGTCAGTCGATCCCACGTAATGGAGATCTACGTCCAATCACACCCCAGGAGTCGTTGATGTCGTCTGACACAGCCAAAGCAGAAGAGCTGCTGCGCAGCGAGCGGGAGAGGCTCGTGCGCCAGCTCGCCGAGCTCGGCGCGGCCGAGGACGGCGAACTGAGGTCCGACATCGACTTCGGTGGGAGCTTCGCCGACGCGGCCGCGGTGACGGCGGAGCGCACCGAGGTGCTCGGCCTCGTCGAGACCCTGCGGGGCCAGGTCGAGGACATCGACAAGGCCCTCGAGCGGATCGAGGAAGGCCTCTACGGCACGTGTGCGAACTGTGGCAAGGAGATCTCCCCGGATCGCCTGGCCGCACTGCCGGCATCGATCCTCTGCGTCGAGTGCAAGAGCAAGGGCGTCACCGTCTGAAGTCGATCAGACGGCCACTTCATCTCGTCCGAAGATTCTTCGAGGTGTTGCTGGCACGTCCTCTCAGTGAGGACGAGGTGTCGACCGTGCGCGCCTGGGTGGGCAGCGACCGGCTTCTGGAGTTGTTCATGGCCCAGCAGGTGGCCGACCAGCGTCATGGCTACGAGACCGGCAAGGCCGTGGCGGCTGCCGGGCATCGTCTGGAACTGGTGGCCGCCGCCGCCCTCCACGACGTCGGGAAGATCCACTCCAGGTTCGGGCCCGTCAGGCGAAGCATCGCCACGGTGCTCATGGGGCTCAAGCTCCCGCTCGGGGGGCGATGGGCGGCTTACCGGGATCACGGCGAGCTCGGGGCCATCGATCTCGAGAGGGCCGGTGCATCCGATCTGATCGTCAGCTTCGCCCGTCACCACCAGCACCGCCGACCGCCGGAGATGGCCCCGGAGGACTGGTCGGTGCTCAACCGGGCCGACCTGGGGACATTGACCGGGACCAGCGGCTGACCACGGATATCCTCGCTGCAGGAATGACGTTCCAGGTCAAGACCACCGTGTTCGAGGGGCCCCTCGACCTGTTGCTGCAGTTGATCACGCGGCACCAGGTCGAGATCACCGCCGTCGGTCTCACCGAGGTGGTCGCCGACTATCTGGCGTTCATCGAGGAGATGGAGAAGCTGGACATGGAGGTGACCTCCGAGTTCCTCCTCATCGCTGCCACCCTGATCCAGCTCAAGAGCCGATCCCTCCTTCCTCGCGGCGGTGAGTTCGACCTCGACGACGAACTGGCTCTCATCGAGGAACGCGATCGTCTGCTGGCCCGGCTGCTCGCCTCGGTCACCTTCAAGGACGTGGCGGCGGTGCTGCAGCGGCGAATGCAGGAGATGAACCGCTACGTGCCGCGCGTCTCCGGAGTCGACCAGGAGATCGAGCCAAAACCCCAGGTGGTGGAGATCCCCGTCGACGCGCCCCGTCTCGCCGAGATCGCGGCCAGGGTGTTCGCCCGGGCCGACGCGGAGCCAGACCTCGACCATCTCGACCTCGACCTGCCCAGTGTCGAGGAGGCCATCCAGGACCTGCGGGTCCGGCTCGAGACCGTGGCCTACAGCACGTTCGACGACTTGACCGAGCATTGCTCGCGTCGTGTCGAGGTGGCGGCGTACTTCCTGGCGCTGCTGGAGATGGCCCGGTGGGGTCTGGTGGAGCTGGCCCAGGAGGACTGGCTGGCGGAGATCGAAGTTCGCAAGGGCCGGGTCGTCGACATCGACATGGTCTCGGAGTGGGCGTCGTGAACGAGAAGGCAGCCCTCGAGGCGATCCTGTTCGTCGCCGAGGCCCCGATCCCCACGGGCGAGCTCGCCGAGGTGCTCGAGCTCCCCACGACCAGGGTGGAGGAGTTGCTCTCGCAGATGGCGGCGGATCTCCATGCCAGGGAGGCGGGGGTCACCCTGCGCGAAGTGGCCGGCGGCTGGCGTCTCTACAGCCATCCCGACGCCTATCAGTACCTGGAGCGGTTCGCCAGCACGGCGACAGCCAGGAAGCTGTCGTCGGCGGCTTTGGAGACCCTGGCTGTGATCGCCTACCGGCAGCCGGTGTCCCGGGGCCAGATATCGGAGATCAGGGGAGTGGACTCGGACTCGGCCGTGCGCACCCTCGAGCGGCTGGGTCTGGTCGAGGAGAAGGACCGCCTGCCCCTCCCGGGCAACCCCGCCGTCTACGGAACCACCGAGCTCTTCCTGGAGCGGCTGGGCCTGCGGTCACTACAGGAGCTCCCGCCACTGGCGGATCATGTGCCACCCGCGGACTTCGTGGACACCCTCGAAGAGAGTCTGCGACCCGGGACCACCTGAGCCGTGGCGGAGCGCATCCGCGTCCAGAAGGCCCTGTCCCGGGCCGGGGTCATGTCCCGCCGCGCCGCCGAGGAGGCCATCGTGGCCGGCCGGGTGACGATCGACGGCCGCGTCGCGCGTCTGGGTGACCGCGTCGACCCCGAGCAGGAGATCCTGGCTCTCGACGGGATCAGCGTGGTCATCGACCCCGACATCGAGACCCATCTGCTCTACAAGCCGGTCGGCGTGGTGTCGACGGCGAGCGATCCCCAGGGCAGGCCCACCGTCGTCGACCTGGTCCCGTCCGATCGGCGCCTCTATCCGGTCGGTCGTCTCGACGCCGACTCGGAAGGCCTGATCCTGGTCAGCAACGACGGCGAGTTGACCAACAAGGTCACCCATCCCCGCTACGGAGTCACCAAGACCTACATGGTGCTGGCCGAGGGCAAGATGACCCCTGCCGGGGTGCGTCGGCTGACGACAGGAGTCGAACTGGATGACGGCCCGGCGCAGGCTTTGGCCGCCAAGCTCGTCGACGCCACGGCCGACGGCACCCTGGTCGAGGTGGTGATGGGGGAAGGGCGGAAGAAGGAGGTGCGGCGGATGTTCTCGGCCCTCGGTCACGAAGTGCTGCGGCTGGTCCGGACCGCCATCGGGCCCCTCACCGACCCGCACCTGGCACCGGGCTCGTCGCGGCTCATCACACCGGAAGAGAGGCGACGACTGCTCGAGATGGTGAAAGAGCCATGAGAGCCCTGCCTGCCGGGCGCGCTGCGGGAGTGATCCGCGTCCCGGGATCGAAGTCGGCGGCGATAAGGGCACTGGCCGTGGCGGCTCTGGCCCCGGGCCGGTCGACGATCCACGGCGGCGACCTGTACGAAGACACGGAGGCCATGCTCCGCGTCTTGGAGGGTTTCGGAGTCCCGGCGGTGGCCGGAGAGTCGTGGGAGGTCAACGGTGGGTCTCTGCGGGCGCCGGAGGGGCCGATCGACTGCGGTGAGTCCGGTCTCAGCGCCCGCATCGCCATGGCCATGGCGGCCACCGTGGACGGCGAGACCACGATCACCGGTCGCGGGCGTCTCCTGGAGCGGCCGATGGCCCCGCTCGTCGAGATCCTGCGTTCCCAGCACATCGAGGTGCGCGCGTCGACAGGCGGGACTCTGCCCCTGACGGTCAACGGCAGGGGGGGATGGTGGGGTGGAGAGATCGTGGTCCCCACTGACACGAGCACGCAGTTCCTGACCGCGGTGCTGCTCGCTGCTCCGACCGCCAGATACCCGACGGCGGTCCGCGCGGTCGGTGATGGGGGTGCCATCGGTTACGTGGGGATGACACTGGACGTGATGGCCGGCTTCGGGGTGAGGGTGATCGAGGCGGCACAGGGCTTCGAGGTGCCCAACAGCGGTTACCGGGCCGGCTCGTATGGCGTCCCGCCGGACGCATCCTCCGCCGTCTATCCCGCCGTGGCCGCGGCCATCACCGGCGGCGAGGTGACGATCCTCGGTCTCGATGCCAACGACCGCCAGCCGGACATGGAGGTCTTCGAACATCTCCGCGCCATGGGTTGCATCGTGGATGCAGTCGACGTCGGTGTCCGGGTGATAGGCCCCGACGGGCTGGATCCCATCGAAGCCGACATGGAGGGGGCGCCCGACGGGGCGCTGGGGCTCTCCGTGGCGTGTCTCTTCGCCAGGGGGAACAGTCGTCTCACGGGTCTCGGCAGCCTCCGGCACAAGGAGTCCGATCGGCTCGCGGCGATGGCGGAGGGGCTGGGGCGACTCGGCGCCCGGGTCGAGGTGACGGAGGACTCCATCTCCATCGACCCGCCGGCAGACGCGGCCGCGGCCGTCGTGGCCGCACATGGCGACCATCGCGTCGCCATGTCGCTGGCGCTGGCCGGGCTGCGGATCGAGGGCGTGGCGGTGGACCATCCCGAAGTGGTGGCCAAGACCTGGCCCGGGTTTTGGGAGGACGTGGAACGCCTGGTCGGCGCCGGCAGCTCGCGATGAGCGTGCATCTGGACCGGTCTTCGGCTACCTTGATCTGGAAGAGAGAGGTCTCCGGCCCCGTTCTCGCCCCCAATGTCCGAAGAACCCCCCAATTTGGACAACCCCTCTGGGGCCGGGCCTCTCCATCTGTTCCAGCCTTCTCTAACCTCGCTTTCCAGTGCCGCCCATAGTCACCATCGACGGTCCCAGCGGGACCGGGAAGAGCACCGTGACGCGCTCCATCGCCGATCGGTTCGGGCTGCCCTTTCTCGACACCGGAGCCTTCTACCGGACCGCGACGCTGGCCGTCCTGGAGGCCGGAGTAGACCCTCACGACGCCGATGCGGTGGTGGAGGTGGTCCGGGGCGTGGAGATCGACCAGAAGGCCGGCATGACCTTTCTCGATGGGAGAGACGTGTCGGAGCGGATCCGTGAGGCCGACGTGACCGGCGCGGTGTCGGCGGTCTCCGCCCACCCCGAGGTGCGCCGGATGATGGTGGAGCGTCAGCGCGCCTGGGTCGAAGAGGAGGGCGGTTCGGCGGTGGTCGAAGGCCGCGACATCGGCTCTGTGGTCTTTCCGGACGCCGAAGTCAAGGTGTATCTAGACGCCAGACCCGAGGTCAGGGCGCGCCGCAGGGCCATGGAGAGGGGAGAGGATCCCGAGGCGGTCGCCAACGATCTGGAGCGCCGGGATCGCTACGACTCCACTCGCGCCGTTTCCCCGCTCACCGTGCCCGACGGAGCCGTCGTGGTGGACACGTCCGACCTCGCGTTCGAAGAGGTGGTGGAGGCGGTATCGGCCCTCGTGGCCGCGAAGTCGTGAAGCACGGGGCGGCCCCTAGCATTGGCCGGACATGACAGTTGAGAGAGTGCTCCTCGCCGAGCCCCGCGGCTTCTGCGCCGGGGTCGAGATGGCGATCAAGGCGCTCACCTGGATGACCCGCATCTTCGAGCCGCCCGTCTACTGCTACCACGAGATCGTCCACAACGAGTGGGTGGTGCGGGCCTTCGAACGCGTCGGCGTGGTCTTCGTCAACGACGTCTCTGAAGTGCCGGTCGGTGCTCCGGTCATGCTCTCCGCCCACGGATCTGCCCCACAGGTGATCGACCAGGCCTCGGAGCGGGCCGCGGTCGTCATCGACGCCGTATGCCCCCTGGTGACCAAGGTCCATCATGAGGTCAAGCAACTGTCGTCCAAGGGTTACGACATCATTTACGTCGGCCACGAGGGCCACGACGAGGCCGTCGGCACCGTGGCGGAGGCGCCGCACGCCATCACCCTGGTCGAGCCGGAGACCGGCATCGACGGCTTCGCCCCGCGTGACCCCTCCAAGGTGGCGCTGGTCGCCCAGACCACCCTCGGCATGCACGAGTGGCAGCACGTCTTCGACACGGCACAGGAGCGCTTCCCGGAGCTAAAGACCGCCCGCAAGTCGGACCTCTGCTACGCCACGACCAACCGGCAGGGCGCCGTGGCCGAGCTGGCCAGCGAGTGCGACCTCGTCCTGGTCGTGGGCTCCGACAACTCGTCGAACACCCAGGCCCTGGTCCGGGTGGCGAGAGAGCGCGGGGCGCGGGCGGAGCGGATCGACTCCGCCGACGACATCGACCCCGCCTGGCTCGAAGGAACGCGGGTGGTCGGTCTCACCGCCGGGGCATCTGCACCCGATCATCTCGTCCAGAGCGTCATCGATCGCCTGGCTCCGACGATGGGCTTCGAACTCCGGTCCACTACGGAGGAAGCCGAGTACTTCCCGCTGCCGCGTCAGCTTCGGGCGTTCGTCACCACGCTCCAGGGCCTTGTCGAGGCCGGCGTGACGGCACGGGTCGTGGGGGAATCCCCGCTGTTGGACCGTGACCGCGAGTGGACGGCGACCGAGGCCCTTCGTCTGATCTCGGCTTGACCGGGCCATGAGCTCACTACCGGTCGTGGCGGTGGTCGGACGCCCGAACGTCGGGAAGTCGACCCTGGTCAACCGCATCATCGGGTCTCGCTCGGC
>JAGFIR010000104.1 GCA_024103415.1 Acidimicrobiales bacterium
TCGAACGGGATGATGTACCTGAAGTTCTCCAACACACAGGGCGTCGCAGATGAGAGCTTCGAGTACGGGTCGGCGTCCATGTGGCCGGTGGCCGGCAACTTCGGGAACCTCCCCGGCGGATCACCGCCACCGGGGTGAGGCACGGACGATCGTCGAAGGTAGCCTCGCAGCGCCACATGGCCAGCGATCCCCCCTCCCTTGCCCACCGAACCGGCCTGCGGCGCAGCCCCCATCTGCCGGCGGCCGTCATCGTCGCCGTCGGCTTCCTCGCCCGCCTCGCCTGGATGCTCCATGTGCGACCCATGCCGGTGTCGGACTTCAACGACTACAGGACGCTCGCGCTGGGGATCATCGATCACCTGCAATTCGGCTATCCGGAGCCCACGGCGTTCTTCCTGCCCGTCCACCCAACATTCCTGGCCGGCTTCGCTCTGATCTCACGCTCCGACCTGTGGCTGGCGTTCTCGATGGTCCTAGTCGGCACCGCCTCCGTCCTACTGGTCTACCTCGTTGGCTCTGCGCGTGCTGCCAACGCGTCGGGCTGCTCTCATCGCGGCCGGGATCTTCGCTCTCTTCCCCACCTTCGTGGTCTTCTCCCCCGTGTTGGCGACCGAGCACCTCTTCGTGCTGCTGATGCTGGGAGCGATCTACCTGCTCACGGGTGAGCCCTCATCACGCAGGTTCGCGGCGTCCGGCGTGCTGCTCGGCCTGGCGGTCGTGACCCGGGGCGAGGCGGTCTTCTATCTCCCGGCCGTCGGCCTGTGGGGACTGATCGGGATGCGGAGCGCACTTCCTCTCAAGAGACGCGTGCAGTTGCTCGCGGTGGCCGCGGCGGCCGTGCTCGTGGTCGTGATCCCCTGGTACGTGCGTAACGCAGTGGTCGTCGGGCCCGAGACGGGTCTCTCGGCCAGCGCCGGGCTCAACTTCTACTTCGCCCACAACGACTCCGGCAACTACGGCGACTACACCGAGGGCAACCCCCTGGTCGGGCTGCCGTCGGAGCAACAGAGCGCCCTCGGATGGAAGCTCGGCTGGCAGCACATCAAGGCGCACCCGTTGAACCTGGTCAAGGACATCCGAATCGGCACCCTGCGTCTCTTCGGCGCACCGGATTACGCCGTCATCTGGGCGACATCCAAGGGGGACTTCTACGGAGACCCCGAATTCGAGGCCATCCCCGTCCGGTTCAGCACCGCACTGAACGACCTGGCGCGGATCACCACTGCGGCCCTCGTGACCCTGAGCCTCGCCGCGCTCCTCGTCCCCAGGTCGTGGCAGCCCGGATTCTCCTGGCTGATCGTGCCCCTTTGTGTCTCCAGCTGGATGCTCCGCACCGTCATCTACTGGGCGATGCCGCGGTACGCCTACTTCATCACTTCGATGTTCGTGTTCGCCGCGGCTCTCACCATCGACCGTCTGCTCGCAGCCGGCATGCTGGGATCGGCCAAACTCGCGCCGAAGCCGGCCTGAGCCTCAGGGACTGACCGTGACCGCGCCCGTCATCTTCCCGGCGTAGATGACCACGTCCGCCACTCCCTGCCTGTTCTGGAGCTTGATGTAGAAGCGACCGTCGGAGGGGCGGTAGACCGCAACGGTGTCGGTCCCGTCGCCGTCCCAGTCCCCCGCCACCAGCTTGTCGCCCGGGTTTCCGTAGATGAACTGGAAGTCGGCGACACCGGTCGAGTTCGTGTTCCGGAAGTACACCAGGCCGGTCGACTCGCGATGCAGACCGAT
>JAGFIR010000119.1 GCA_024103415.1 Acidimicrobiales bacterium
GCGTTCTGGATGCGGTCCATGGTTCCTCTCTCCTCAGTTGATCAGTTCGTATGCGGTCGGTGTCAGGAAGTCGGTGAAGTGATCGCTCAGCGCTACGTCCTCGAATACCTTGCGTGCCTCCTCGATCCGCTCGGCGAACGGGCCCCTCTCCTCGGTCTCCACCACCTCGGCGGCGAGACGACGCACGAGCGCTTCGTCCACGACCTGGCCGTCGTCGGTGGTCACCCCATGGCGCTGCCACTGCCATATCTGGGACCGGGAGATCTCTGCGGTGGCGGCATCCTCCATGAGGTTGTCGAGGGCGACGGCTCCGGTGCCGCCGAGCCAGGCGGACAGGTAGCGGATGCCGACCGAAACGTTGCTGCGAACGCCGTCGAGCGTCACGCTGCCCGGGAAGTCGAGGTCGAGGAGGTCGGCGGCCGTGACGGAGACGTCGTCACGGCGACGGTCGATCTGATGGGGCCGATCACCGAGGACCCGGTCGAACTCGGCCATCGCCACCGGGACCAGGTCGGGATGGGCGACCCAGGTCCCGTCGAAGCCGGCCCCCGCCTCACGTGACTTGTCCGCACGAACCGCTTCGAGCGCCCGCTCGGTCACCGCGGTGTCCCGGCGGTTGGGGATGAAGGCCGACATCCCGCCCATGGCGTGGGCGCCGCGCCGGTGACAGGTGGACACCAGGAGGTCGCAATAGGACCTCATGAAGGGGACGGTCATCGTGACCTGACCCCGATCCGGGAGGACGAACTCCGGATGGGCGTGGAACTTCTTGATCAGCGAGAAGATGTAGTCCCAGCGCCCGGCGTTGAGCCCTGCGGAATGATCCCTCAACTCGTAGAGGATCTCGTCCATCTCGAACGCGGCGAGGATCGTCTCGATGAGGACGGTGGCCTTGATGGTGCCCTGTGGGATGTCGAGGCGGTCCTGGGTCCAGACGAAGACGTCGTTCCAGAGACGCGCCTCCTCGTGTGACTCGAGCTTGGGGAGATAGAGGAACGGGCCCGACCCCGTCGCGATGGCCTCGCGGCCACCGTGGAACATGTAGAGCCCGAAGTCGAACAGCGACGCCGACATCGGCACCCCGTCGACCAGGAAGTGCTTCTCTTCGAGATGCCAGCCCCGCGGACGGACCATGAGCGTCGCCGGGGCGTCGCCGAGCCGATAGGTGCGATCACCGGTGTCGAGCCTGATCTCACGCCGGTATGCGTCGACCAGGTTGATGTGGCCGTTCATCAGGTTGTCCCAGGTGGGAGTGGTCGCGTCCTCGAAGTCGGCCATGTAGACCCGCGCGCCGGAGTTGAGACCGTTGATCATCATCTTCCGCTCGACCGGTCCGGTGATCTCGACCCGTCGATCCTCGAGCGCGGACGGCACCGGGGCGACAACCCATTCCGATTCCCGGGTCTCTCTGGTCTCGGGGAGGAAATCGGGCATCTCGCCGGCCGAGATGCGCCGCTGACGGGCCTCCCGCGCGTCGAGTATCCGACCGCGTCTCCAACCGAACTCCCTCTCCAGGTCGACGAGGAAGGCCACGGCGTCTGGTGTCATCACCCGCCGTTCGACGGCGGTCTCATGGAACTGATTCATAAGCACGTAGTGTTTTCCCGCTCACACCCGGCATCGGTCGCTTCTCGAAGATAAGATCGTGCGATCTTTCGACCCAGGACAGAAATGAGCAAAACCACGACCCTCGATCCGATGGTTCTCGGCCGTCGTCTCCGCTTCCACCGGAAGAAGGCCAACCTCACCCTCGACGAACTCGGTGAACGGGTGGGCAAGCCCGCGCCGTATCTCTCCCTGGTGGAGAACGGCAAGAAGGAGCCGCGCCTGGGCCTGGTGATGGAGATAGCCTCGGCGCTCTCGGTGGATCCGGCCGAGTTGCTCGACCTCGAGCCACCCACCCGTCGGGACGCACTCGAGCTCGAGATGCTCCGGTTTCAGGAGACGTCCCTGTTCGAGGACCTCGATCTCCCCAGCGTCAAGCCCGGCGCGAAGCTGGACAACACGACCCTCTCGTACATCGTCGGTCTGCAGCGGGCTTTGCGTGAACGCTCTGGCCTCGACTCCGCCGGATCGGACGACGTGCGGCGCGCCAACGCCGCCGTCCACGCCCTCCTGGGGGAGACCAAGGGATACCTGCCCCACGTCGAGGAGGCCGCCGCTGCCGCGCTTCGGGCGGCCGGCCACGAGGGGCCCGTTCCCTTCTCGTCACGCAACCTGTTGGATCTCGCCGCACACCTCGGATACGAGATCGTCTCCATCACCGACATGCCGGGCTTCGCCCGTTCGATCATCGACACCGGATCCCGTCGGGTCTACATCGCCCAGCGCAACGAGCTCCGGACCCGGCAGGCCCGCAAGGCTCTCATCCAGACGTTCGGTACGTTCCTGCTCGAGCACGAGCCGGAACCCGATCTGAACACCTTCCTTCGTCAGAGGATGGAGAGCGCGTACTTCGCTGCCGCAGTCCTCATCCCCGAGCAGGCGGCGGTGGAGCACCTGCGCCTGGCCAAACAGGAGCGGGACCTGGACGTCGAAGATCTCAAAGAGTTGTTCTACGTCTCCTACGAGATGGCCGCCTGGCGGATGGCCAACCTGGCGCATCACCATCTCGGGATCGCCTGCCACATGGTGGTGAGCGACGAGGTCGGGACCGTGATCAAGGGCATGGTCAACGACGGGGCGCCCGTCCCTCGCGACGAGCACGGCGGCATCGAGACCCAGCGTCTCTGCCGTCGCTGGGGATCGCAGATGACGTTCCACTCCGAGGACCGGTTCGCCACCCACCGCCAGTACACGGACACTCCGACCGGCACCTACTTCTGCACGACGCACATCGAAGAGGGGCGCGTCCCCGTCCTCGCCGTGACCCTCGGTGTCCCCTTCGATCAGGCGCAGTGGTTCAGGGGGAGGGAGACCTCCAACAGGGAGTCGTCGACCTGCCCCGACCCGTCGTGCTGCCGCACCCCGCCGTCCGAGCTGGCCGAGCGATACGAGGGCTCCGTGATCGTCCACGCCCGCTCGCAGCAGCGCATCCTGGGTCTGATGGCCCCGGACCCCTTCCCTGAGATGGACATGTCGGAGGTGCTCCGGGTGGTCGATCGTCACTCTCCCACCGGGTAGGCCGCTTAGCGCCCCTTCCGGAGGGGTAGTTTCCGGCCATGGGTTCCGACCGGACCATCCTCTCCACGCGCCCAGACGACGACGTCGGGACCGACGGGCCGGATCGCTGGCTCCGGCTCATCTCCCAAGGTGTCATCGCCTTGCTGGTCGGTGCTGCCCTCTTCGGCTTTCTCGGCCTCAGAACCGCCACCGCCGTGGCGACATCCGGGGGGATCACCCTGGAAGTCCTCCACCCCGAGGTCACCCGGCCCGGGATCGCAACGCCCTTCGCCATCTCCGTGGCGACCGTGGACGGCTCTCCCCTGCCCGAGACGGTGATGACGAGGGTGGAGAGCGCCTTTCTCGACATGTTCGACGAGAACGGTCTCGACCCGACACCGGTATCCACGTTCCAGGACGACCGCTGGATCTGGTGGACGTTCGAGGTGCCAGACGGTGCGTCCCGGCTGACAGTGAGCTTCGACGCCCGGCTCCAGCCCACCGTGCAGAGCGGGCGGACGACCGTGGTCGCGGTGGAGGTGCAGGGCGAGGAAGCGTTGTCGCTGGAGTTCCACACGAGAGTCGTGCCATGAGGAGGGCACAATGGACATAGCGATTCGGGCAACGGTCGTCTTCTGGTTCCTCTGGCTGATGGTTCGAGGCACCGGCAAGCGCTCGCTGGCGGAGCTCACCCCGCTCGACCTGATCCTCATCGTGGTCATCGGCGACGTCGTGCAGCAGGGTGTCAACCAGGAGGACATGTCGATCACCGGAGCCCTGCTCGCGGTGGCGATCTTCGTGGGATGGACCCTGGTGGCCAACGCCATCACCCGCCACCTCCCGGTCTCGCGACGCCTCCTGGCCGGCGAGCCCGTGATCGTCCTCAGGAACGGTGAACCGCTCTTCGATCGCATGAAGCGGGAGCGCCTCACCCTGGACGACCTGAAGGAAGCCGCCCGGCTCAAGGGAATCGGCAGCCTCAACGACGTGGAATACGCGGTCCTGGAGTCCGACGGGGAGTTCTCCTTCGTCACCAGGGAGTGAAAGTCATTTGAGGACTGACACCGCGGCCTGTAAACACTGATCACGATGGTCGACGCCGTGCTGCTTGCCGCGATCGAGTCCGAAGGACGACGCCTGGTGTCCACCGCCCGACGAGAGCCCGGGCGCGTGGTACCGCAGTACCCGCAGTGGACCCTGGCCGACCTGGTCAGTCACACCGCCTCGATCCACGCCCTCGCCACCAAGGTCGTGAGAGAGCTCCCGACCGAGCGCGTGACCCGGCCGACCCTTCCCATCGGCCGGGACCCACTGGACTGGGGCGACCAGAAGCTGACCGAGCTGATCGCAGTGTTCCGCTATGCCGACCCCGACGCCAACGTCTGGGGCTTCGGGACGGACTCCACCGTCGGCCGCTGGGTCCGACGGATGCTCGTGGAGACCGGAGTCCACCGCTGGGACGCCCAGCATGCCTTCGGTGAAGCCACCCCTCTCACCGGGCTCGTGGCCGCGACCGCCCTCGACGAGTTCTCTTCCATGTGGGCCCCCCTCCTCGACACCGTGCCGACCCTCGAAGCGAAGGCCACCGATCTCGAACGCACCTGGACCTGGGGCGATGGGGAGCCGGCACACACCGTCGAGGGGACCGGCTCCGACATCTACCTGGCCCTGATGGCCAGACCATCCGGGGTCCGGCTCCCGGAGGAGTGGGCCGTGGCCTGCGCCAATCTCCCCCCACCACCCGACTCCTGATCCCACCGGACCGCTCTGGCGGTGTGCCGGAGGCGTAGCCTCGGAGCCGTGCTCCTCGAAAGGGAAGGTCTGCTCGGCGCCCTCGGCGACCGTATGGTCGACGCCGGCTCGGGCCGGGGCTCCCTCGTGCTCATTGCCGGGGAAGCCGGGGCGGGAAAGACCTCGTTGGTTCGCGCTTTCATCGAGAACCTGAACGAGTCGACCCTGATCCTGTTCGGCGCCTGCGATCCCCTGACGACTCCCCGCCCGCTGGGTCCCGTCCGGGACTTCGCGTCGGACCTACCCGGGCTCGACCTGGACCGGGACCCGATAGACGTCTTCGCCGACATCCTCGATCGGGTCCGTCACACCATCCGTCCGGTGGTGCTGGTGCTCGAGGACATCCACTGGGCCGATGCCGCCACTCTCGACTTTCTCCGCTACATGGGTCGCCGCATCAACGACTCCAAAGGCGTCCTCGTCACCACCTACCGCGACGACGAGATCGTCGGAGACCACCCCGCCCGACCGTTGCTCGGCCAGCTCACCCCCCTGTCCTCCACCCACCTGCTGCCCGTGCCTCCGCTCAGCCTCGACGCAGTCACCCAACTCGCCCGCGACTCCGGTGTCGATCCCGAAGAGCTGATGAGGATCACCGACGGGAACGCGTTCTTCGTGACCGAGGTCCTTGCCAGCGGCGGCGACCTCCCCACCACCGTCCAGGAGGCCGTCCTCGCCCGGGTGGCCCAGCTCGGTGGCCGCGCGAGACGCGTCGTCGAGGGAGTCAGCGTGGCGCCACGCTCCCTCGAGATCCCTCACGCGGTCGTCATCGCCGATGCCGAGCTCGACGACGTCGATCGAGCGCTCTCGGCGGGGGTGCTGATCGGAGAGGGCAACCACCTCCGCTTCCGCCACGAGTTGGCCCGCGCCGCGGTCGAGGAGACTCTGCCTCCGGCCCGGCGTCTCGGACTCCACCTCCGCATGCTCGAGATCCTGGACGGCTCCGACGATCTGGCGCGCATCGCCCACCACGCGATACGGGCCGGCCGGTCGGACCTGGTGGTCGAGCACGCTCCGCGGGCCGCCGCGGAGGCCGCCAAGCGCGGTTCTTCCCGGGAGGCGGTCGCCTTCTATCGGGCGGCACTGAACCACCCCGACATCCTCGGTCCCGACCGGACTGCCGACTTGCGGGTGCGGCTCGCCGACGAGTTGCGCTACGTCGAGGAGATGGACGAGGCGGCGGAGCAGATGCGGCTGGCCATCGAGTACTTCCGGCAGGTAGGGGCGGTGGAGAAGCTGGCCGATGGGCTGAGCAGGCTGCAGGCCATCCTCTGGTATCTCAGGCGCATCGATGAGGGGTGGCCCCTGATGGAGGAGGCGCTTGCCCTTCTCCGCCCCCGGGGTCCCAGCGAGCTGCTGGCCCACACCTTCTACCGCGCGGGCCATGGATACATGGTTGCTCGCAAGGCCGGGCCCGCCTTCTCCTACAACGCCGAGGCCCGAAGGCTGGCAGAAGAGCTCGGCAGCGAGCGAGTCATGTTCCTCACGCTGATGATCGAGGGCGCCAACCAGATCGTAATGGGCGACCCCCACGAGGGGGCCCGTCTCCTCCAGGACGCCATCGTCATGGCAGAGCGGATGGGGAACGAGCGATACGTCTCCAGCGCACTGAACATGCTCGGCTCGGGAGCAGGAGAGGCGCGTCTGTACGACGTGGCCCTGCCCACGCTCGACCGCGCCGTCGTCCTCGACCTCAAGCTGGATGCCGACGCCACCCTCACCTATGCCCGGTCCTGGCAGGCGCGCATCGCGTTCGAGCAGGGCAGATGGGACGACGCGGTGTCCATCGCCGAGCTGGTCGATCGGACCACAGACCTCCGCGAGGGCATCGCACACATCACTGCCCTGAGTGCATTGGGACGGGTCAGGGTCCGGCGAGGTGACCCGGGTGGTGCGTCTCTTCTCGAGAGGATGGCGATGGTGGCCCGGGGGCACGAGGTCCAGCACGGCTGGAACGCAGTCTGCGGCCTCGTCGAGTACCACTGGCTGGCAGGGCACACCGACGGCGGGGCCGAGGAGTTGAAGCACGCCTACGGGCGCGCCCTCGACACCGACAGCCCGTGGGGCCGCGGCGAGCTCGGGTTCTGGATGTGGAGGATCGGGCTCATCAACGCCCCACCCGAGAACGCCGCCGAGCCGTTCGCCCTCCAGATGGCCGGCGACTGGGAGGCGGCCGCCGGGAAGTGGCGGGAGTTCGGATGCCCCTACGAAGTCGCCATGGCCCTCGCCGACGGTCCCGCCGAAGCCCAACTCGAAGCACTCGACATCCTCGACGGTCTCGGCGCCAGACCACTCGGGGATCGGATCCGCAACAGCCTTCGCTCACTCGGCGTGGACAACCTCCCACCCCGGCCCACCGAGCGCACTCTCGCCAACCCGGCGCGTCTCACAGACCGCCAGGTCGAGGTGTTGGCGCTCATCGCCGAGGGTTACGGCAACGACGAGATCGCCGACCGGCTGTACATCTCCAAGAAGACGGTGGAACACCACGTCTCCGCCATCTACGCCAGGCTCGGGGTCACCACGAGAGCAGAGGCGGCCCGAGCCGCCCACCGCCTCGGGGTCGCAAATAGGGGCGCGTCCACCCCCGGATAGGGGTGAACCCCGACGACCCACCGGGGCCCTCTTCGTACGTTCCCGACAGGTGACCGGGAACGACCCGGTCCGGGAACGAGGAGGAAAGACATGCCCCGCTACATGGTCGAACGCAACTTCCCGAGCGGCCTGGAGATCCCGTCCACCGAGGACGGACGGAAGGCGATGCTCGGAGTGGTCGAGAACAACGCCTCCGAGCAAGTGTTCTGGGTCCAGACGTTCGTCACCGACGACCACACCAAGACGTTCTGCGTCTACGACGGGCCATCGCCCGAGGCTGTGCGCCGGGCTGCCGAGATCAACGGCCTCCCCGTCGACCGGATCTCGGAGATCTCGGTCCTCGACCCGTACTTCTACGTCGGGAGGTAGAGGGTGAAGAGAATGGCGCTCCTGGCGGCGCTGGCCGTTCTCGCGGCGGCGTGCGCTGCCGGGTCAGAAGAGCCCACCACCACCGGTCCGACCACGACCGCAGCCCCGGCGACGACCACCACGGCTCCCGCGCCGACGACCACCACGACCGAACACAGTCACGGCGGCGGGGTCGAGGCCGACCAGGCGGACATCGTGGCGGCGACACTGGCCGGCGCCGCCTTCCAGGACGTGTCGGCGGCAGAGGCGGCCGGTTACGGCTCGACGATGGAGGACCTGGGTTGTTTCGAGAACGTCGACCTCGGCGGAATGGGTCTCCACTACCTCAACGGAGAGCTCCTGGACGACCAGGTGGACATCACCGCTCCCGAGGCGCTCGTCTACGAGCTGGACGCCTCCGGCGAGATCGCCGGGCTCGTGGCCCACGAGTACATCGTCCCCGTGGACGCGTGGTCCGGGGCCGAGCCTCCGAACCTGTTCGGCATCGATTTCCACCAGCACCCCGTGCTGCCCCTCTGGGTCCTGCATGCGTGGCTGTGGAAGGACAACCCGTCGGGCATGTTCGTGGACTTCAACCCCAAGGTCCGTCTGTGCCCCGAAGGAGTGCCGGTGTTCGGCGAGGAGTGACAGACCCCCCTGCGACGGAGCAGAAGAGGGGGTGAC
Source organism: Acidimicrobiales bacterium (assembly GCA_024103415.1). Lineage (GTDB taxonomy): Bacteria > Actinomycetota > Acidimicrobiia > Spongiisociales > ZC4RG35 > ZC4RG35. The sequence continues at coordinate 8,521 of JAGFIR010000119.1, forward strand.
GCAGGGGGCGTCACCCCCTCCTTCGCGCCGCGACAACGGCCCGTCCCGGTCTACGGTGACGGGAAATCGTGAGCCGCTTCCGACTCTTCATCCAGTCCCGCCAGGGCGTGATCGCAGTCGCGTCGGTGCTGGCGATCGTCGCCCATCTCGTGCTGGGGTGGGCCGGAGCGGGCGATACGGCCCGACTCATCCCGCTGTGGGCGATCGTCGTCATCGGCGGCATCCCCCTCGTCTGGGAGATCGTCAAAGACCTGATCGCCCGCACTCCGGGCGCTGACCTGCTGGCGGCGATCGCCATCGTCACCGCAGTCCTCCTGGACGAGTGGCTGGTGGCCGCGATCATCGTCCTGATGCTGTCGGGCGGTGAGGCGCTCGAGGAGGCCGCCACCGCACGCGCGGCGCGGGTGCTCGAGGCGCTCGCCAAGCGGGCCCCGACCCTGGCCCATCGTCTGGTCGACGACGCCGGGCGGACCGAGGACATCCCGGTTGAGATGATCGAGCCCGGCGACCGGCTGCTCGTCCTTCCCCACGAGGTGTGCCCCGTCGACGGCGAGGTGGTCTCCGGCCACGGCTCGATGGACGAGTCGTATCTGACCGGCGAGCCCTATGTGATCACGAAGTCGGTCGGCTCCTCGGTGCTCTCGGGAGCGATCAACGGCGAGGACGCTCTGGTGATCCGCGCCACCAAGACCGCGGCCGACTCCCGTTACGCCCAGATCGTCGGTGTGCTCGCCGAGGCCGAGGAGAACCGCCCGAAGATGCGTCGTCTCGCCGACCGTCTCGGCGCCTGGTACACGGTGCTCGCCCTCGCCATGGGCATCCTCGGCTGGGTGTTGTCCTCCGACCCGGAGCGCTTCCTGTCGGTGATGGTGATCGCCACTCCCTGTCCGCTTCTCATCGGCGTCCCCGTGGCGATCGTCGGCGCCATCAACCTGTCCGCCCGTCAGGCGATCATCGTCAAGGACCCGGGTGCGCTGGAACGCATCTCCAAGACCACGACGATGATGTTCGACAAGACGGGGACGCTGACCTACGGGCGCCCAGTGGTGACCCGTGTCGACGTCGAGCCGTCGTTCGAGCGTTCGGAGGTGCTGCGTCTGGCCGGAGCCCTGGAGCGCTACTCGCGTCATCCCCTGGCGTCGGCCGTCGTCCATGCCGCCGAAGAGGAACTGGGCGAGGACTTCGCGGCCAACGTCGAGCGTCTGTCGGAGCGCTCCGGCGAGGGGCTGACCGGCGTCGTCGACGGCCGCGAGCTGCGCATAACCAACCGCCGGAAGGCGGCGCAGCTCACCGGGGTGGACGGGGACGACATCCTCGGGGAGAAGGCCGGGATGGAGGCGGTCGTGATCGTTGACGGCAGGTACGCCGCCACGATCCAGTTCCGTGACGAGCCCCGGGTGGGGACGGCCGAGTTCGTCAGGCACCTCGGCCCGCGTCACGGGGTGACCAAGACCATGCTGGTCTCGGGAGACCGGGCGTCCGAGGTCATGTACCTGGCAGAGACGGTGGGCATCGACGAAGTCCATGCGGAGATGTCCCCCGAGGACAAGCTGGCTCTCGTCTACGCCGAGAACGAGAAGGGCACCACCCTCTTCCTCGGGGACGGCATCAACGACGCCCCCGCCATGACCGCCGCCGACGTGGGCGTCGCCTTCGGCCAGGAGAGCGACGTCACTTCCGAGGCGGCGGCCGTGGTGATCCTCGACTCGTCGATGGAGCGGCTCGACGAGCTGCTCCACATCGGGGAGCGCATGCGACGCATCGCGCTGCAGAGCGCCGTGGGCGGCATCTTCCTCTCGATGATCGGGATGGTCCTCGCGGTGATGGGCAAGCTCCCGCCGATCTACGGCGCGGTGGCCCAGGAGGTGATCGACGTGCTGGCGATCCTCAATGCCGCCCGGGTCGCGCTCGTGCGCAAGCCTTTGGCCGACTACCACCACTTCGAGTTGCCCGAGCCGGAGCCGGTCCCGGTCGCCGGCTGACCGCCATCGGGCGTAGCGTCCCCGGACATGGGTGTGACGCTCGCCGACATCCGCCGCGAGGCCCTGTCACTGCCCCGCGCCTATGAGGCACTGGTCCGTGGGCGGGTCAAGTTCCGAGTGCAGAGCCTGGTCTTCGCCTCCGTGTCCAAAGACGAGACCCTGATGGGATTCGGATTCCCCAAGGACGAGCGTGACGCGCTCGTCGAGGCCGAGCCCCACAAGTTCCTCATGCCCGAGCCCGTGGACATGAGATACCACTGGGCTCGGGTCCGGCTCGAGGCGATCGACGAGGACGAGCTCGCCGAGATCGTCTTCCATGCCTGGCGGATGGTCGTTCCAAAAGGTCTCGCCCGTGATGTCGCCCTCAAGCAGGGGTTCGTGATCCTCGACGAGTGACCCTCAGGCGAGGCGGCCGGTAGCCACCAGGAATCCCGGCTCGATGGTCATCCCGTCGTCTTCGACGAATCGCGCGCACCGGTCGATCACTTCCTCCTCGAGCGCGGCCCGGCGAACCGGGTCGAGCTTGCTGACGACGCCCGCCAGAGGTGTGCTGGTGACGTACTGCCAGAAGAAGTCCGCGGGAGGCGGGACCCGCAGGGTCAGTGGCCGATTTTCGGCCTGGACGGCCGTGAAGCCGGCTGCTGACATCGCGTCCTCCATGGCGCCGGGATCATGGACCGAGAAGACGACCGACACGAACCCGGCAGCTTCGGGACTCACGTTGTTGCGGATGGTCTCGGAGATCTCGATCATCGCCTCGGGGATCGGCCCCGGCGTCCCGATGACCGCCCGACCCCCGGACCGGAGGACGCGGGTCATCTCCCGCAGCGCCTCCGGCTTGCCGGAGAAGAACTGATACCCCTGGGAGCAGATCACCACGTCGGCCGTGTCGGGCTCCAGTGGAAGCTCCTCGGCCCGGCCCTGAAGCCACCTGATCCCGGGGCCGACCCGACGCGCCACCTCGAGCATGGGGCCGACCGGGTCGACGCCGATCACCTCCCCCGGTGAGCCCGTCGCCCCGGCGACAAGGCGCGCGGCGATCCCCGTGCCGCATGCGACATCGACGACCGTCTCGCCGGGCCGGACGTCGGCCGTCTCGACAACGCGCCTCGCCGCGGGCTCGCCGATGGTGGGGACGAAGTACTTCTGGTAGTTCTCCCCGGGGTCTCCGACGTATCTCTCGTACGCCTCGGACGTCGTGCTCATCACGACTCCTTCCGTATCGTCGGAGCACCGACCCTAGGCCGAAGGGGACCGACGACGCAGGTCGGATCGCCGGATCAGAGGGCGGGCGGGAAGCCGAGACGGGTGAGGAACCCGTTCACGGACTGCGCCACGAAGTCCATGACCGCGGACGCCACGGCCTGAGTGGTGCGCAGGGCAAAGATCACGAGCACCACGCTGGCGGCGACGATGCCCCAGGTGAATGCCTGCTCTGATATGACGATGGGGAGTCGTCTGGATTCGGTGCTCTCCACCACGACGGTGATCGGCTCGCTCCCCGGCACGGGGGCCGGGATCGCGGTGGGTACGACCGGTGCGGAGGGCACCGGGGGCGGGACGGTGACCACCCGCTGTCTCGGCTCCTGGCGGGGCCGTCCACGCAGCCCGGTCCACCGGTCTCTCAGGAGTCGAGCGGAATCTGTCACGGAGATCGACCTCAACCGCGTCAGTGTCCGGGCGGCGGCATCCTCGGCCACCGCGATAGCACCGCTGACTCGGACCGTGAGCCGATCGAGCAGGTCGGAGGTGAGCTGCCGGGCACGACGGGCGAGGTCCCGCAGGGCGGGGAACCTTCCGATGTTCTCGGTCCACAGCGGGTCGTAGGCGACCCGACGCTCGAAAGCCATCAGCTCACCTCCGCTTCGATCTCATCCGTCAGGACCCGACGGGCTCTGTGGAGGAAGTCGTATCGTCGATCGGGGTGGTGGTGCCGGGTGTGTCGTCGTCGCTGCAGGCGAACACGCCCAGGGCCAGTGTGGCCCCCAGCGCGAGCGACAGCAATCGCTTTCTCATGGTGATCATGGGCGACCATTACCCCGGCGAAGTAGCGAGCATTCCTCCGTACCCTGTTCTCGATGCGTCCTGACGCACGCACCCGGGCCCAGGGCCGGCGACTCCTCTCCATCTCGATCACGGGCGTGGTGTGCCTGGCCGCGCTCATGACCGCCTGCCAGGCCCAACCGCCCGGGGCGAACCTGCCCGAATCGGTTGCCATCGACACGACCACCACATCAATTACGACGTCGACCACCACCACGGCGGTTCCCCCGACCGACGCCGCTGTGGCCGCCGACGAAGCGCCAGCCCCGCCCCCGGCCGCCTCGCGGTATGTGGTGCCGTCGTCCGAGGTGGCACCCGATGCGAAGCAGTTGGCCGTCGACATCGTCCACGACCTCGCCAACTACGAGGCGAACACCAACCATGCCGGACGGCTCCTCGTCTACCGAACCGAGGAAGGCCCGCCCATCGACGATGTGGCCTCGCCCCTCACCCATCCGGGCTACTGGTCCCGCGGCGAGGTGGTCTACCCCCAATTGGGTGGGCTCACTGCCGACCGCGTCTCCGTGATGGTGGTGACCCGCCAGACCATCGGACGAGGCGACGAGCCCGAGCAGACCGTGGTCCGGACGATCGACGTGCGTCTGGTCGACGACGGCAACGGATGGCGTTTCGAGCGGCTCGCTTCAGCGGGGGGTGCGTTCGAGACGATCGAGCACCTGAACCGGGCGCACGAGGTGGCCACCGATCCACGAATCGAGATGCCCGACTCCGCCAGGCTCGACATCCTTGCCGGGCTCGTGTCCCCGGTCCTCCTCGACGTCATGTCCCAACTCGCCGACGTCACGCCCTACGGCGTCACCGTCCTGGCAACCGGGCACCCGCACAACGTGTTCGAGACCGACCGTCAGAGCCACCACACGGTGGGCCGCGCCGTCGACATCCATCGCATCGGGGACACCCTCGTGATCGACGACCACGAGGAAGGATCGCCCACCATGGAGATCATGCGCTGGATGTTGGACCACCCCGACGTGAGACAGGTCGGCGGGCCGTGGGATCTCGACGGCAAGAGCTCGTCACGCTCTTTCACCAACACGGTGCACCTGGATCACGTTCACCTGGCTGTCAACGGCTGATCAGGGGAGAAGGCTGGCGATCCAGCGGGCCGCCGCCTCGTAGACCATCTCGTGGTCCGAGTTCATGTAGACGAGCAGGACGTCACCCGATTCGCGTGAGAACACCGGCTCGGGATCACCCTCACCGAAGAACGTCTCGGCGTCGACGGACCCGCTCAGGTCGTCGGGAAGACTCGACCGCCCGATCTGCTCGAGTTGCTCTTCGCTGAACCGATCGGCTTCATCGGCGAGCTGGTTGAAGGCGACCGCCGACTGACGCGGGTTGAGCAGGTGATCGTCGATGCCATGTCCGATCATGACCGCCACGCCGGCATCCCGGGCCGCGTCCAGATAGGTCATCGGGCTGCGATGCAGACACTCGTCTGCGGCAGCGGGGTCGTCGATCGGGTTGCCGCCACAGCCGGCGCGGATGTGGGTGGCATAGGCACGGCCCTCGTTGGCCGACTGCTCGTAGAACCAGACCAGGTCGTAGGGCGGCCCCCAGGCCGACACACCCGTCACCTTGTCGGGAAAGCGACCGGCGATCAGCAACGACATCATCCCGCCGCCGGAGTAGCCGACTGCATAGACGTGGTCCGGATCGACCCCCGGCTGGGATAGGGCGAAATCGATGGCGTCGACCACATCCTGGACGGCCAGATCCGAGCCCATGGCCTCGGGGTGGTCGTTGACACCGCGGAAGTTGGGGGCGATGGCCGCCCAACCGTTCTCGGCCGCCCACATTGCATAGGGAATGCCGGCGTGCTGTCGGTAGTCGGAGCTCCAGGAGTGGAGGATCACGAGCAACGGCATCCCCTCGCCCTCCGGCGGCAGCCACCAGGCGGGTTGTTCGGAGCCGTCGACGGTGGAGGTGACGATCACCTCTTCGACGGGGACCGACTCGACCCAGCGGCTCGAACCGCTGGCCGTGAGACCGGAGAAGTCCCCGATCGTGTCGATGCCGGCGAACGTCTCGAAGGTCGGGTCCGGAACGGCTGAAGCCGCGGTCGTCGTGGCCGCCTCGGTGGTCGTGGGCGACGGGGCCACGGTCGTCGTCGTGTCCTCTGTCGCCGCAGAGGTCACCGGCCCGGGTGTGGTGGTCGGACCGGATTCCTCGGTGCACGCGACAAGCAGGCTGAGGCAGATCGCGGCGACGACGGCCCGGTCGCGTGAATTCTTCATGGAGCGGGCCTACCCCGCCGGTGTCTGGGGCGAAACCCGATGGTCGATGTTGCCAACGCCGTTCGGCGGGGTATGACGGCGCATGAGACGCGTCGACGCTCTGGACGGTTTGCGCGCCATCGCTCTGCTGATGGTGATCGCATATCACCTCGACAAAGGGGTGTTTCCTGCCGGCCACTGGGGCGTCATGGTCTTCTTCGTGCTGTCGGGGTATCTCATCACCCGACTGCTCACCAGGGAGATCGACGACACGGGTGGCGTCGATCTCAGGACCTTCTATGCCAAGAGGGCAGTGCGGCTCTATCCGGCGCTGCTGATCATGTGCGTCGCCCTGGTGGCCCTGGGTCTCGACTGGCGCCGGACTCTCCCCGCCCTGGGCCAGTACGCCAACTACGCCCGCATCGCCGGCGCGGATCTCGGAGTCCTGACCCACACCTGGTTTCTCGCCGTCATGGCTCACTTCTACCTGCTCTGGCCCATCGTCATGGCGAGGATCCCGAAGCGGAGACGCATCGCGGTCGTCGGGACACTGTTCGCCCTCGCCGTCGTCTGGCGGGTTGTCGCCATCGCGGTGATGTCACCGGGGTGGGTCTACAACGCCACCGACACCAATGCAGCCGCGCTCCTGGCCGGCTGCCTCCTCGCCGTGGTGAGACCGCGCTCCTGGCGCTTTGCCGGCCTGGCGATCCCCGCTCTCGCCGTGGGCATGGTCCTCCCCGTGTTCGGAGAACAGGGCGCCGCGTTCTTCTGGGGAGGATTTGCGGCCATCGCTCTGGGAGTGCTCGCCGTCCAGTACGCGGTGCAGGGGGCGGGCTGGATGGGCGCCCCCGTGATGGGGTGGATCGGGGAGATCTCCTACGGCCTCTACCTGTGGCACTACGTGTTCCTCACGGTGGGCGTGGGTGCGATCCCGACACTCATCATCTCGACCGCACTGGCCACCGCTTCGTACTACCTCATCGAGAAGCCGGCCCCGCGCTGGGTCGGGCTCGCCCGAAGCCGTCGGGACGAGCGCTCGGCGCGTCGGGAGCTGGCCGGCTCCAAACGCTGATCCGCCCAGCCGGCACGTCAGATCTCGGGTAGAGCTCCCGGCCGGGGATCGGGAGTTGGGGAGGTCGGCCCGTGTAGATCGTGCGGGCCGCGCTCGGTATCGACCGGTCGTAGTTTGTCCACCCCGGTCCCGGGGTAGGGCCGATATCCAATCCCCAAGGAGACCAACAATGGCTGAAGTCACAGCCACAGTGGAAGTAGACGTTCCCGTGAACGTCGCCTACAACCAGTGGACGCAGTTCGAGGACTTCCCCCACTTCATGGAAGGTGTCGAGGAAGTCACCCAGCTGGACGACGCCACCCTGCACTGGCGTGCCGAGATCGCCGGCATCGAGCGCGAGTGGGACGCCCGGATCATGGAGCAGGAGCCCGACCGCGTTGTCTCATGGCAGAGCACCAGTGGCGCCCGCAACGCCGGACGCGTCGTGTTCCAGCCGCTCGAGTCCGGTCGCACCCGCATCGCCCTGACCATGGACCACGAGCCCGAAGGCGCCGTGGAGAACATCGGCCAGGCGCTGGGCATCATCGAGCGACGGGCCGAAGGCGACCTCGAGCGCTTCAAGGAGTTCATCGAGGAGCGAGGGATCGAGACCGGCGCCTGGCGCGGCGAGATCCATGGCGGCCAGGTCGAGGACCAGACCCAGCAGATCACCGACCCGACCGGCTTCGGCACCCAGGATCCGACCCAAGACCCCTACGGCCGCTGAGCGACCAGACAACCACATGCGAACCGCCCGGCTCCAGGCCGGGCGGTTCCGCGTTTCGAGGTCCCAACCTCTGCGAGAGGGTGGTTATGCTGATCTCCGTCGATTGTATGGAATGTGCAGTGTCGGTCCACCCGGCACGGCACATCGAACTCGAAAGGAGCGCTCGTGATGGCGGAGGTGCTGAGAAATCCGGAGGATCTGAGGAAGGTCCCCCGCGGACAGCGCGGGCATTTCGTCGTGCCCGTGGCCCGTCGCATCGGTGGTGGGACCATCGACATCCACGTCCACGTGGTCCAGGGTGATCGCCCGGGCCCGACGCTGGGTCTGATCGCCAACATCCATGGTGACGCCGTCTACGGCGCCCGCATCGTCTCCACCTGGCTCGAGCGGGCCGACACGGACTTCGCCGGCACCGTGATTGCCATCCCTGTCGCCAACCCCGTCGCCTTCGAGTCCGCCACCCGAACTACAGGCCAGGGCTGGAACACGGACATGAACAACATGAACCGTGTCTTCCCTGGTGACGCGGGCGGCTGGATCACCCAGAAGCTGGCCGCGGCCGTCGCCGAGAATTTCGTCACCCAGATCGACGCGATGATCGACTACCACTGCGGTGGCGGGACCTCGATCGACTACACGCTGGTCAACGGAGATCAGACGCCTGAGCAGAAGAGGGTTTTCGACTACTGCCGCCTCATGGCGACGGACTTCATCTTCGTCCACGACAAGGACCCGTTCAGCGGCACTATCGACCAGTACGCGAAGAGCTTGGGCAAGCTGTCCATCGTCGCCGAGCAGGGCGGCAACGTCCTCCCCGACGGCTTCCTCGAGTTGTCGATGACCCGCATCGACAACTTCATGAAGGGCCTGGGCATGAAGGATGGCGAGCCGGACTTCCCCGAGTCCCAGCTCCTGATGCGCCCGCCCCGGGTCCTCCCCCGCATCGACCACCAGGGCATCTACATCCCCGTCCAGGGCGTGGAGGTCCTCTCGAAGGTCGTCGACGGAGGCACGCTGCTCGGCCAGGTCGTTGACCCCGCCACCCTCGAGGTGGTCCAGGAGATCCGGGCTCCCTACGAGAAGTCCGCGATCTGTATGGCCCGGACGTCATTCGGCAGGGTCAACCCGGGTGACTACGCCTTCATCATCTCCGACGCCACACGCGCCGAGGTGATCGGTCGTCCGGACAACTGGAGGATCGAGCTGTGAGGATCGACGTCCACACCCACATCTGGAACGACCAGTTCGACCGGCTCGACCAGTTCATCGGGTCACTCGACGAACTGGCCATCGACAGGGCCTGTGTCCTGCCGATTGCCCCGTACATGCGCAACGAGGACATGGCCGACCTCGTCGAGCGCAGCAACGGCCGGATCGTGGGGTGGGCGTCGGTGTTGCCCTTCGCCGAGACCACCGGCATCCCCCGGGTCGACCCTGTGGAGGACCTACGCCACGCCATCGAGGATCTCGGTCTCAAGGGCCTGAAGCTGCACCCCCTGATCCAGGGGTTCGCCCTCAACGACCCGGGGCTCGTCCCGGTGGTGTCCGCCGCCGGCGAGCTGGGCGTCCCGGTCCTGTTCCACACCGGCCCGGCCAACGGGCGCGCGGGACGGATGGAGAACGCCCGGATCGAGCTGCTGGACGACCTGGCGATCATGTGCCCCAACACGATCATGATCGCCGGCCACGCCAGCCCGCTCGGCCCGGCCTCCTACCTGGCCCGCAAGCACCCCAATGTGTACCTGGAGACCTCGATCACCTGGGCGCGGTGGTGCAAGCTCATGCCGGGCCTGGCCAGCATGGTCACCGAGCACGCCGGTGCCGACAAGATCCTCTACGGCACGGACTTCAGCATCGGACGGGACGAGCGCGTCACCGGGCTCAATGCCGTGCTCGAGGAGCTCGATCCGGCCGACCTCGAGAAGATCAGCGGCCAGAATGCAGCTCGCATCCTGAACTTATGACACAGCCCACCCCGAGCCGAGCCACCACCGGGAGTACCTGGACCCAGGTCCCGACCCTGGCCCAGGCCGTCTCCGACTGGATCGCCGAGGAGATCCTCAACCTGCGGATCCAGCCGGGGAAGCGCCTGACCGAGGCGGAGGTGGCCAACGCGCTCGGGGTGAGCCGTCAGCCGGTGCGAGAGGCGATGCGGGTGCTCGCAGAGCAGGGTCTCCTCGAGATCATCCCCCGCGTCGGGGCAGTGGTTGCCGAGATCGACCCCGGTTTCATCGTCGAGATCTACGAGGCCCGGGCCATGGTCGAGTCTTGGCTGATTCGCCGGGTGGTGGAGCATGCGTCCGACGAGGACCTGGCGCGGTTCGAGGCAGAGTTCGCCGCCCTCATCGAGGAGTACGGGGACTACGACCCCGAGTTCTACGACCGGGCCTGGGAGGTCCGGGTCTCCCTGTTCCGGCTCGCCGGCAACGACTTCGTCACCCAACTCGCCACCGACCTACGCAGCAGGCTCCGGACCTTTCCCAGGGTGCTCCGGGTGGATCCCGACCACTTCGCGGTGTACCGGGAGCACCACTCCGGGGTGCTAGCCGCATGCGTGGCCCGCGACGCCGACCGCGCCGCGCTCCTCATCGAGGAGTACATGACCCGGAATGGGAAGCGTCTTGCCGCAATTCTGCGAGCCGACCTCCAGTCGGCCTCGTCAGACGCTGAGTAGCGAGGCAGCCTCCACGGTCCTGAGATCGTCCCAGAGACGGCCCACCAGCTGAACCCCGACCGGCATCCCGTCCGAGTCCGTCCCGAAGGGGACCGTGATCGCCGGATGCCCGGTGATGTCGAAGAGCGAGGTGCAGCGGGCGACCAGGTTGCCGAGCTTGTACTTCCGCTCCCGCACGGCGAGGTACTGGGTGCCGCGCTCCGGGGCCGTGATCGGCGAGCCTGGGGTGAGCATCAGGTCGACATGGGAGAAGGCGTCTTCCACAACCCCCTGGATCACCGGGCGCGCCCGGAGCGCCCGGGCGTAGTCGACCCCGAGGATGTCCCGGCCATGGGCCAGGACTTTGCCGAAGTTCGGCCCGTAAGTGTGGATCGGCCCCTCGTGGACGGCCGCGGCCTCCACGCTGACGATGAGGTGCTTCACTATGTCGACGTTCATCTCCTCGATGCCCTCGAGCTCCACATCGATGACCTCGAGGCCCGCCGCGGCCAGACGAGCCGCGGCCTCCTCCACCCGGGCCACCACGTCCGGCTGGCTCACTGCGGAGAACCAGCCCCACGGCACCCCGACCCGATACTCGGCCAACGGTTTTACTGGAGGAGAAACATTGTCAGCCGAGTACGGGTCGAGTTGATCCTGACCGGCGACCGAAGCCAAAAGGAGCAGGCAATCCATGGGGTCGCCAGCCAGGAAACCTACGTGGTCCAGCGTCCAGGACAGCGGCGCCACACCGTGGCGGCTCACCCATCCATAGGTGGGCTTGATGCCGACCGCACCGCACCAGGCGGCGGGGACGCGCACGGAACCCCCGGTGTCAGTGCCGACGGCGAATGGCAGCAGCCCTCCCCCAACGGCTGCGGCCGAGCCAGATGAGGATCCGCCCGACATCCGGGTCGGGTTGTGGGGGTTGACGGTGAGATCGTTGGGCCCGGCCGCGAACTCGTAGGTACGCAGCTTGGCCACGGGGATCGCCCCGGCGTCGACGAGGCGGCGGATCACCGTGGCCGTCACGTTGGGGACGAAGTCCTGATAACGCGGCGAACCGTAGGTGGTGGGCACGCCGGCGATGGCGATGATGTCCTTCACTCCGAAGGGCACACCTTCGAGCGGGCGCGCCTCCCCGGCGGCGATCCGCTCGTCGGAGTCCGCCGCTGCATCGAGGGCGGATTCGTACATCGGATGCTGGAGTACGCCGTATTCGTCCGTCTCCAGGGCGTCGATGGCCGCCTCGACCAGCCCGCGCGCCGTGGTCTCACCCGCGTCGAGGGCGACGCGAGCCGCGGTCACGGAACGTAGGGCGGCGTGGGCCATCAGGCGATCTCCCGGTAGCGGGAGCGGAGGTGCTCTAGGTAGTGGGTCGCGTCCAACGGCTTGCCGGTGACGTTGCGGAGCATTTCCTGCACCGTCACGGTGCGACCGGGGGCATGGACGTTGCGGCGCAGCCAGCCGAGCACCTCGTTGAAGTCGGCACGGGCGACGGCGTCGGTGATCGAGGTGCCCTGGGACTCCATGGTGGCGGCGAGTTGCGCCGACGAGACGTTGCCCACGATGTAGGCGGTGAACAGCCCGAAGAACCGCGTGACCCAGTGCGGGTCCTGCAGACAGCCCAGCCGCTCGTTCTCTGGGACGAAGCCGAGATAGTGCTCGCTGAGGGCGTTCCACGCGTCCGGCACGTCGGCCACCGCCAGCTTGCCCTCGATGAGCTGTGTCTCCAGCTCGTACCGGAGCATGATGTGGAGGTTGAACGAGATCTCGTCGGCGTGGATCCGGATCGGGTTGGCGGGCGAGCGGGTCACCCAGCCGTGGAAGGCGGCACCCCATCGCTCCGGCTCCCACTCCCCCACATGGTCGGTCAGGATCTCGCCGATCCGCACGGAGAAGTCCTCCCGTCGGCCAACGATGTTCTCCCAGAACTTCGACTGGGACTCCTGGATGTAAGGCATGGAACCGTGCTGGGCGGGCGTGCCCCACAGCTCCTCGGAGACGCCCAGGCCGTAGAGGGCGTGGCCGTACTCGTGGATGGCGATGAGCACTCCCTGGAACAGGTTGGAGTTGGTGGCCACCGTCACGCGGGCGTCCCGCGGTCCGGCGATGCTCGTGTAGCCGTGCGGGGTGTACCCGACGTCGCCGCGCTGGAAGTCGAAACCGATGAGGCGACCGATGGCCCGCATGATCTCGACGAGAACGTGCCGCTCCACGGGGATGGCACTCGTCGGCGCATCGACGACCCGGCGGGCGCGAGCGTGGATCAGGAAGTCGCGCAAGCTGTCGAATACGGACGTGATCTCGGCGTGGGTCGGGCCCGGCTCGTACACCGAGAGCAATGCGTCCATGGGGTGCTCGTCATATCCCACGGTTTCCGCGTACTCCCGGTAGATCCCGACCAGCTTCTCCAGACCAGGCTGGACGATTGACCAGTCGGAGCCGTCCCGGGCCCGGACCCAAGCATCGAAGGCGTCGGATGAGGTCTCCTGGAACCGGCGCCAGAGGCCGCCCTGCATGCGAAGGGCCCGCTCGCGATCACGCCGGGCCACCCCTACCCACGACTCGTCCGGGGCAGCGTCGAGGAGACGGCCCAGCTCGGGCGAGGTGAGCCGATCCTGGACCATCCCGGCGATGATGCCGATCTGCCGGGTGCGATCGGCGATGGCGCCCGGGGGCATCCCCTGCTGCTGGTCTAGCCAGATCCGCTCGCGGATCGCCTTGAGGTCCTCGATCTCCTGCAGGTAGGAGCGCAGGGCGTCGGTCATCGGTCCCCGTCCTCGGCGACGGGACGCGGCCCGATGATGCGCCTATCTGCCAGACCCGGGAGGACCGGATCCGGCAGCGTCGGCAGAGGCATGCGCCTCAACACCTCGAGATCGTCGTCCCGGTCGTCGCCGAAGGGGCGGTCGCTCATCGGGCCCCGGGGAACTTCCAGTCGGTGGGCGGGTCGATCCACTCGCCGGTGCCGGCGTCGGAGATGATGTAGCCGTAGTCGCCAGGGTTCACCCGGGTCATGCCGGTCCGCATCATGAGGATGGCCGACTCCTCGTAGGGGGCGCGGATGGTCTGGATGACCTCGTTGGCATGCGGATCGACGACCCGGCCGAGGACACTGCCGCCCTCCACGATTGTGGACAGAGCCTCGACACCGACCTCGGGGATGAAGAGGCCGCCATGGTCGATACGGACCAGGTAGCGCTGCCGCATCAGGAGCTGCTTCTCCGGCATGGTGCGCTCGGCTTGGAGCATGCCCATTGCATCGAAGAAGTTGTCCAGCCGCTTCTGCTGCAGGTCGTACCAGCCAGCGGGGAGGTTGTTCCCTCCCTGCTCAGCGACGGCACACAGCTTGCCCTTGGTCTTCATGTAGCCGTCGAGAGTTCCCGCGTAGGGCTCCTTGTCATGGGCGAACACGAAGTCCGTGCCCATGAGACGGGCGAAGTTGAAGTAGTCGGCATGGGGGCCGTCGGCGTCACCGATTGTGAGCACGTAGTTGATGGAGGTCCCGCCGCCGCAGTGGTAGTCGATGGCGGCATCGCACCGGTCGATTACATACTCGGTCAGTGCCGCAGCCAGCTTCTGGGTGACCCAACCGCCACGATCGCCCGGGAAGACCCGGTTGAGGTTGTTCATGTCGGTGTTCCAGCCCTGGCCGGTCGTACGGGTTGCGGACTCGAAGGCCACCGGGTTGGCGACCGGCACGGCGAGGACGGTGCCCGACAGCTCCTCCGGATCGAGGCGGTTGATGGCGTCGAGGACCGAGCGGGTCCCGGCGATGGCGTCGCCGTGGACGGCGGCGATCAGGGCCAGGCTCGGACCGTCGTTCTTGCCGCGAACGCCGTGGATGTGCATCGCCAGGTTCTCACCCGACGAGCGGCGGGCGATCGGAACCCTCCAGTGGCCGCGCTCCCCCGGGGCGAGGGCGAGCTCGTCGGGGTTGGTGGCGATCGGTGCCTCGGCGCCCCAGTCGAGCTCGGTCGGCGGGAACAGCAGGTTGCTCAATTTGTCTCCTTGTTTCTCTGGAATGGTCAGCCGAGGTAACGGTCGGCGATGTGCTTGCGGTAGGGCTCGGCGTTCATCGGCTCGCCGGTGGCGCGCACCAGCATCTCCTGGACGGAGACCGTGAGGCCTGGGGCGTGGACGTTCTCCCGGAGCCAGCCGAGGACGTCGGAGAAGTCCCGGCGGGCGGCGGCGTCGGCCAGGGACACCCCGGAGCCCTCCATGGCGGCGGCGAGCTGGGCCGAGGCGATGTTTCCGACCGTGTAGGCGGTGAACAGGCCGAAGAAGCGGCGGGTCCAGTGGGGGTCCTGGAGCGCACCCTCCTTGAGGCTGGAGGGGACGAGGCCCAGGTAGGCCTCGCTCTTGGCGTTCCAAAGCTCCGGCACCTCGGCGGTGGTCACCTTGCCGTCGAGCAGGTCGACCTCGATCTCGAACCTCAGGAGGATGTGGAGGTTGAACGCGACCTCGTCGGTGGCGATCCGGATGGGCGAGCTGGGCGCCGCGGTCTGCGCCTGGTGGTAGAGACGACCCCACTCCTCGGCGGAGCGGCCCCGGCCGACCCGCTTCTCCAGGATCTCGCCGACGAGCATGCAGAAGTCCTCGCGGCGGCCGACGATGTTCTCCCAGAACTTGGCCTGCGATTCCTGGATGTACGGCATGGCCCCGTATTGGGCGGGGGTGCCCCACAGTTCTTTGGCGATGCCCTGCCCGTAGAGAGCGTGGCCGTACTCGTGGACGGCGGTGGACACGGCCTCGAACAGTGGAACGTCCTTGCGGAAGGTGATGCGAACGTCGTTCGGGCTCGCTGTGCTCGTGTAGCCGTGCGGGGAGAAGGCGATGCCGCCCCGGTCGAAGTCGTACCCGATCAGGTGGCCGATGTCCTCGGCGATTGCGATCAGCACGTGCGGCTCCGCCATCTCCTTGAGCGCCTCGCCGGTGACGGCGCGCCTCTGCCGGGCCTCGATGAGGAAGTCACGCAACTCCCCTAGCACCGTGGCGATCTCGTTCTTGGTGGGGCCGGGGACGTAGGTGGACAGGAGGGCGTCCATCGGGTGCTCGTCGTATCCGACCTTGGACGCGAACTCGTGGTTGATCTCCACCATCTTCGCCAGCCAGGGGTGGAAGGTGTCCCAGTCGTTCTCCCGACGGGCCTTCTCCCAGACGCCGAACGCCTCGGCACCCGTCTCTAGGAACTTCTTCCACGTGGAGTCGCCTAGGCGGAGAGCCTTCTCCCGCTCGTCATTCACCACCTTGAGCCACGGCTCGTCGCCCTTCGCCGATTCCAGCAGTTCGGCGAGACGGTCCGAGGTGAGGCGCTCCTGGATAAGGGCCTGGAGCAGGCCTGCCTGCCGGACGCGCTCGGTGAGCGCCGCCGCGGGCATGGTCGTCTGCTGGTCGAGCCACATCCTCTCGGCGATCGCCTTGAGATCCTCGATCTCCTGGAGGTACTCGGCGAGGGTGGTCATTTCTGGCTCTCTCCTTCGTCGAACGTACGGGTTTGGCCCTCCCGGATCCGGACGTGGCACGCCACAAGACGGGAGGGCTCCGAGGGAGGCGGATGCAGGGGAGGGACGACCTCGTCACAGAACCCGGCCTCGAAAATGGGACACCTCGGATGGAAGAGACATCCCGCAGGCGGATCGAGTGGGGACGGGAGTTCGCTCGCCTCCGGGGCGCGGGGGCGCCGGTTCCGGGGGTGGCTGGCGGGCACCGCATCGAGCAGCATCTCCGTGTAGGGATGGGTGGGCCTGGAAAACAGCTCCGAGCGTTCTGCAAGTTCGACGATCCGACCCAGATACATGACCGCCACCCGGTCGGAGATGTGCTCGACCACGGCGAGGTTGTGAGCCACGAACACGAGGGTCAGCGAGAGCTCCTGTTGCAGGTCGGCCAGCAGGTTCAGGATCTGTGCCTGGACCGAGACGTCCAGGGCGGACACCGGCTCGTCGGCGACGACAAAATCTGGACGCAGGATCAAGGCCCGCCCAATACCGATGCGCTGCCGCTGTCCGCCTGAGAATTCATGGGGGAAGCGCGTGGCGTGAGAGCGGTGGAGCCCCACCATTTCCAACATCTTTGCCACCCGCTCCTGACGCTCATCCTTGTCGCCGACACCGTGATGCAGCAACGGCTCGGCCATCGAGTCGCCGATGCGCGCACGGGGGTCGAGCGACGAGAAGGGGTCCTGGAAGACGATCTGAACGCGCCGGCGGAACTCCTTCAGCTCCCTCCCCCTGACGTTGGTGACGTCCTTACCGTCGAACTCGATCTTGCCCGAAGTGGGCTCCAGAAGCTTGACGAGCATCCGGCCCAGCGTGGTCTTGCCGCAGCCGGACTCACCCACGAGGCCAATGGTCTCACCCCGGCGGATGTCGAGATTCACCCCATTGACGGCCTTCACCGTGGCAGTCCCCTTCAGGGCGCCCCGCCTGACCTGATACTCCTTCGTCAGGGCGCTCGCTCGCATGATCACGCCGCTCACTCCGCCACCTCCTGGCCCGAATAGAGCCAGCAGCGCACCGCATGACCCGGGCGGACCTCGACCAGTTCCGGATGGTGCGTCTGGCAGACGGTCAAACCGGCTTCGATTCGCGCCTGGCACCGCGACGCGAAGCGACACCCGACGCTCAGCTCGGTGAGGTTGGGCACGGTGCCCGGGATGGCTTCGAGTCTGGGCCTCGGGTCTCCGAGAACGGGCACAGAGCCCATGAGACCCTTCGTGTACGGATGGAGCGGCTCGTCGAAGAGTGTCTCGACATCGGTCGTCTCCACGATCTCCCCCGCGTACATGACGGCGACCTCATCGGCCATCTCGGCGACCACGCCCAGGTCGTGGGTGATCAGAATCACCGAGGTGTCAGACGACGACTGGAGCTCGCGAATCAACTCGAGGATCTGCGACTGGATGGTGACGTCCAAGGCCGTGGTCGGCTCGTCGGCTATGAGTATGCGCGGTTCGCAAGCCAGTGCCATGGCGATCATGACCCGCTGGGCCATCCCGCCTGACAACTCGTGCGGATAGGCGCGGAGACGGGCCTCCGGGTCGGGCATGCCGACAGCGCGGAGCGCAGCGATCACCTTCTCCGTCTCCACCTGACGGGTCCAGTCCCGATGGAGCTTGAACACCTCACGGATCTGCGTGCCCACGCGGTATGTCGGGTTGAGCGCCGAGGTGGGCTGCTGGAAGATCATCGAGATCTCGGCGCCGCGGATCTTCCGCATCTCCCGCGCTGACATGTCGAGGAGGTTTCGGCCGTCGAGCAGAACCTCTCCGGCGACGACCTTGCCGGGGGACGGGACGAGGCCCATCACGGACAGGGCGGTCATCGACTTTCCTGACCCCGACTCGCCCACGAGACTCAGGGTGCGGCCCTCCTTGACGGAGAACGAGACATTGTCGACAGCGTTGAAGTCCCCCTCGGCGAGGGAGAACGCCGTCGTCAGCCCCTTGATCTCGAGGAGCACCCGGCCGTCGTCGTGCGCTTCGCTCATCGCTCCAACCTCGGGTCGCGGTAGTCACGGAGCCAGTCGCCGATCAGGTTGAGCGCAAGCACCGTGAGGACGATCGCCAGGCCGGAGAAGGTGGTCACCCACCAGGCCCGGGTCATGTAGTCGCGGCCATTGGCCAGCATCTGGCCCCACGAGGGGATCTCCGGCGGAACCCCGAGGCCGAGGAAAGTCAGCGACGCCTCGGCCACGATGGTCACGCCGACCTGCAGGCTGGCGAGGACGATGGCGGACGCCAAGACGTGAGGGAGGATGCGCCGGAGCATGATGAAGCCGTGTGGCGCGCCGTTGGCGACCGATGCCAGGACGTACTCCTTGTTCCGCAACGACAGCACCTCGCCACGGACGAGACGGGCATGCGTGGCCCATCCGGAAATGCCGAGGGCGATGACGATGCTCCCCAGGCCCGGGCCAAGGGCGAGACGGAGCACCAGGGCCATGAGCATGAACGGGAGCACGATGGTTACGTCGACCGCCCGCATGATCACGGTGTCGAGCCAGCCGCCCGAATACCCGGAGACGAGTCCGAGTGCGACGCCGATGAGCATGCCGAGGCCCACTGCGGTCACGGCCACGATGAGCGAGACCCTTGAGCCGTGGATGATTCCGCTGAGGACATCGCGGCCCAGACCGTCGGTGCCGAGGACGAACGTGACGCCGTCCTCGCTGACGGTGCCAGGGGGCGACAACCGGTACAGGAGGTGCTGCTGGGCCGGGTCGACCGGCGAGATCACGTCGGCGAAGATGGCGCAGACCACGACGGTGGCGAGCACGACCACACCGACCAGCGCCGACGGCGTGGTGAACATCGACCGCAGGGTCCCGACTTCACGCCCTGCGAACACTTCTGCTCCTTGGGTCGATCAGCACGTACGCGATGTCCACCAGCAATGAAGTGGCGATGACGAGAAAGCCGATGAGGATGATCGTCGCCTGGACCACAGGAAAGTCGAACCGGTTGATGGCCCGGATCAGCAGCCATCCCAGGCCGGGGACGGCGAAGACGGACTCGACCACTATCGATCCGGAGATGAGGACGGCTGTGCGGAGGCCGATGATGGTGATCACGGGAACCATGGCATTCCGGAAGACGTGGAACCAGGTGACTCGGGCGGGGCCGGCACCCTTGGCGTAAGCGGTGCGGACGTAATCGTTGCCGTACGCCTCGAGGAGGCTGGAGCGGGTGAGCCGGGTGACGTCGGCAATGACGATCATGCTCAGAGTCACCGACGGGAGGATGAGCTGCTGGAAGGTGCCGTAGCCAGATGCGGGCAACCATCGGAGGCCCACCGCAACGGTGATGATCAGCATCAGCCCCAACCAGAAGCTGGGCATGGCGCGTCCGAGCGTGGCGAATGCGGTGGTGACGGTGTCGACGATGCCCCCACGACGGAGGGCTGCGATGCTGCCGAGGATGATCGACACCGGGACGCCGATGAGGAGAGCGAGACCGGTGAGCTCGAGGGTGGGTCGAACGGCTTCGCCAACGAGCTCGCCGGCACCCCGGTTCTGGGTGAGGGACCGGCCGAAGTCGAACGTAACGACCGATCGCATGTAATCGACGTACTGCTCCAGCAACGGCCGGTCCAATCCCAGTTGGGCGCGGAGTTTGTCTAGGTCGGCGTGGGTCGCCTCGGGAGCGACCAACAGCTCCGCCGGGTCTCCAACCACACGGAGGAGGAAGAAGACGATGGTGACCATCAGGAAGACGGTCAGAAGGGTTTCCCCGAGGCGCCTGAGCACGACCAGACCAGCTCTCATCTGATCACCTCGCTGGCGTGCTCAGGCATCCTCCGATCAACCCTCTATTTGTGCGTGATTACTCGTTGACGTCCAGGAACTGGCCCAGGATGTACTGGTCGAGACGGGGCTCGAACACGACGCGGTTGCTCACGCCGTAGACGTCCGGGATCTGGAACAGGAAGATGAACGGAGCCTCTTCCAGCAGTAGCGCCTGCACCTGGTGGTAGATCTCGGCCCGCTTGGTCCGATCCATCTCCCTGCGGCCGGATTCGATGAGAGCATCGAGCTCGGGGTTGCAGTAGTAGGAGGAGATGCCCTCACAGTGGAGGGTGCCGGACAGCGGCGAGTCGGGGTCCGGATCCAGGGCGCCCCAGTTCCACGCATACATGTCCTCGGTCTCGTGGGCCTCCTGCCCGGCGATCACGATGGAACGGAACGTGGCGTGGTCGACGACATCGACGTTGACCGTGATGCCGACGGCACGAAGCTGCTCGGCGAGTGCCTGGACGACCTCGACGGCGCCGGGGAACACCTGATCGCTCGTCTGGAACGACAGGGTCAGGCCCTCGGCATAGCCGGCCTCGGCCAGCAGCTGTTTCGCCTTCTCCGGATCGTGCTCGAAGGGCTTGGCGTTCGGGTCGAACCCGAAGAAGTCCGGCCGGAAGTTGGTGGCCAGACGGGTGCCGTAGCCCTCATTGATCGTCTGGAGGATGAGGTCGACATCAACCGCGTGGTTGAGGGCATGCCGGACGCGCTTGTCCTGCAGAGCCTCAGGGCCACCTGGGAGCAGGTCGAGACCCACGAAGGCGACGCGCCGACCGTCGCGCACCTCGACCCGGGCGTTGCCGCTCGCCTCGATCTCGGCCATCTGGGCGACGGGGGCCTGCTGGATGATGTCGGCGCCACCGGTCTGGAGCTCGGCGACGCGAGTCGACGGCTCCGGCACCGGACGGATGACGAGGCGATCCACCTTGGGACGGCCACCCCAGTAGTCGTCGTTGGCCTCCATGACGATCCGCTGGCCCGGGACGTACTCGGCCAGCTTGTACGGGCCCGTGCCGACGGGGCTCATGGCGAACTCAGACTCGGAGATCGAGGCCGTGTACTCGTTGGGCACGATGAGAAGCCCGTAGATCCTTTGGGGCAGGATCGGATCCGGGCTCTTGGTGTGGATCCGCACCGTGTAGTCATCGATGACTTCGGCGTGGTCGAAGTCCGGGAGCGATGAAGTCAGCCGGGCAACCTCCGCATTCGGATCGTGGAGACGTTCGGCGCTGAACTTCACGTCTTCGGCGGTGAAATCCTCACCATTGTGGAACTTGACGCCCTCGCGGAGCTTGAACTCCCACGTCAGGTCGTCGATCAGTTCCCACTCGGTGGCCAGCGCGGGCAGGGTCTCAGTCTGGTCCGCATCCAGCATCGTGAGCGAGTCGTACACGTTGTGAACGACGTTGGACTTCTCCGTCGCGCCGCTCGTATGCGGGTCGAAGTCCGGCGGATCACCAGACGCCAGGATGACCACCTCCTTCACGCCACCCGGTGAGGGAGCAGTGGAGTCGGTGGATCCTCCCGCCGTCGTGGTGGAGCCGTCCCCACCGGCAGTGGTGCTGGTCGAGCTGCCGCCGCAGGCGGCAAGGACCAACGCCAGGGCCATCAGGGCGGCGACCATACGGTGGATCCTCATGTGATCTGGTCCTCCTTCTCTGCTGCCAACGAACTGTCGACAGTCGACTGACGACTATATTACGATGACGGGAAGGTGCCAACCCGACACACCTCGGGGGAGGAACACCTACCAACGCCAGCTACCCAGGAAGGAGACCGGGCGTGATCATCGACTTTCACACCCACATCTGGAACACCCAACTCGAGAAGGTGGACGAGTTCGTCGCCGGTCTCGATGAGGGCGGCGTTGACATGGCGGTCGTCGCACCCATCGCCCCGTACATGTCAAATGCAGATGTCGCCCGCCACGTCGAGAAGTACCCGGACCGCATCATCGGCTTCGCCTCCGTGGTCCCCTTCTCCGAGACCACGGGCATCCCAAGGCTCGATCCGGCAGACGAACTGCGTCACGCAGTCGAGGAAATGGGGTTGAAGGGACTGAAGATCCACCCTCTGATCCAGGGTTTCAAGATGAACGACCCCGGGCTCGCCCCGTTGATGCACGCGGCAGCCGAGTTGGAGATCCCCGTACTGTTCCACACGGGCCCGAATCTCGGCCGCGCCGGGAGGACGTCGAACGCACTGATCGAGATGGTCGAGGACCTGGCACTCATGTGCCCTGACACCATCATCGTGGCGGGTCACGCCGACCCATTGAGTGTCGCCGGATACATCGCCGCCTCGAACCCGAACGTCTACCTCGAGACGTCGATTTCCTGGCCTCACCGGCACGAGGTGATCCCGAAGCTCGCCGCCCAGACCATCCGGACGGCAGGTGCCGACAAGATCCTCTACGGTACGGATTACAGCATTGGACGCGTTCATCGCATCCACTCGATGAACCAGTTGCTGGACGAAAGCGATCTGACTGCGGAGGACCGCGTCAAGATCGAAAGCGAGAATGCAAAGAGGCTTCTCAAGCTATGACGGTTAGAACGTCCGTCGCCGACATACCGAGCCTGGCGACGAGCATCGTCCAGTGGATCGCCGGCAACATCATCGACGGGCGGTGGACGCCTGGTGAGCGACTCAACGAAGTTCACATCGCCGAGGAACTCGGAGTCTCACGAGCCCCTGTCCGTGAGGCTCTGAGGACGCTCGGCGAGCAAGGCCTCGTCACACACGTTCCCCGGGTGGGCTCGGTCGTCAACGAGTTCACCCCGGAGACGGTGGTTCACGTCTACTCGCTCAGAGCCGTGATCGAGTGCTGGCTCGTGGCGGAAAGCGTCCGGCTGATGACGGATGAGGTCCGAGCCGAACTTCCGAGAATCATTGACCAGATGGAGGCCGCTCTGGCTTCGACCGACTACCCGACCTTCTACGTCGTCACCTGGCGGCTCCGGGAGGTTCTGTATTCGTGTCATCCCAACAAGATCGCCATGGACGAGGTGAAGCGCCTGCGCGGGCGGCTCCACACCCTGCCCAACGTCCTCCACTCCATACCCGACATGGCCGAGTGGACGTTCGAGCAGCACAGAAAGCTCGTCGAGACAGCCCTCGACGGGAAGGCCGAAGAGGCCGGGCAGTACATGGCCGACATGCTCCTGAGAACGTCTGAGTTGGTGAAGGCGGCCTACGAGGCCCGCCTGCAGAGCGCTCGCCAGGAACACGGATCCGGCCAGGGAGCGTCTGCAGGCCACCGCCTCTCGGCGACCCTCTGAATCAGGCCGAGATTGCCCGGAGGATGAGTCCTTCCATCGTCCCGGAGATGTGAATCGCATCGCGGCCTGCCTGAACCAGGCGATAGCCCGACCCCAGCATGTAGAACACGATCTCAGCGAAATCATCCGGATCGAGCTCCGGCCGGAAGACCCCGTCGTCGCTTACCCTTATACTTACATCAAGCAGCAGACTATGAAATA
>JAGFIR010000130.1 GCA_024103415.1 Acidimicrobiales bacterium
AGTGCCACCCGTTCTTCACCGGCAAGCAGAAGCTGGTCGACAGCGGTGGTCGCGTCGAGCGCTTCCAGAAGCGTTACGGCAAGACCTCGTTCACGGCGGCCGGCAACGAGGCGGAGTCTGAAGGCGAGTGAACCGCCCTCGGGCGGCCAGATAGACCCGGCGAAGACCGTCGGAGGCCAGGCAGTAATCGAAGGGGTGATGATGCGCGCCCCCGCCGCCTGGTCGGTTGTGGTGCGCAAGCCCGACGGCAAGATCGTGGCGCGTCGCGACGCGCTCCCGAGGCCCTCCGAGCGCAAGCGCGCCGCCAGGGTGCCGTTTCTCAGGGGGATCGTCGTCCTCGGCGAGTCGCTGGTCCTCGGTTACAAGGCCCTCGGCTGGTCGGCCCAGATGGCCGCGGGGGAGGACGAGGAAGAGCTCACCCCGGCCCAGATCGGCGGAACCATGATCTTCGCCATCCTCTTCTTCGCGGCGATCTTCATCCTGTTGCCGGCCCTCGTGGCCGGATGGGTGTCGGGCGAGTCGTCGCTCCTCTTCAACACGGTCGAGGGCGTGATGCGCCTCGCCCTGTTCATCGGCTACATCTGGGCGATCGGCCGGTCCAAGGAGATCGCCCGGGTCTTCGAGTTCCACGGCGCCGAGCACATGTCGATCCACGCCTACGAGGCAGGTGAGCCGCTGAGCATCGATTCGGTGGCCCGGTACCGGCCGGAGCACCCCCGTTGCGGCACGAGCTTCCTGATGATCGTGGTGCTCGGCTCGATCATCCTGTTCACCTTCCTCGGGGTCCCCGATGGCCCGCTTTACCTGATCGGTTCGCGGCTCGCCGGCATCCCCGTCATCGCGGGCCTCTCCTACGAATTGCTCCGCTTCTCCGGCACCCGTCCCGACGGGCGGCTGGCCGGCGTCCTGGCCAGACCCGGCTTGTGGCTGCAGAAGCTCACCACCTCCCGGCCGGCCGAGGACCAGATCGAGGTGGCGATCGCCTCGCTGCTGGTTGCCCTCGACGACGAGACCGCTGAGGAGGTCATCGCCCGGGGTGGCGTGCCCGAGACCGCCATCGAAGTGCGGCGGTCCGTGGAGCCGGCATGACCGAGAAGGCGTTCACCGATCGTCTGGCCGAGATCGAGAGGGCTTTTGCCGAGGTCGAGGCAGCCATGACCGATCCCGCCGTGCTGTCCGACCCGTCCAGGATCGCATCGCTCGGCAAGAAGCACGCCGACCTGAGAGACCTCGTCGCCGACATTCGCCAGTGGCGTTCGACGGTCACCGACCTGGAGGAGGCGAAGGCCATGTCCTCCGATCCCGACATGGCAGAGCTGGCCGAGACCCTGGCCAAAGTGGCGGAGGAGCTCGAGGGGCGGATCCGCCGGGAGATCATCCCCGCCGACCCCAACGACGAGAAGGACGTGATCCTCGAGGTCCGCTCCGCCGCGGGTGGCGACGAGGCCGCCATCTGGGCCGGTGACCTGGCCCGCATGTTCACCAAGTACGCCGAGCGCCACGGGTTCGTGGTCGAACAGCTCGACGCAGCCCCGTCGGAGGCCGGCGGCTACGACAAGATCGTCCTCGGCATCAAGGGACGAGGGGCCTGGTCGAGGTTCAAGTACGAGGGCGGCGTTCACAGGGTGCAGCGTGTGCCCAAGACCGAGTCGCAGGGGAGGATCCACACGTCGACGGCGACGGTGGCGGTGCTGCCGGAGGCGGAGGAGGTCGACGTGCAGATCGATCCCAACGACGTCCGGATCGACGTGTACCGGTCGACCGGGCCGGGCGGGCAGTCGGTCAACACCACCGACTCTGCGGTGAGGCTCACCCACATCCCCACCGGGCTCGTCGTCTCGGTCCAGGACGAGAAGTCGCAGCTGCAGAACAAGGAGAAGGCGTTCCGCATCCTCCGGTCCCGGTTGCTGCAGGCGGAGCAGGAGAGGGCTGCGGCTGAGCTCTCCGGTGAGCGCCGGGCGCAGGTGGGCACGGGGGAGCGGTCGGAGAAGATCCGGACCTACAACTACAAGGAGAACCGGGTCACCGATCACCGCATCGGTCTCACCATCCGGCGTCTCGACCAGGTTCTCGAGGGCGAGCTCGACGAGTTCGTCGAGGCTCTCGCCGCCGACGAGCAGGCGAAGGGCCTGGAGTCCGGCAAGTAGTGTCCCATTCCGGATTGGCCGAGCTACCGGAGCACGAACTGAGACGGCTCGAGGCGGTCGCCGACGAGGACCGTCCCCTCGAGGATCTGGTGGAGAGACGACTCGCCGGCGAGCCGCTTCAGTACATCGAAGGCACCGCCCCGTTCGCCCATCTCGATCTCGTGGTCGACGAGAGGGTCCTGGTGCCCCGCCCTGAGACCGAGGGGCTCTTCGAACTGGCCGCACGCATGGTCGACCGGCCACAGGTGATCGTCGATCTCTGCACCGGCTCGGGAGCCCTGGCGCTCGCCCTGAAGAGCAGGTTCCCCGGCGCCGAGGTATTCGGCACCGACATCTCCGGCGACGCCCTCGACGTAGCGCGCCTCAACGGCGAGCGGACCGGTCTAGAGGTGAACTGGATCGAGGGTGATCTCTTCGACCCGCTGCCGGAGTCGTTGCGCGGCACCGTCGACCTCATCGTTGCCAACCCGCCGTACGTGGCAGACCCGGAGTTCGAGACCCTGCCCGAAGACGTGAAGCGCGAGCCGCGGGTGGCCCTCATGTCGGGCCCCACCGGTCTCGAGGTAGTCGAGCGAATCGGGGCCGAAGTCGCCGACTGGCTGCGTCCCGGGGGAGTGGTCGCGATCGAGATCTCGGAGTTCCAGGGCGAGACGGCGCCTCGTCTGTTCGCCGGTGTGCAGGTCGAGGTCCGCCGGGATCTCACCGGACGTGACCGGTATGTGGTCGGGGTCAG
>JAGFIR010000169.1 GCA_024103415.1 Acidimicrobiales bacterium
GAGAAATCCAAAGAAGACCCAAGGACTTCTCCCCCGTGGAGCGGCAGCTCAGTCCCCCACGAAGCAAGAGCGAAGTGGGGGAAGGCACCGCCGGCCGCAGGCCGGGGGTAGGGGGCGCGCCGCAGGCGCCAGGGGGAGTACGGCCGAAGGCCGGGAGGGGGCGCGAGCGAAGCGAGCCAGAGGCTTGCGTCCGAAGAACCGACCCCCTCCCCGGCTTCGCCGGTACTCCCCCAGCAAGCTGGGGAAGAAATCCAAAGGGGGCCAGTCGGACCCTCCGGGCCACTCCCCCAGCAAGCTGGGGAAGAAATCCAAAGGGGGCCAGTCGGACCCTCCGGGCCACTCCCCCAGCAAGCTGGGGGAGAAATCCCGAACCCTGCGGGAATATGACAATACCCGACTCAAGTTGTACTATTCGGATTCACTAAAGAACGACACCTGGAGGAGTCAAATCATGGCCAAAGCCGTAGGAATCGACCTGGGGACGACGAACAGCGTCATCGCCGTTCTCGAAGGCGGCGACCCCGTCATCATCCCCAACTCGGAGGGCGGTCGCACGACACCCTCGATCGTCTCGTTCAAGGACGGGGAGGTCCTCGTCGGTGAGGTCGCCAAGCGTCAGGCGATCACCAACCCCGATCACACGGTCCGCTCGGTCAAGCGTCACATGGGCACCGACTGGACCGTCAACATCGACGGCAAGGAGTACACCGCACAGGAGATCTCGGCTCGCATCCTCATGAAGCTGAAGCGGGACGCCGAGGCGTACCTGGGCGATACCGTCACCGATGCCGTCATCACCGTCCCCGCCTACTTCAACGACGCCCAGCGCCAGGCGACCAAGGAGGCCGGGCAGATCGCCGGCCTCAACGTGCTGCGCATCATCAACGAGCCCACCGCGGCATCCCTGGCATACGGTCTAGAGAAGGAAGAGGACCAGACGATCCTCGTCTACGACCTCGGTGGCGGCACCTTCGACGTGTCCATCCTCGAGATGGGCGACGGCGTGTTCGAGGTCAAGGCGACCTCTGGTGACACCCAGCTCGGTGGCGACGACTGGGACGAGAAGATCATCGACTGGCTGGTCACCGGGTTCAAGAACGACCACGGCGTCGATCTGAGCACCGATCGCATGGCGATGCAGCGTCTCAAGGAGGCCGCGGAGAAGGCCAAGATCGAGTTGTCCAGTGTGTCCGAGACGGAGATCAACCTCCCCTTCATCACCGCCACCTCGGCCGGGCCGCTCCACCTCCAGGTGAAGCTGAGCCGCTCGGAGTTCCAGAAGCTCACCGAGGATCTCCTGGAGCGGACGAAGCAGCCGTTCAACCAGGCGATCAAGGACGCCGGGATCTCCATCTCCGACATCGACCACGTGGTCCTCGTCGGGGGTTCGACCCGCATGCCTGCCGTGCAGGAACTGGTCAAGGAACTGACTGGCAAGGACCCCCACAAGGGCGTCAACCCCGATGAGGTCGTCGCCGCAGGCGCGGCCATCCAGGCCGGCGTCCTCAAGGGAGACGTCAAGGACATCCTCCTGCTCGACGTCACCCCGCTCAGCCTCGGCATCGAGACCAAGGGTGGCGTGATGACCAAGATGATCGAGCGCAACACCACCATCCCGACCAAGCGCTCGGAGATCTTCACCACCGCCGAGGACAACCAGTCGGAGGTGGAGATCGTGGTGCTACAGGGCGAGCGTGCGATGGCCGCCGACAACCTGAGCCTGGGCCGCTTCCGTCTCACCGGCATCCCGCCGGCCCCGATGGGCGTGCCCCAGATCGAAGTCACCTTTGACATCGACGCCAACGGAATCGTCCACGTCTACGCCAAGGACCTGGCCACCAACAAGGAACAGAAGATGACCATCACCGGTGGCACGGCCCTCGACAAGGACAAGATCGACCAGATGATCAAGGACGCCGAGTCGTACGCCGAGGAGGACGCCCGGCGCCGCGAGGCGGTGGAGACCCGCAACCAGGCCGAGCAGTTGGTCCACCAGACCGAGAAGCTGCTCGAGGAGCAGGCCGAGAACATGACCGACGACGAGAAGTCGAACATCGAGTCGGCCCTGACCACCCTGCGGGAGACCATCGACTCGGATGCCGACCCCGCCACCATCCGCTCCCGGATGGAGGAGCTGATCACCGCCAGCCAGGCGATGGCCACCCGTCTCTACCAGCAGGGTGCGGCCGCCGCTGGGGCGGGTGCGGACCCGGGCGGCTCGACGACCAACGATGACGAGGAGATCGTCGAGGCGGAGATCGTCGACGAAGAAGACGATGCCTGAGAAGAGCGAAGAGATGCCCGATACGACCGAGCAGCTCGTCACCGAGGACGGCGCGGCCGTCGAGCCGAAGCCGCCCACCGCGGAGGACCTCGGCATCGACCTCCCGGACGACCCGGAAGAGGCGGTCGAGGTCCTCCTCAACGAGTTGGCCAAGGCACGGCGCGAGGCGACGGGCTTTCTCGACGACCTGAAAAGGGTCGCCGCCGACTTCGACAACTACCGGAAGCGGACTGCAAAGGAGAGCGCCACCATGCTCGACCGCGCTGCCGAACGTGTCGTCGAGCGGATCCTCCC
This sequence comes from Acidimicrobiales bacterium, assembly GCA_024103415.1. Lineage (GTDB taxonomy): Bacteria > Actinomycetota > Acidimicrobiia > Spongiisociales > ZC4RG35 > ZC4RG35. The sequence continues at coordinate 2,579 of JAGFIR010000169.1, forward strand.
GGTGCTCGACACCTTCGACGCCGCCATCAAGGTCGAGGCCAAGACCGAAGGCGAGCAGGGCATCCTCGCCGGGATGATCAACACCAGGGAGCAGCTGCTCAAGGCCCTCGCCGAGGAGGGTCTGGAGGTGATCCCCACCGTCGGTGAGCCCTTCGATCCGAACATCCATGAACCAGTGGGTGCGCCACCCGGTTCCACCAGCTACGTGGTCGCCGAGGAGCTGCGCCGCGGCTACCGCCTGCGCGATCGGGTGATCAGGGCGGCCCTGGTGCTCCTGGAAGCGGGCG
>JAGFIR010000184.1 GCA_024103415.1 Acidimicrobiales bacterium
ATCGGCAAGGGCGGCGAGATGCTCCGCACCGCCGGCACCGAGGCTCGCAAGGAGTTGGAGGTCATCCTGGGGGAGCGGGTCAACCTCATGCTCCAGGTGGTGGTGGAGAAGGATTGGCAGCGGCGCCCGCAACTCCTCGACCGTCTCGGCTTCGAGAAGTGATCTTTGTCCCCCTGGGCGTCAGCGATAGGGGGAAGGGACCCGACGGCATTGCCGTCGGGTAGGGGGCAGTGCCGAACCCGTGGACTACCTCAGCTGAGTGCGTCGATCTGTGCAGCCAGTGAGGTGTCCTTGGCCGTGATGCCACCTTCAGAGTGCGTGCTCAGACGGAGCGTCACCTTGTTCCATCGGATGTCGATGTCCGGGTGATGGTCGGCGGCTTCTGCCACCTCGCCCACGCGATTCACGAACTCGAGGGACCCGGCGAAGTCGTCGAACTCGAACGTCCTCTGGATGGCGGAGTCCTCGAACAGCCAGTCCGGGTGCCCGGCGAGGAAGCCCTCGATCTCGTCGAAGTCGATGAGTGCCATGACTCGAACCATACGCAGTCTCGGTGATCCCGGGCGTTGGGCTCCTGGCGCGAGAGGCTTGCGAGGTGCTTCACGCACCGACCGAATACCCTGACCCCGTGGCGATTCGGCATGACCAGGGCATCGTTCTGCGGTCCTATCCATTCGGCGAGGCCGATCGGGTGGTCGTGCTCCTCAGCCCGAACCGGGGGAAGATCCGGACGGTCGCCAAGGGGATCCGGAAGACCAAGAGCCGCTTCGGTGGCCGTCTCGAGCCCTTCACTCACGTCGACCTGGTGCTCTACGAGGGCCGCAACCTGGACACCATCACCCAGGTGTCGGTGATCGAGCACTTCCCGAACATGCGTCTCGATCTGGACGCCGTCGTGGCGGCCGGGACCATGGTGGAGGCGGCGGACGCCGTCGCCCAGGAAGATCAGAGCTCGCTCCGCCTGTTCCTCCTCCTGCAGCGCGGCCTGCGTGCCCTCGAGGCGGGGAAGAAGGGGAGTGACCTGATCACTTCGTTCCTCCTCAAGCTCGCCGACGTCGTCGGTGTCGCTCCGGCCCTCTCCAACTGCGCATCGTGCGGGCGTCACGAGCATCTCGATCGATTCTCGTTCTCGGGCGGGGGAGTCCTGTGCGATCGTTGTGGATCCGAAGGGTCGGTCAGGCTGCGCCCGGGTCTCACCGAACACCTCGCCGCCCTCGCCGCCGCCGACTTCTCGGCTCTCCCCGAGTCCAACCTGAACATCGCCGGGGAGGCCATGGGCGTGGCCCGGCGGTTCGTCGAGTTCCATCTCGACCGCAAGCTGGCATCCCTGGCGGTGATGGATTGAGCCTCGACCTGTCAGGTCTCGACCCGGAGCGCATCCCCGCCCACGTCGGGCTGATCCTCGACGGAAACGGGAGATGGGCCAACGCCCGTGGGCTCCCTCGCACCGCCGGGCATCTGGCAGGGGAGGCCGCCCTGTTCGACACCGTCGAAGGTGCCCTCCAGATCGGGATCAAGTGGGTCACCGCCTTCACCTTCTCCACCGAGAATTGGTCCCGGGATCCCGAGGAGGTCGAGTTCCTCATGTGGTTCAACGAGGACCTGCTGACCCGTCGCCGTGACGAGCTCCACGCCCAGGGCGTGCGGATGCGCTTCGCCGGGGACATGTCCGACCCCCGGATCCCCGATCGGAACCGGCAACACATGAAGGAGGCCGCCGAGCTCACCGCCGGGAACGACCGCCTCCACCTCGTCTTCGCTTTCAACTACGGGAGCCAGCGGGAGATCGTCGACGCCGCCAGGAAGCTGGCTGTACGCGTCCGTGACGGCGAGATCGAGCCCGAGGACATCACAGTCGACGAGTTCACCCGCTCCCTCTACATCCCAGAGATGCCCCCGGTCGACCTGATCATCCGGTCGTCGGGGGAGCACAGGTTGTCCAACTTCCTGCTCTGGCAGGCCGCCTACGCCGAGTTCAGCTTCCCCGGGATCCTCTGGCCCGACTTCAACCGTCAGCACCTCCTCGAGGCCGTCATCGAATACCAGCAGCGGGACCGGCGCTTCGGCGGAGCCAAGGACGCCGTCCGGATTGACTAAGCAGCCGAGACGCGGCACCGTTCAGTCCTCATGACCCAGGTCACTCTCGAGACGATCTCCAATCTCGCCAAGAAGCGCGGCTTCGTGTTCCAGTCCTCCGAGATCTACGGGGGCATCCGCTCCGCGTACGACTACGGGCCTCTCGGCGTCGAACTGCTTCGCAACGTCAAGGAGCAGTGGTGGCGATCGTTGGTCCAGCAGCGGGACGACGTGGTCGGTCTCGACTCGGCGATCATCCAGGCGCGAGCGGTCTGGCGAGCGTCGGGCCACGAGGAAGTGTTCACCGACCCGATGGTCGAGTGCCGCAACTGCAACACGCGGCACCGTCTCGACAAGCTGGAGGACCCGGAGCAGTGCCCGTCGTGTGGCAAGCGGGGCACCTTCACCGAGCCCCGTCAGTTCAACCTCATGTTCAAGACGCACATGGGCCCCGTCGAGGACGAGGACAACCTGGTCTATCTCCGGCCCGAGACGGCCCAGGGCATCTTCATCAACTTCGAGAACGTGCGGCGGTCGAACCGGATGAAGCTCCCGTTCGGGATCGCCCAGATCGGCAAGTCGTTCCGAAACGAGATCACGCCGGGGCAGTTCGTGTTCCGGACCCGTGAGTTCGAGCAGATGGAGATGGAGTTCTTCTGCCGCCCCGAAGAGGCGGACGAGTGGTTCAACTACTGGGTGGAGCACCGCTTCTCCTGGTACACCGACCTGGGAATCGACCCCGACAAGCTCCGGCTTCGCCCGCACGACGCCGACGAGCTCAGCCACTACTCGGCCGGCACGTCGGACATCGAGTTCCTCTTTCCCTGGGGCTGGGACGAGCTCGAGGGCATCGCCAACCGCACCGACTACGACCTCAAACAGCACACCGAGCACTCCGGCGAGGATCTCCGGTACTTCGACCAGGAGACCAACGAGCGGTTCTTCCCCTACGTGATCGAGCCGGCGGCAGGCGCCACCCGCACCACTTTCGCCTTCCTCATCGACGCCTACACCGAGGAGGAGGTCAACGAGGAGACCCGGGTCGTGCTCCGTCTCGACCCCAGGCTGGCCCCGTACAAGGCGGCCGTGCTGCCGCTCTCCAAGAAGCCCGAGTTGATCGAACCGGCGGAGAAGATCGCCACCGAGCTCCGGCGCAAGTGGATGATCGAGGTGGACACCACCCAGTCGATCGGACGCCGCTACCGCCGCCAGGACGAGATCGGCACGCCGTACTGCGTCACCGTGGACTTCGACACGCTCGAGGACCACGCGGTCACCGTCCGCGATCGCGACAGCATGGCCCAGGAGCGGGTCTCCACGGACCGGCTCCTCGAGTACCTGTCGGGCCTGCTCGACCGCTGAGACCCCGCCCACCCGGTCACCGACCCTCCGTATCATCGGCCCATGGCTGATGGCGACCGCGATCGGGTCCGCGAGGCGACGGACATCGTCGACCTGATCTCCGAGGTGACCAAGGTACGCCGCTCCGGGCGCACCTTCATGGCCATCTGCCCCTTCCACGAGGAGAAGACGCCGTCGATGTCGGTCGACCGGGCGCGCGGCTTATACCACTGCTTCGGATGCGGCGAGGGCGGCGACGTATTCACCTTCATCGAGAAGACCCAGGGCGTCAGCTTCCCCGAGGCCCTGGAGATCCTCGCCAAGAGAGCCGGGATCACGCTGACCCGGGATCCATCGGCCAGCCGTCGCATTGGCCGCCGGGCCGAGGCGGTCGAAGCGTTGCGACAGGCGATCGGGATCTACAACGAGCGTCTCAAGAAGGCAGCCGACGCCGGGCCGGCTCGTGCGTATCTGCGATCCCGGGGCTACGACGTGGACGTCATCGACGAGTGGAAGATCGGTTTCGCCGGCACCGACTGGGACACCCTCACCAAGGCGCTGAAGGCCGCCGGGGTGGGGGACCGGGCGCTCATGGATGCCGGGCTGTCGCGACGGGGCCGCCAGGGCATGTACGACGTGTTCCGTGGGCGTCTCATGTTCCCGATCCACGACCTCAGGGGCGATCCCGTGGGCTTCGGTGGTCGGAAGGTCGAGGGCGTGGACCCGAAGATCACCAACAACCCGGACGCCAAGTACGTGAACTCGGCCGACTCCATCGTGTACAACAAGTCCCGGGTGCTGTTCGGCCTCGACCGGGCCCGTCAGGCGATCGCCTCATCGGGTCAGGCGGTCATCGTCGAGGGGTACACCGACGTCATCGCCATGCATCTCGCCGGGGTGAAGACCGCCGTAGCCACCTGTGGCACGGCCCTCGGTGACGGTCACTTCGACCTGCTGAGGCGGTTCACCGAGCGGGTGGTGCTCGCCTTCGACTCCGATGCCGCCGGCTCCCGCGCCGCGCTCCGCACCGACGATCTCGAGTCGCCGTTCCGTCTCGATCTCGACCTCCGGGTGGCGGTCATGCCCGATGGGCTCGACCCCGCCGACCTGGTCCAGGAGGGACGCGCCGCGGAATTGGCCAAGGCCGTCGAGAACGCCACACCGCTGCTGCAGCATCGGATCGAGGCCGAGGTCGCCAAGCACGACCTCTCTGGGCCTGAGGGTCGGGCTCGTGCGCTTCACGCGGCGATAGCCCATCTCGGCAGGGTGAAGGACGAAATCGCCCGGCGTGAGTACGCCCGTCACGTTGCCCGCCTCATCGGTGTCGATCTGCAGACCGTCGAGGACGCGATGGGGTCGCGGAGGGGCGGGCGCCGCCAGGAGCGTCAGGAGACCGTGAACCGGCCGTTCGACCGCTACGAGGCCGAGCTGCTCCGCGTTGCCCTGGCCCAGCCCGGTGCGGGTCTGGAGCTCGAGCCCTCCGACTTCACCGACACGAGGCTTCGCTCGACCTTCGAGGCGGTCGGAGACGATCTGAAGAGCGGGAAGTCGGTGGACGTGTCGAAGATCGCCGACGAGGGGGTGCGCACCGTCGCCATGTCGCTGGTGCTCGACGACCGCCCGCTTCCATCCGTCGAGGATCTGGCGGCGTTGCTCAGACGGCGCCGTCTCGACACCCGGATCGAGGAGTTGAACGAGAAACTGGCCACGCTCGACCCATCCGGACAGGCATATTCCGAGGTGTTCCGGGAGTTGATAGCTTTACAGCAGGAGCGCCGGTCTTCGACCCCATGAACCAGGAAGTTGCCAGAGTCACCGCATCGCTCGTCAAGAGGGCGAACCACCGGGGATTCCTCACGATGGCCGAGGTCCAGCAGGAGCTGGAGGACGTCGACGCCCCGGGGGAGGCGTTCGAGTCGGTCGCCGAGGAGCTGCGGGCCAAGGGCATCAAGCTCATGGAGGAAGGCCCGGGTGTGGCCGAGGAGGAGATCGCGGTCTCCCAGATCCCGGTGTCCGACCCGGTCCGTCTCTATCTCAATGAGATCAGCCGCTACCCGCTGCTCACCGGGCAGCAGGAGGTCGAGCTCTCCATGGAGATGGAGCGGGGCCGCAAGGCCGCCGCCCGGCTCGAGTCGGAGACCGATCTGTCACCGGAAGATCGGGCGCTGCTCCAGCAGGAGGTCAAGGCGGGCCGCCACGCCCACCAGCAACTCGTGCAATCCAACCTCAGACTCGTCGTCTCGCTGGCCCGTCGTTATGTGGGGCGGGGCATGGGTCTCCTCGACCTGATCCAGGAGGGGAACCTCGGGTTGATGCGGGCGGTGGAGCGTTTCGACTACCGCCGGGGTTTCAAGTTCTCCACCTATGCGACGTGGTGGATCCGCCAGGCGATCTCACGGGCGATCGCCGATCAGGGACGAACCATCCGCATGCCGGTGCACGTCCTCGACGCCGTCAACAAGCTGACTCGTGCCCAGCGTGAGCTGACCCAGACCCTCGGGCGGGCGCCGACGATGGAGGAGCTGGCGGCGGATCTGGAGATCGATGTCGATCGTGTCGCGGAACTGAGCCGGATCGCCCTGGACACGGTGTCCCTGGAGATGCCGGTGGGGGAGGACGACGGGGGGACGCTTGGAGACCTGGTGGAAGACACCGACTCCGAGGCACCGTCGGAGGCTGCTTCCTTCGCCTCCCTCCAGGACGAGCTCGCCGAGGCTCTGGAGGGTCTCAGCCCCCGGGAGCGGGAGGTCCTGATCATGCGTTTCGGTCTCGCCGACGGCCGGATGCGGACCCTCGAGGAAGTCGGTGCGCACTTCAACGTCACCAGGGAACGGGTCCGCCAACTCGAGACCAAGGCTCTGGCGAAGCTCCGTCATCCCGACCGCTCCGTCAAGCTCGAGGGCTTCCTCGACGGCACCTGAGGAATCTGGATACAGGCCGTCTCGTTGGTAGGATTGAGCCACCTTCCGCGGTAGCTCAATTGGCAGAGCAGTGGACTGTTAATCCATTGGTTGTAGGTTCGAGTCCTACCCGCGGAGCAGAGCCCCCACCAAGGGAAACACCCGAAAACCTCGCTACGGCGGGGTCTTTCCATGCTCAAAGGACCCTTCCATCAGTTGACCATGACCACGAGGTCCGGCGGCGTCACCCACCCCCGGTAGCCTTCAATGCGGGGCCCGATGTCGCAGAGTCACGATCCCAAACCATTCGACATTCATGAGCAGAGAGGCAGTCTCCTCCCTGGTGGCGCGCTCGTCGTCAACCACAACCCAGCCCGAGCAGACCACCACCCCTACCGCCCCGGATGGCGCCCGCAACATCTACAACCTCGAACCCGAGGAGACCGAGGTCGGTGACGGGGAGCCGGCGGAGCCCGACCCCGTCGGCGCGCAACGCGGTGGCGACCGCTGTCGGAAGCGTCATCTCCGCTGGCACGCCCTCCTCGACTCACGGGGTGTAGGCGTGGCAGACGGCCTCGATGTTGTTCCCGTCCGGGTCGAACACGAAGGCGCCGTAGTAGCCGGGGTGATAGTGCGGTCGCGGTCCCGGTGCTCCGTTGTCGGTGCCACCGGCCGCAATGGCCGCTTCGTAGAACTCCTGGACCTGTTCGATCGTCTTCGCTCGCAGGGCGATGTGCGCCCCGCTCACCGGCTCACGACCCCGTTCGTTGAGCCACAGGTACGGCCGGGGCCCGCTTCCGAGGTCGCTGCCGAATCCGACGCCTCCCTCGAATTCCATCAGCGGAGTGATGCCGAGCGGTGCCAGCGCCCTTGTGTAGAACTCGGTGCTGGCGGTGATGTCGGCGACTTCGATGCCGATGTGATCGATCACGGACGACCCCTTCTCTCAGGTCACGGGAGTATCACATCGAGGGGAGCGGCGACGGAGCAATCCGCCCGAAGTGGCCCGAACGACCCTCTTGTTTCTGTCGGTGGGCCTTCGTATGTTTCCACTATGGGATCGAACACCAGTTCGACACGGGTGAGGGAGTTGTTCGAGTCGGTGGACGCCGCCGAACAGACCCTGATCACCGCCGAAGCCCACATCGCGGTGTTGCGGGCGATGCAGTTGGACGCCATTGCGTTCCTGGACCGGGCGCAGGTGGCCACAGCGGACGGTGCCCGGACTCTCCAGGATTGGGTTGCGGTGAAAGCGGACGTGTCCCCCGAGACCGCCAGGGATCTGGTGCAGACGGCACGGAGGACAGAAGACCGCCCCGAACTCCGAGAAGTGTTGTTGGAGGGGGAGGTGTCGTTCGACCGGGTGGTCGCCGTCTCTCGTATCACAGCTGATACCTCTGAGCCGTTGTTCCGGCATCTCGACGTTTCCGGGGTCCGCAGGGAAGCGGCCCGGTGTCGTGTGATCACCGAACACGAAGAACAGCGAACCTTCGTGGACCGGTTTCTGGTGTTGCAGCCGTCTCTGGACGAGTCCTGGTGGAGGATCTTCGGCGGTCTCGACGGTGTGTTGGGAGCAGTGGTGGACAAAGCACTCACCGAAGCAGCCGACCAACTCCCCGCCGACCCCGAAGCTCCGAAAGACTCGGCGTGGCGAAGAGCCACCGCCCTCGGTCTCCTCGCAACAGGTGATGTGGACACGCCAGCCCAGATCACCGTGTTCGTCGACACCGACCAGGCCACACCCAGCAGCGGGAAAGCCGGCATCTACATGGAATCAGGACCCCGGATCGGGCAGAGGATGCTGCAAGCCATCCTCTGTGACTCGATAACCGAAGTGGTCGGCATAACAGGAGACGGCACCCCACTCCGCTACGGACGCAGATCGAGGACCATTCCACCAGCACTACGCAGAGCAATCATCCACCGGGACGGCAACCGGTGTGCCATCACCGGATGCGGGTCCAGGCACCGTCTCCAGGTCCACCACATCACCCCCTGGAGCCAAGGAGGCACCACCGACCCCGACAACCTGGTCACCCTCTGCTGGTA
>JAGFIR010000185.1 GCA_024103415.1 Acidimicrobiales bacterium
GTGGCACGAAGTGCCGAGGGGGCGCGGTCCGTAGGACCGCAGGGAATCCACGGTGGGGTTCCTGGCTCGCTTCGCTGGCGCCCCCTCCCCGCCCCCGGCGGTGCTCCCCCGTTCCGCTGCGGCTCCCGGGGGGGGGGGTGTTGGACGGCCCGGCCGCGGGGGCCGAGGTTTTCTCCCCCACGAAGCGGTCAGCGGAGGGGGGGAGTGGCACGAAGTGCCGAGGGGGCGCGGTCCGTAGGACCGCAGGGAATCCACGGTGGGGTTCCTGGCTCGCTTCGCTCGCCCCCTCCCCGCCTCCGGCGGTGCTCCCCCGTTCCGCTGCCGCTCCACGGGGGAGAAGTCCATGGTCGTAACCTCGCGGTGTGCCCGAGTTGCCCGATATCACCGTCTACATCGACGCCCTGGAGAAGCGGGTGCTCGGGCTGCCCGTGACCGGCGTTCGCATCGCATCGCCGGCCGTGCTCCGCACCTACGACCCGCCCTACGACGCACCGGTGGGCAAGGAGGTCACCGGGCTGCGCCGGATCGGAAAGCGGATCGTCTTCGAGTTCCCCGACGAGCTGTTCCTGGTGATCCATCTGATGATCGCCGGGAGACTCCGTTGGGAGCGTCCCAAGGCGCCGATCCCGAAGAAGGTGGGTCTCGCCGCGATCGACTTCGACGCCGGAAGCCTGATCCTGACCGAGCAGGGAACCAAGCGTCGGGCGGGCATTTGGCTCGTCCGCACCGAGGAGGCGTTGGAACGGCTCGACCCGGGCGGCATCGAGCCTCTGGACGCCACACCCGAGGAGTTCGCCGCCGCCCTCCGCTCCCAGAACCGGACGCTGAAGCGCGCCCTCACCGACCCGAGGATCTTCAGCGGCATCGGCAACGCATACTCCGACGAGATCCTCTGGGAGGCGCGGATGTCACCCGTGAAGCGCACCGGGCAGCTCACCGACGACGAGGTGACCCGACTCCACGAGGCGGTGGTGCGATCGATGGAGGAGTGGATCGCACGGCTCCGGGAGGAGGTCGGGGACGGCTGGCCCACCAAGGTGACCGCGTTCCGGGACGACATGGCCGTGCACGGGAAGTTCAAGGAGCCGTGCCCGAGATGCGGGGCGCCGATCCAGAGGATCGTCTATTCGGAGAACGAGGCGAACTACTGCCCGGGATGCCAGACCGAAGGGCGGATCCTCGCCGACCGCTCGCTGTCGCGGATACTCAAGGACGACTGGCCGAAGACGCTGGAGGAGCTTGAGGAGGGCTGACCGAGCGGACGAAGCCCCGCCGCTCCATGTTCCCCCAGCTCTTCACGGCCGCCCCGCCCAACATCGCCCTGATCCGCCACCACACGGTGAGCTGGCGGAATCCGAAGTTCTCGATCAGGGCCATGACGAGCAGTCGGGCGGTGTCGGTCTTGGTGTCGAAGTAGCCGTATGACTCGTCGAGCAGCAGGGCGTTGAGGGTGTTGAGCAGCCCCATCCCGAAGGCGAGGAGCAGGAGCCAGACGAACGCCTCGACGTTGAGCACCCCGAGGAACCAGGCGAGGGGGATGATGAACCACCCGGCGAACTCGATGATCGGGGCGATGAACTCGAAGAGGACGTTGGCCGCCCAGGTGAGCATCCCCACCACCTTGTACCGGGGATTGAAGGTCATGGGGAGGAACTCCCGAACCGCCTGGATCAGCCCGCGGTGCCACCGGATCCGCTGCCGGCGCAGCACCCGGGCGGTCTCGGGCACCTCGGTCCAGACGACGGCGGTCGGCTCGTAGACGATCCGGTAGGGGATTCGGTTCTTCAGATGGTGCCGATGGAGCCGCATGGTCATGTCCATGTCCTCGCCCATGTGGCCGGGCGTGAATCCGCCGACCTCGATGGCAGCCGACCGCTTCCAGATGCCGAAGGCACCCGACACCAGGGGGAGCGCGTTCATCGCCGACCAGGCCGGCCGAGCGGCGAGGAAGGTGCGCAGGTACTCGAGCATCTGCATCCGGGGGATCAGCTTCTTCGGAACCTCGGCCTTCACCAGGTGCCCGAGATCGACGGGGCTGCCGTTGATCGGGCGGATGTTGCCGCCCACGGCCACCGTCCGCTCCCGGTCCTCCACCACCCGGGTCATCGCCCGCATCAGGGCGTCGCCCTCGAAGATGACGTCGGCGTCGGTGCACAGGACGTACGGGTAGCGGGCCGCGTTGAGTCCGGCGTTGAGGGCATCGGCCCGCCCGCCGTTCTCCTTGTCGATCACGGTGATGTCGACGGCCCCACGGCCCCGGTAGATGGCGCGTACCGGCGCGGTGGCAACCTCGGCCCGGTAGGGGATCGAGACCTTCTCCAGCTTGAAGGCATCGATCAGCGCCTCGAGGGTGCCGTCGGTGGAGCCGTCGTTGGCGATGACGATCTCGATGCGCGGGTACTTGAGCAGCGACATCGACCGGACAGAGTCGACGATGCCGACCACCTCGTTGTAGGCGGGGATGACGATGGAGACCGGGGGAGTGGTGCGGGACGAGAGCATCTCGGTGACCCGTCCGAACCTGTTGAGGTGATGGTCGCGGCGGAGCGCCCAAGTCGAGATCAGGTTGAGCCCGAGGATGTAGGCCTGCATGGCGATGAAATAGACGAGGACGCCATAGCCCAGCCACTCCAGCACCCTGGCCCAGGTCATCGTCCGGCCTCCGCCACGCTTATCAGGTCGTGGTCCCGGGTCCGGCCGTTGCCTTCCTCGATGCGTGCCCGTGCCGCGGCGAGCTCGCCGATGTCGACGAGGGCCTCGATGGCCGCCTCGGAGGCGGGATGGTCCCGTCCGGTGAGAGCCTCGTAGAGGCGGTCGAGCCCGCCGGGGATGACGCCGAGTGCGGCGGCCGCGTTGCGACGCACCCACCATTCGGGGTCGTGCAAGGCTGCGGCGAGGTCTTCGAGCGACTCGGTGTCGGCGAGCAGGCCGAGTGCGGTCACCGCCTTGGCCCGGATGCGCCAGTCGGCGTCCCGGGTGGCGCTGCGCAGCACCGGCGCCGCCATGGGGTTCTCCAGATGGCCGAGAGCCTCGATGACCGCGATGGCCACCTCGGGATCGGCGCCGGCGTGGAGCACCTCGATCAGGGGCTTGACGGCCTCGTCGTCGCCGATGGCGGCGAGCGTCCGGATGGCGGCGACCGGGCCCGCGGTCTCGTGTCGATGGTTGACCGTGACGTAGGCCACGAGTGGCCAGGTGGCGGCGGAGCCGAAGCCGATGAGGGTGTCGGCGAACCGGGCGCGCACCCACGGGGTCTCCATGCCGAACCTGGCGACGATGGCGTCGATGGCGGGTGTCCACTTCATGCGCCCGAGCCCGCGGGCTGCCTGGACCCGGATCTCCGGCTCCCTGTCGTCGAGGTGCTCGAGGAGCACGGGCACGGCTTCGTCGTCGGCCAGCTCGGCAAGGGCCATCGCGGCCCGCAGACGCTTGACCTTGGGGAAGGACCGCCGCAGGTCGGAGACCAGCTCGTCGACCACGCCGTGCCGGGCCACCAGCCGCTCCAGGTTCTCCAGGTCGGATCCAGCGAGGGCGTTGCGGACGTCGATGAGGGCGTCGATGAAGGCCGGGTCGGTGGCGGCCTTGGCGGGGACCGGGTCGGTCGAGTGCTCGAACGCGACGTGGCGGCTGATCAGCCGCATGTGCGACCGCTTCCGGGCCTCGGCCCGGCGTCGTCGCGATCGGTTGATCGCCTTGAGGATGATGAGCGCCGCCACGCCGAGGGCGTTGAGGACGAGCACGACCAGCGTGGCGAACTGAATGGGTTCGATGAGGGACATTTCGTCGCCTATCTCATCGGCCCGTCAGGGGCCGATATGAAGTCAGATGCGCTGACGGATCCGGGCGAGGAGCTCGGGGAGGCGGAAGGGCTTGCGGACGTAGTCGACCGCGCCCCGGTCGAGGCTCTCCACGGCCGTGCGCTCGTCGTCGACCCCGGTGAGGATGATCACGGGGGTCTCGATGCCCTCCTCCCGCCACTTCTCGATGACCTCGATGCCCAACAGCCCGGGCATGAGCTGGTCGAGGATGGCGAGATCGTGCTCGGAGTCGATCCCGAGCTGATACGCCTGGTGCCCATCACTGGCGACGCTCACCTCGTACCCGTTGGACTCGAGGGCCGTGGTGAGCAGGGTGGTGATGGTTTCCGAGTCGTCGGCGATGAGGATCTTCGGCATCGTGTTCTCGGGCCGGAACGCTAACCCCCAAGGAGCGGCGTGGTGGGTATTCCACGCGATAAGTGTTCGAGTTGTGCTATAACAGATCTAATGAACGACGTACAAAGGCATAGAAGGCCCGCGATCTGGCTCGGTGCCGGGTTCCCCTTGCTGGTCACCGTTGTCGCCGTCGGGCTGCAATTGTCCTGGTGGGGTGACCTGCCCGATCCCATTGCCGTCCACTGGACCGGGAACACGGTCGACGGCTTCGGCTCCAAGGTGATGGTGCCATGGGCCACCGCGATTCTCGCCCTGGTCTTCCCGCTGATCATGACGGTGGCGGTGCTCGCCGCATTGGATCGTGGCAGCCGTGGCCCGAACCTTCGGTTCATGATCTCGGTGGCTGCCTCGTTCGCGGTGATCATGGCGACCCTGCTCACCGGATCTCTCTACATCCAGCGGGGTCTGGTGGATGCCGCCGATGCCGGCTCGATCGGCCCGGTGGTCCTGGCCTCCGTGGTCGGAGGTGTGGTTGCGGGTGTGATCGCCTGGTTCCTCCAGCCGAGACAGGAGACAGTGGTGGGCGGGGAGCAGGCCACACCCCTCGAGATGAGCCCGTCGGAGCGGGCCGTCTGGGCCAGCGAGATCGGAATGACGCCCGCGTTGATCATCGTGGTCGGACTCGGGACCCTGATGAGCGCGGTGGCCGCGGTGATGATCTGGATCAATGGTGACCGCGTCGTCGCCATCCCGCTGACCGTGACCGCGGTGGTGATCGCGGTCCTGGTGTTCGGATACAGCCGGGCCCGGGTGATGGTCGACGAGCGAGGCCTGACCGTGAAGCCGGTGATCGGTTGGCCCAGGTTCCACGTCCCGGTCGAGGAGATCGAGGCGGTGGAGACCCGGGACGTGTCGGGTCTGGCCGAGTTCGGGGGCTACGGCTTCCGCTGGATCCCCGGAGCGTTCGGGGTCATCCTCAACAGAGGGGAGGCGATCAGCGTCACACGCTCGAATGGACGGCGGTTCGTAGTCACGGTCGACGACGCAGCCACCGGGGCCGGGCTTCTCCAGGCCTACGCCCAGAGGCGGGGCTGATGTTGATCCGCATCGACCCGGGGTCGGCAACGCCGATCTTCGAACAGATCGCCGACTCGGTGCGCAAACAGGTGGCGTCGGGCGAACTGGCGGAGGGGGCCCGTCTCCCCTCCGCCCGGGACGTTGCGGAATCCCTCGGGGTCAACCTGCACACGGTGCTCCACGCCTATCAGGTGCTCCGGGAGGAGGGGCTGGTCGAGATGCGGCGGGG
>JAGFIR010000206.1 GCA_024103415.1 Acidimicrobiales bacterium
CGCGGTCTGGGTTCGCTCCGAGGAAGAGTCCTAGAAGGAGTACCGGAGGATGGCGGCGACGTCGCCACCGCCCGGGACGTCTTCCCGTCTCACGGCGAGCACCGTGCCGCGGCTCTCCCACACCCGTCGTGCGATCTCGTCGACGATCCCGAATGCAACCCCGTCGTCGGTCTCGGCGAACTCCACCGAGCCGTCCTCGTGGACGAAGCCCGGGACCACGGAGTCGATGTCGACCAGCAGGGTGTGGACCATCCCGTAGGTGGCGGCGCGGGCGATGTTGGCGATGTCGTTGCCGGCCCGACCTTCCGCGAGGCGCTTCTCATAGAGGTCGTGCAGGTCGGCCAACTGGCGGGCGTAGAGATCGTCGAGGATCTCCCGTGCCTTGCTCGCGATCTCCGTCTCGCTCAGACCGTCCGGATTGCCGGCGATCGACTTCTCTGCGAGGTGGGGGTAGGTGTTCACCGACCGATAGATCGAGTCGAGCGGCTCGGCCGCGGCCAGGATCAGCGGGACGTCGCGCCCCGCGATGAGCGGGCGAATGACCCTGTCGATCGTGCGGCTGTAGATCCGGAGATGGCTCTTCTCCGCCGCCGAGCTCTGGGTTTTCCCCTTGGGTGCCCGGTCGTCGACGTGGACGATGCGGGCGGCGTCCTCGACGCCCTGGGGGAGGTCGGGCAGATCCACCTCCGTGGCGCTCCCTTCCGGAAGGACCTCGAACAGGCGGGACGACTTCTGCGAGAGGGCCAGCACGAGCGCCGTCTGCGGGAAGGTGATCGCACGCAGGAGAGGCTTGAGGTGGAAGCGGTCGGCGACGGCGACCATCTCGCTGAGCCGGTTGGGCAGCCGGTAGCCGACCAGCGAGTCGGGAGTGGCGAAGACTGCGAGGGTGCGGGCCTGGAACTTCCAGAACTGCCCGTCGCCGGCGAGGTCCTCGAAGTGCGCCTCGATGTCGGCGATGTCACGCTTGGGGATGCCCGCCTCCTCGAGCTGGCGGGTGGCCTCGGACACGAGGTTCTTCAAGGCGATGCGCTCGGCCTGGCCGTTGGACGTCGGGTCGGTGGGCAGATAGATCGACACCGATGCGGGGTCGTTGTTGGCGAACAGGCGGCTCACCTCGCCGCGGGTCGGGATGTTCGTGTGAAGTCTCAACGAAATTCCTCCTGGATCGGGAACTGTTCTCCAGGCTATGGGACGCCGGCTCCGAACAGCTAGGGCCGTTCGTCAGATTGTCTTCCGCGCCACCGGGTCCCACCCCGGAGCGTCGATCACGTCGAAGCGGTTGCCCTCGGTGTCCTCGAGAACCACCCAGTCGGCTCCCGGGGGGTACCCGTCCCAGTCGACCCGCCGGGCACCGAGACCGATGAGCCGTTCGATCTCGGCCTGCTGGTCGTGGGCGTAGAGGTCGAGGTGGATGGGTGGCGGGTAGTGCTGGGCGTATCCGGTGACCGAGAGGGCGATCGACGTGCCCAGCTCACCCGGCGGGGGATCGAGGATCAGCCAGTCCTCCTTCGGTTCGGATCGGTTGACGTAGCCGAGGGCCTGACGCCAGAACCCGGCGGCCCGGTCGAGGTCTTCCACGGTGAGCACGACGGTTCCAACTGCGAGCATCTGCGAAACATACACCTTGACATGTGACCTTTTGGTCACATATGATGCCACCCATGGTGGACGACCACGAGGCCACGGACGAGCTGCACCTGGTGTTCCGGGCGCTGGCCGATTCGACCCGTCGCTTCCTCCTCGACCTGCTCTACGAGCGGGACGGCCGAACGCTCACGGAGCTGGAGTCGGGCCTGGACATGACCAGGTTCGGGGTCATGAAGCACCTCAAGGTGCTGGAGGAGGCGAACCTCGTGGTCACCCGTCGTGCGGGGAGGGAGAAGCTCCACTTCCTCA
>JAGFIR010000212.1 GCA_024103415.1 Acidimicrobiales bacterium
TGAGACCGCGCCGCCAGGGGCGTCCGAAGGTGTCGGAGATGATCACGGCGAGGGCGGTCTCGAACTCGCGCTCGAGGCGGATCCTGATGCGGTGCGCGGAGCGGTCAGGATCCTCCGGGAGCAGGACCATCGTGCCCGGCTCCGCGTTGGACCGGTCGATGCCCGCGTTGGCGCAGATGAATCCGTGCTTGGTCTCGGCGATGATCAGGTTCCCGCGCCGGCGGACGATCGACACCGCCTCGCTCTCGACGAGCTTCTTCTTGAACTCCTCTTCGTCCCCCTCGATGGCCCGGACGGCACCTTCGGCCTTCGAGACGATCTTGTGGGTGACCACCACGACGTCACCGGCGCGCGGCTCGAACTGCCGGAGGGGCGGGATGAGGAGAGCGGCGACATCGTCTCCCTTCTCCACCTTGCCGATGCCGTGGAGGGGATGTATCTCGAGGGTCACAGACTCACCAACTCACGGGCGAAGCGCGCAGCCGCTGCCGGGTCGATGATCCGCGTATCGGCGGCGACCAAACGGATGCCGTCTATCTCGTCGCAGGCGTCACCTGCATCCACCACGAGGATGTCGATCAGGCCTTCATACGCCCGGGCGACGCCCCTGTTCCCCTGCGGGAGGCCGAGTGTGGCCATGACCCGGTCCGCCGGTCCCTTGAGAGCCTTCCCCTGAAACAGCGGGCTCACGGCAACGACCTTCCGATGACTGGCCACCGCATCCCGCACCCCGGGGACGGCGAGGATCGGCCATACCGACAGCGGGGGGTTGGATGGGCCGATCACCACGAGGTCGGCGGTCTCGATCGACTCGATCACGCCGGGTGCCGGCCGGGCGTCCTCGGCTCCGCGATAGGCAACCTCGCGGACCTCGTCCCGGTTGCGCCGGATCACGAAGTAGTCCTGAAAGCTGGTCCAGCCGCTGTCGAGGCGGACCTCGGTCCGCAGGATGTCGTCGGTCGCCGGGAGGACGCTGGCCCCGATGCCGAGAGCGCGGGCCAGGTCGGCCGTGATCTTGGACAGGCTCTCCCCGGCGGCGAGACGTGCGGTGCGGGTCACGATGAGCGCGAGGTCCCGGTCACCGATCCTGAATCGATTGTCGACGCCGTACCGGGCGAGCTCGTCGTTGAAGGCGAAGGTGTCGTCGCGTCGACCCCAACCCTCGGGGCCCTCGATCCCGGCCAGGGTATACAGCACGGTGTCGATGTCGGCTGAGACGAGCAGACCGTGGAACCTTTCGTCGTCGCCGACGTTGACCACCACGGTCAGGTCGATGTCGGGGAGGGCGTCGAGGCCCCTGGCCAGACGGGCTCCACCCACTCCACCGGAGAGTTCGACCACTTTCATGACCGCCAAGATATTGCTCACGGGAGCCGACCGGTTCACAATGGCCGATCGGATGACCTCTCCCTCCGCTCCGGAGCTCACGGAGCAGACACCAAACGAAGGCAATGCGACCGCGCCGAAGGTCCTGGTGCTCCTCACCGTCATCGAGGGCGCCGACCTGGACGCGGCTCTCGCCGTGGTCGGACGGCAGGTGTACGAACCTGCCCCCGAGGTCGTGGTCGTCGGCGACGCTGGGAAGCTCGAAGGCGTGCGGGTCGCTCCTGACCTGGAGACCGCCATCGCCGAAGCGGACCAGTCGATCGACTACTTCTGGATCCTCCACTCCGACGCTCGTCCCCGTCCCGACGCCCTGCGGGCTCTGGTCACCGAGGTCGAGCGCAACGGGGCCGCTCTGGGCGGCTCCAAGCTCCTGGTGGCGGGGACGCCCGACGTCCTGGAGTCGGTGGGCAGCGCCACCGACGTGTTCGGTGAGCCGTACTCGGGTCTCGAGGAGGGGGAGATCGACCTCCAGCAGTACGACGTGGTCCGGGAGGTGGCTTTCGTCAGGTCGGCGTCCATGCTCGTCCGCCGTGACCTCGCCCAGGGACTGAGGGGGATCGACCACCTGCTTCCCCCGATCGCCGCCGGTCTCGACTTCTCCCAGCGGGCGCGGATCGCAGGCGGCCGGGTCATCAGCGTGCCCTCGTCCGAGGTCTATCACCAGGGGCGTTGCGACGAGGGTGTCGAGGGCTGGCGGGAGCAGGCCGGTCGGCTGAGGGCGATGCTCACCGCATACACCCCGTTGACGCTGCTCTGGGTCGTCCCATACGAGATCATCGTCGCGATCCTGCATTCGCTCGGGAGCCTGCTCTTCGGCCGTTGGCGTCCCCTGGTCCGCCACCTGGCCGCATGGGGCTGGAACCTCGTCAGGATCCCGTCCACGCTCAAGCTCCGGTCCCGGAACCGGAAGATACGGGTGGCCGGAGACGAGGAACTGTTCAGGTTCCAGGCGAGGGGCTCGGTGCGGCTGCGGGAGATCGGGACCGAGTTGTCCAGCCGGGTCCTAGGCCTGTTCGACGATGACCAGGCCCTGGCCCGAGGTGCCAAGCGTGTCTGGGCGGCCCCGGGAATCTGGGGCGCGGTGCTGGCGGGCGCGATAGCTCTGATCGCGGCCCGTTCGATCCTCTTCACAGGCATGCCGACCACGGGGGCCACCCTCCCGTTCGAGGCTCCAACAGTGTCGTTCTCGAGATGGCTGGGCGGCTGGAACGACTCGGGTCTCGGATCCCCATCTGCGGTACATCCCTCGACCCTGATGACCGCCGTCCTCTCGGTGCTGACGTTCGGCGCAACGGCGGCCGCCCGCACGGTGGCGACGGTGCTGTCGGTCTTCGTCGGGATCGTCGGCATGGGTCGTCTCGGGGGCAGGCTCGGCCTCAGGGGTCCCGGGCGCTATCTCGCGGGTCTCGTTCTCATGGCCGGGCCGGGGACGGCAGTGCTCGCCGGGAATGGTTCATGGACGGCCCTGTTTGCCGCCGCTCTGCTGCCGTGGCTCGTCCGTGCAGTCATGGTGCCCGACGGCTGGGAGGGGCCCGGGAGCTTCGGATGGGTGCTCGTCCTGGCTGTGCCGACCGCGGCCTTTGCCCCGTTGCTGACCCCGGTCCCGCTCCTGATGGCATTGCTCCTTTCCCCCAGAGGCTCGATGACCAGACGGCTGGTGCGCGGCCTGGTGGCCCTTGCTGGTGTCGCGGTCGCGGTGCCGTTCCTCATCGGTCACCCGGAGTGGATTCTCGACGCCGGGCAGAGGATCCTCCCGATCCCCAACCGCATCTGGGTGGGGCTGATCACCGCCGGAGCCGTGCTCGCGGCGATGCTCGCCGACCGTTGGCGCACTGTCGCCGTGGTCGGTGGCGTCCTCGCCCTCGGGTCCTGGGTGGCTCTCCTCTTCCCGGTAGGCGGCCCGGGCGTCGAGGAAGCCCTGCTGATCACCGCGTCACTCGGCGCCGCCCTGGTGGTCTCCGCCGGACTGGACATGATTGCCGTCGAGCCTCTGCGCCTCGCTGCGATTGCCGCGGCCGCAGCCATGATCGTCGTCTCGCTCGGCCCGCTCGGAAATGGGCGGTACGGGCTCCCCTCCGGGGACCTCGATGAGAGGTACGGGTTCGGGCCGGCCCTCTCCGGCGACACCGACCCCGGGCGCATGCTCGTCGTCTCCGCCGATCGAGACCTCCTGCCCGGTGAGGTGAGACCCGGTCCCGGCTTCTGGTACCGGCTCGTCGACGGCTCGGGGATCACGCACGACGAGGCCTGGCTGCCGGGGCCGATGGAGGGCGACATCGCGCTTGCGGAGACGCTCCGGATCATCGCTGCCGGCGGCGAGCTCCGACCCGGGGCGATGCTGGCACCGTTCGCCATCGATTGGGTCGTGATCGAAGGCCCGGAGCTCGAGCTGGAGGCTGCCCTCGTCGGTCAGCTCGACCTGCTCCCGACCCCGCTCAGCACCGGTGCCCGGGTATACGAAAACCTCTCCTCAGCGGAGATCGCAGCCGCCGACGACGGCGCCTGGACGCGGTCCGGCGCCGGCTACGCCGGAGAGCCGACGTCTGGACGGGTGAGGCTGGCCGTGAACTACGACCCGGGCTGGCAGCCAGATGCGGTGGCCGACGAATGGGCCGTGACCGTGGACGGCCGGACCGGAAGGGCCTACTACGAGGCGCCAGCGCCCGATGTGGCGATGGCGTTGGCCGGCCCCCTCGTGTTCCTCGGAGGCCTGGGTCTGATCATCTGGGGCAGGAGGAAGCGGTGAGCAGGGCTCTGTCCATCCTCACGCTGGCGGCCCTGGCTGCGGCATTGGTGGTCCTGCCCGCGCCAGCCCGACCCGAGCCGGGTCCGGCACCAGCACACAACCCATCTTCCTTCTCAGTTTGCCCGGTGATCGAGGGCGGAGGACGGACCACGCAACTGGCGGTGGCCTCTACCGTCGAGGGCCCGGCCGCATTGACACTGTTCGCAAACGGCTCCACGGTTGGCAGCATCGAGATGGCGCTCGGTTCGAACGGGGCCACCGTGATCCCGATCGTCGACGTGGCAGCAGTGGGCACGGTTGGCGGTCTGGTCGAGCTTCCGTCGGCATCGGCGGCGGCCGGCAGCCGGATCCTCGGCGCGGTCTCCTCGACGCTGGAGTCCTGCATCACCTCGATTCCGGCACAGGTGTTTCTTGCGGGCGGTTCGACCGCGGGTCAGAGCGAGATGACGCTCCACCTGATGAACCCCTTCGCCGGCGACGCAGTCGCCACCCTCGTCGTGCACTCGGAAGCCGGCCGCGAGAGCAACAACCGGTTCAGCCGGGTCATCGTCCCGTCCCGTGGCTCGGCCGTGATGAACTTGAACGAGGTCATATCGGGGCGTGAGTGGGTCACCGTCCGCGTCGATGTCACCCGTGGTCGCGTGGCCGCGGCCGTACGCCAGACGCGGGGCGAGGCCGCTGCTGCCTGGAATGCCGTCGAGCCCGGGGTGTCCTGGCTCATTCCCATCCCCACGGGCGTCGATGGCCGACTCGTGGTGGCCAGTGCCACCCCCGGCAGTGTCGAATACCAGGTCGACCTCTACGGGGCCGAGGGTGTCGAGGGCGCCGCCCTCACCGGGTCCTTGAGTGAGGGCGAAGAGAGCTCGCTCTCGCTCGCCGACATCGCCGGCACCCGTGCTGTGCGTGTCGTGGCCACCAGCCCGGTCGTCGTGTCGTTGGAGGTCTCCGATGGCACGACCCTCTCTGCTACCACCGCCACTCAACAAACGGCGGGCTCGTGGCTGCTGCCGGCCGCCGCGTCCCAAGGCGTGCGTGTCGTGCTGCTCAACCCCGAGTTGGAGGACGCCTCGGTGGTCGTCCGGGCGCTGCGCGAAGGGGGTGGCGAGTTTCCCGTGAACCTGCCGGCCGAAGGCGTCATCGAGTTGAGCCTCGACGCGGCGGACGCCTATCTCGTCGACTCGGACGTCCCGATCGTGGCCATGCTCTTCGAGGCCGGGGGGGCCGCCGACGCCCTGGCGATGGGCGTGCCGGTCGACAATGGATGATCTGACCACCCGTCTCGTCGTCGTGGGCGTCACCGTCGTCGCCGTGGTCGTCTTCTCCCTCGTCCTGCGGCATCTTCGTTCGCGGCCCCGGAGATCGATCGCAACCACAGGTCTCCGACCCGGCACCTATCTGTTCACTTCGGCCGGCTGTGAGGAGTGCGATCGCGCCCGCCGTCTCCTGGCGGATAGGTCGGGCGTGGGGGGCTTCGTCGAAGTGGCGTGGGAGCGGGATCCCGCGGTGTTCGATCGTCTCGGCGTCGATGCCGTCCCGAGCACCCTGATCGTCGCCGAGAACGGCTCCGGGGTCTGGCATGCCGGCATCCCCCGGAATCCTTGAATAGGGGAGTGCCGATCCCTAGCGTGCCCGCTATGACAGTTGGCTGTGCACGCTGTGGTTCCCCGGCGAGTTCGATGATGAGTTTCGCCTACGCCGACGCTGCGGTGTGGCTCGATGATCTCGTTGACCTCGGTGATGCGCACGCCTATCCGCTCTGCTCGGACCACGCGGACCGCATGGCGCCGCCCCAGGGCTGGACTCTCACCGACCGTCGCACGGTGGCGAGGCTGTTCGCGCCGGTCAACGTGGCCTGATGCCCCTCGACAGGGATCTCCTGGACGCCGTCAAGGAGCTCGACTCACACGATCTGCGGCGTCTCCACATCCTCACCCGCGCCCAGCTGGAGCGTGAGGGAGCGCTGTCGGGACCCGAGCCGAAGGTTTCCCTCCGCAGTCAGATGATCCGCTGTGGCAAGCCCGGCTGCACCAAATGCCCGCACGGCCCGTACTGGTACGCGTACTGGTCGGAAGGCGGACGGAGGAAGAGCCGGTATGTGGGCAGGTTGCTGGAGCAAGACTCCCCGAGTTGATCGCGCGGGCTTAGCATGACGGGGGCGGACTCACGATGAAATGTCTTCGATGCTCGCAGACCGATGTCTTGGTGATCGACCACGTTCTCCCCGACGGGACCGAGGTCAAGTTCTTCTGGTGCCACTCCTGCGAGGAGAAGTGGTGGGATCGTGACGGGGAGAAGATCGACGTCACCGAAGTCCTGGAGATAGTGCGGCGGAACCGGGAGTGAGGGCCGCTCTGGGTCGGGTCCGACCGACCCTCCCGTTGGTGATCGTTGGCCTGGCATCGTTCCTGGTCTTCATGGTCATGCAGCCCTGGCTGCTCCTGCATCCGAGCACGCCGACCGGGGGAGACATGGGGGCCCACGTGCTCGGCCCCGCCTTCCTCCGGGACGTGCTCATCCCCGAAGGCAGGGTGATGGGCTGGTCCCAGGACTGGTTCGCGGGCTTCCCGATCTTCTACTTCTACTTCCCGATCCCGTCCCTGGTCATCGTCCTGCTCGACGTCTTCATCCCCTACGGCGTCGCGTTCAAGCTCGTCACCACGATGGGCCTCGTCGGGCTCGCTCCCGCCGCCTACTTCCACGCCCGGGCCATGAAGCTCTCGAAGACGGTTTCGGCTATCGCCGCATGCTCCGCCGTGATCCTGGTCTTCTACGAGAGCTACTCCATCTATGGGGCGAACATGGCGTCGACCCTCGCCGGCGAGTTCTCGTTCGCGTGGTCCTTCAGCTTGTCCCTGGTCTATCTGGGGCTCCTGATGAAGGCCGTCGCCGACGACCGGAAATACCTGAAATGGGCAGCCCTCGCCCTGGCGCTGACGGCGCTCACCCACATCCTCACGACGATCGTCACAGTGTTCGCGTCCCTATTCGTCTTCGCCTGGAAGCGGGGAGCGGCGCGCGCTGCGGTCACCTGGGTATGGGGCTTCTCCATCGCCGCCTTCTGGGCATTGCCACTGGCGATGCGGCTCGGCCTGACCTCCGACATGGGGTGGAACCCCCTGCGGCGCTGGGAAGAGGTGTTCCCCATAGAGATCTGGCTGCTCGTGCCACTCGCGATCGCGGGGGCGATCTGGGTCATGCGCACGACCCGCCGCGGTGGCCCTCTGATCGGAGCGACGCTCTTGCCGGTCATCTACTTCCCGCTCCCGCTGCTTCTCCCGAAACTCGCCCCCGATCTGTTCGGAGGCGAGCGCTGGAAGCTGTGGAACGGGAGGCTCCTCCCGTACTGGTATTTCGGTGTGGCCTTCTTTGCCGCCGTCGCCGTAGGGGCAGGCGTGATCTGGCTCTCGCGGCGGCTCCCGGCGCGTGCGTCGTCGCACTTCGCCCGCGCCCTCGTGCTCCTGTCCACCGCGGTCGCGGTCGGCCTCGTCGCGGTGTCATCGAAGGTCCAGGACCTGGGTCCCGTGCCGGCCTGGATCCTTCCGGCAGTGGTCGGGCTGCTCGTACTCGGGGCGACTTTCACGCTGATGCCGCCCATGATCTCGACGCGCAGTCTCCTCGCCTCGACGGCGGCGGCCCTCCTCATCCTGGGCACGGCATCGAGCATCACCTTCGTCGATGGTTGGGCCCGCTGGAACTACGAGGGCTATGAGCTGAAACAGCCATGGCCCGAGTACGAGGCGCTGATGATCGCCATCTCCGAGCTGCCACCGGGACGGGTGATGTGGGAGGCAAACAACAAGGGATGGGACCGCTACGGGACGCCGATGGCGCCGATGCTCATCCCGTACTGGACCGAAGGGTCCCACAAGTCGATGGAAGGCCTGTTCTTCGAGTCGTCGATCACGACACCCTTCCATTTCATCAACCACTCCGAGATGTCGTACGACCCGTCGAACCCGATCCCTGGCCTCCGCTATCACACCTTCGACATGGAGCGCGGGCTCGCCCACATGGACGTCTATGGCGTCGAGTACTACGTCTCGGTGACGCCGGAGGCTGCCGAGAAGGCCGTGGGGATCGAGGGGTTCGAACTGATCCAGGAGGTGCCCCCGTTCCACATCTTCCGCCTGCCGGACACAGACCTGGTCGAGGTGGCCAGCCATCTCCCGGCCGTGTACGACGTCCCGGAGAGGGGTCTACTCGGTGCGCTGATCGGTTCGGAGACGGTCATCGGCCCTGACGGGGAGCCACTCCCGTCGTTCCACGACATGGCACTCGAGTGGTACGAGGACATCGACGACATGCATCGCTGGGTCGTCGCTGACGGCCCAGACGATTGGCCGAGGATCACCTCTCTCGCCCAGCGGCCCGACACCCCGATCGATCACGGGGGCACCGTCAGCGACGTCGTGATCGACCACCACCGGATCTCGTTCACAACGGAGGCGGTGGGTGTGCCGCACCTGGTCAAGGTCTCCTACTTCCCGAACTGGCGCGCCACGGGCGCCGACGGCCCCTGGCGGGCTACGCCGTCACTGATGGTCGTGGTCCCGACCGAAAACGAAGTTGTCCTGGAGTTCACCGACACCTTGGCGGAGAGCGGCGGCAAGATCCTGACATTGCTCGGGGTGGTTGCACTGATCGGAGTCGGCGTCTGGGAACGCCGCAGCTCCCCGGCCGACTGATTGCGCGACGCTGCTCTGGACTTCTCCCCCACGAAGCGGTCAGCGAAGTGGGGGAGTGGCCCGGTAGGGCCGAGGGGGCGCGGCCCGAAGGGCCGCAAGGG
>JAGFIR010000215.1 GCA_024103415.1 Acidimicrobiales bacterium
CCGAACACCGGCACGAATTCCGGCACCAGGTCGACGGGACTGGCGACGTAGAGGGCCGCGGCGCCGATCCCCATCTTCGCCCGGAACGGGACCCGGGGATCCTTGAGCAGGCGACTGATGAGCTTGACCAGGTTGGGGATCGCCGTCACCGCATCGGCGAGCACGCTCCTCGCACGGGTCCGCTCGCCGTCCGGCGAGATGACCTCGTCGGGGCGGATGGGCTCGCTCTCCTGAGTCATTCGATCACGATCCTCTGCTTCTCGGGCTTGTCGTCGTCCTTCTCCTTGCCGATGTCGCCGATCTCTTCGATCAGCGCCTCGACGGCCTTGAGCCCCTCGACGGCGGCCTGGAGGAGATGGTAGGCAACCCTCTTCCCTGCACGACCCATGGCGTCCTTGGCGGTGACGGTGCCTGTCATCTGTTCGCCTCCGTGAACGCCACCCTGAGGGTCCCTTCTTCCAGCTTGGCCGAGGCCACGTCACGGCGATGGAGGGCGTCGGGCAGCAGGAACGAACGACGGTAGGGACCGGCACGCACGTACAACTCGTTTCCCTGCCGGAACACGTCGAGCTCGCTCTTCTCGATGAATGGAAGGTCGAGCTCCATCGTGACCACCCCGCCGGCCTCGCTGATCCGGAACGGGCTGGTGGCATGGAAGTCGGCGACGGGATCGAGGTCGCCGTAGAGCTCGGAAGCCATGATCCGCAGCCGGTCGAGACCCACCATCTCGTCGTCGAAGAGTCGGAGGCGGAGGCGGGGCACGTCGGCGAACGCATCGTCGACGGTCTGCAGATGGGACTTCTGGATCGTCCGCCACCGCTCGAAGTAGGGGTCTTCGACGTCCTCGGGCAGCACCCGGTTGACGATCACGCCATCAACCCCGTATCCGAACAGGCCCAGGTAGCTGTAGGTGCGGCGGGCCTCGTCGATGACCATCTTCTCCGGGTTGACCACGAGCCGGGCGGAGGTGACCTCCGGGTTGGACATCAGCTCCCGGACACCCTCCACCGACTCGAAGATGGAGTGGGCGGCGCTGAACACCTCGTCCTCGGGCAGCGGGAGATTGGTGACCCGACTGAGGAGCGGCCGGGCCGCCTTCATTATCCGGCGCTCCGTCGGCAGGACCTTCTCGAAGTACCACGAGAGCACCTCGGGCAGCGACAGGAGCCGTAGGGTCTCCGCGGTCGGGGCGCAGTCGACCACCACCACGTCGTACTCCCCCGATCGGGCGTGCCGGTTGACGTCGATCAGCGCGAACAGCTCGTCCATCCCGGGAAAGATGAGGAACTCCTCGGCCTCGATGCCGGCGGCGCCACCCCAATCGAGGACTTCGATGAGCTGACGCCGTATCGAGCCCCAGTAGCGCTCCAGTTGGGTCCGGGTGTCGATCTGCTGGCCGTCGAGAGTGTCCGTGACCGGAGTCGGGTCGGAGCCCAGCTCGACGCCGAGGGCGTCGGCGAGCGAATGAGCGGGGTCGGTAGAGGTGACGAGAACCCGGGCGCCGGCGTCGGACGCGGCCAGCGCCGTAGCCGCGGCCACCGTGGTCTTGCCTACCCCGCCTTTCCCGGTGACCAGCAGGATGCGCATCTCAGCCCCCGGTTACCCGTTTCCTCAGCCCTCGCAACGCCGTGGTGACGATCTGCCGCTCCGCCTGGCGGCGAAGGAAGCCGGGAATGGTGAACCTGGGGATCACGCTGAGGCTGTAGGTGGCTTCGGTGGATCCGTCCTCCTGGGGGGTGAACACGTAGGAGCCCTCCAGCATCTCGAGGTCGTCGCTCTCCTCCAGAGTCCATGACAGCGAGTTGGGCCGATCGTGGCTGTAGCGGATCGTGTAATCGATCTCCTTGACGAACCCGTCGAGCACGAAGCGGGCGCGGACCACGTTCCCGGCGGAGTCCGTCTCGAGGACCTCGACGTCCTTGACGCCGGTTGCCCACTCGGGATACGACGCGATGTCGGCCACGACGTCGTAGAGAGCCTCCGGCGAGGCGTCGATCTCCAACTGGGAGAAGGTTCCTTCGGTCATGGCCCCCTTGCCTTGGACGAGAGGCGGAGGTTAACCCAGGCCGCCCAGTTGCAAACCGGTGGAAGAGACTCGCACGAATCGTCCCGTGGCGCGGAAATAGCCCACGTTGACGATCCTGGTGGCACCCAACCTCCAGGTGCTGGCCTGTGGCTGGTGGACGTCGCCGTGCAGGTGATATCTGGGCCGGTGACGACGGATGAACTCGGTGATGTGCGCCGACCCCCGCTCCTCCCGACCTGTGATCACGTCGAAGCGGATCGCACGGATCGCCGCGGGGACGTGGGTGCACAGGATCTCGACACCGGCCATGCCCGAGAGCATCTCGGCCATCTCCTCCTCGGCGGTGACCCCGGACTCCTGGAGGAAGGTGGGGAGGCCGCCACCGACGAACCCCATGCTGATGCCCTCGTGTTCGACGACCTGTCCGTGGACATATCGGAAACCATCGGGAAGGTGTTTCTGCAGCAACTCGGGCCGGTCGACGTTCCCGTGGATCACCAGACCACTTCCTCCGGCGAGCGCTTCGCTCATCGCCCTGTACTGGCCTTCCACCACGCGGTCGATCTCACGACGCACGTCGATGCCACGGTCGCCGACCGCCCTCTGCCAGACCTCGCGCATGCCGGTGAAGTCGCCCCGTCCCCTGGCCTCACCGCTCTCCATCGAGACCCCGTGACCCAGGATCTCGGCCACGGCCCCCTCCCCCGTCCGGTAGTCGGCGAGATTCGCAAGGTCCCCGAGGATCACCAGCGGCTCATCGAGCGCGACGAGCCGCGCCAGAGCCTGTGGTGAGTCGTGTACGTCGGATACGACGATCATCAACCCTCCCGGCGGGTGGCGTAGCGAACCCACACCACCGCACCGGCGGCCGCCACCGCGGCGATCGCCAGCGCCACCGGCCAGGAGATGTCGAGCGGCGAGTACTCGGCCGCCATGCCACCCATCGCGAACCCGAGCACCGCCCCGAGGACGAGGCGCCACCTCTCATCGAGGGCCTTGTCGGTGAGCGTGGTGCGGATGACGACACCGACCAGAGCGACGACACCCAGGACGAGGGCCACGGCGTACACCTTGATCATCACTCGCAGGGTAAAGGCTCGGAGAGACGTGAGATGTCTTGCCCCCTACCCCAGCCTCCGCTTCGCTCGGGCTGCGGTACCTTCAGGCGCTCAGCACGAGGTTTCCGCACGGGTTTGACACTGCCCCCTACCCGCCGGCTGCGCCGTCGGGTCCCTTCCCCCTTCGCTGACGCTCAGGGGGACAAAGGGGGACTCAACCGGCGCGTTCCACCGGGACCAAACGGAGACGCGGGACGAGGCCTTCGGCGGCGAGATTGTCCACTGCCTCGGTCTGGTTGTCGGTGAGATCCACCGGCGTCGAGCCGATGAGGAACGTGACGACACAGTCTTCACAGGCGCTGGTGCCCTGTAGTGCACAGTGATCGCAGTCGATGAGCATCTCGTCCTCCTATGAGGAAGATCCCGTCCTCCTCGACCGAGAAGCTACGAGGCGCTTGTGACAGAAAAGACCCCGGGCCGGTGAAACGACCCGGGGTCTCTCGCTCCATGGACCTAGTAGCCGTTGTCCGCCAGCCAGTCGGCGGCGATGGCATCGGCGTCTTCGTTGTCGATCTCGAAGCGCTTGTTCATTGCCGTCAGGTCGGCGGTGGTCAGCTTCGAGCTGATCTCGTCGAGCAGGTTACGAAGCTCGTCGCCGTACGCCTCCAGGAGGTCGTTGGTGAGCACCGGCACCACGTTGTCGGCGGCCAGCATGTTCTGATCGTCCTCGAGGAGCACGTAACCGCGGTCGGCGATGATCGCGCTCGTCGAAAAGAGGATGCCCACATCGATCGCATCCTGCTCCAGGGCATCGGCCGTGGGAAGACCTGCCTGCAGCGGGGTGAAGTTGGCGCTCAGGTCGAGCCCGTAGACCCTCTGCAGACCCGGGATGCAGAACGGGTTGGTCTCACAGTCGGGGGGGCCGCCGAGAGTGAGGTCCGCACCCTTCTCCGCGAGGTCGCTGAGCGAGGTGATCCCGAGCGACTCCGAGGTCTCCGCCGTGACGACGAAGGCGTTGGTGTCGACGGCGTCCGAGGGAGTCAGGGCGACGAGCCCGAGCTCCTCGATGTAGCCGTTGAGGAGGTCGGTGGTCGCCGCCGCGTCGCCGGTCGCCTCGCCCGCACCCTCGTTGAGGTACTCGAGCATCGACGCCGCGTACTCCGGGGCGAGGTTGACGTCACCCGATTCGAAGGCAGCGAGCTCCAGATCCCTGAACCCACCCACGCGCTGCACCCGGGCGGTGTATCCCTTCGATTCCAGTGCGCCCTTGTAGATCTCGGCGAGGATCTCGCTCTCACCGAAGTCCTGGGCCGCGATGACCACTTCCGGGCCATCGTTTGCGCCATCACCCGAGTCTCCACAGGCCGCCATGAGCATCACGAGGGCCAGGAGACCCGCCCCAATGGCGCGGCTGCGGTTCGTCCGCATGGGTCTCTCCTTCCGATAGTGAACGGGGGTCACCCTCGCAGGTGACCCGCGAAATCACAACCGTTCCACGGATCGCCACATTCCGCAGATCAACGACGTCGACGACGGATCGCCCGCAGCGGGTCGACGAGTCGCTCCAGGCCGCCGAGGCCCAACTCGGTGATCACCGCCAGGACCGCCACCGCCAGGCCACCGACGAACACCAGGACCTGATCCCGCTGGGCGAACCCGACGAACACATAGGTCCCCAGGCTTCCGTACCCGAGCCACGCACTCAACGTCACCGTGGCCACCACTGCGACGGCGGCGGTCCGAATGCCCGCCATCACCAGCGGGAGGGCCAGGGGCAATTCGACGTCGGTGAGTACCTGGCGATCCGTCATCCCCATGCCCCGGGCGGCCTCGACCAGGGCCGGGTCGACATCCCGCACGCCCGTGTACGCATTGACGAACATCGGAGGCATCGCCAGCAGGACCATCGCCACGAACGTCGCCCAGTAGCCGAGCGGCCGCGCGGTGGCCGAGAACGCGAGGGTCAGGGGGAAGATCACACCCATCACCCCGAAAGTCGGGACCGCCCGACCGATGTTCACCACGGAGACGACGAGGGCGCCGCCACGGCGCTTGTGGCCCAGATAGACCGCAGCCGGCAGTGCCAGGACGGCAGACACCGCGAGTGACGCCAGCGTGAGCCCCACATGTGCCGAAAGGAGACCGGGCAGACCCCGGTTGCCCGTCCAATTGGCCGGGTCGGCGAACCAGGCCCCCACCTCGCGAAGGAAGTCGATCATGCCGGGCGCCTCCTCTGTGCCCAGGGCGTGGCGAGACGCTCGAGAAGCACCAGTCCCCGATCGATCACGATGGCCATCAGGACCGCCAGGAGCGTCCCCACCAGAGCCTCCGTGAGGAACCGCCGACCGATGCCCCGGAGGATGAACAACCCGTAGCCGCCCTGCCCGACGATGACCGTGAGGGTGACCAGACCGACCGTGGTGACCGCGGCGACCCTGACGCCGGCGATGATCGCCGGGAGGGCCAGCGGGAGTTGCACGTCGAGGAAGATGCGGCGCTCGGTCATGCCCATGCCCCGCGAGGCCTCGACCACGTGATCGGGCACGCCCCGGATGCCCGCCACGATGTTCCGGATCAGGATCAGGAGCGTGTAGGAGACGAGCGCCACCTGGGCCGTGAAGATGCTGGTCAGCCCGAATATCGGCACCAGGAACGTGAAGAGGGCGATGGACGGGATCGTGTACAGGATCCCCGTCACCCAAGTGATCGGAGCGTAGGTCCGGGGCCATCGCAGCACTGCCAGGGACAGGGCGAACGAGACGATGAGACCCACGCCCACTGCGATCACGGTGTGCATCAGGTGCTCCTGGGTGGCCTGCCAGATGCTTCCCTCGAGGAGGTTGCGGCGGATCCAGTCCCAGTCGATGGTCACTCGGTTATCTCCTCGGCGACCGTCTCCACGTCGAGCATGCCGAGATAGCCCTCGTCTCCCACGACGACGCCCACCCTCGTCCTCGAGGTGACGACCGCGTCGAGGGCGCGACGGAGGGAGTCGTCCGGGCGGAGGCGGACCAGGAACTCGCGGGGCTCGAGATCACGGAGAGGGGTCGACCCGATCTCGGAAGCAGGGACCCAGCCGAGGAGGCGATTGCCGTCGAGCAGGCCCACCCAATCGACCTCGTGCCGATCCATGACCGCGCGCGCCTCCGTTGGCCCGGCGGAGACGTCCACGACGGGGCCGCGCTCGAGGGTGGCGCTGGACACCGGCAGGAGGCCGAGCCGGCGGAGACCCCGCTCCTCGCCGAGGAACCGGGCAACGAACTCGCTGGCGGGGTTGGCCAGGATCTCCTCGGGCCGGTCGTACTGCTCGAGGACCCCGCCGATGTTGAGGATGGCGACGCGTGTCCCCATCCTCACCGCCTCGTCGATGTCGTGGGTTACGAAGACCACGGTCTTGCCGAGTCGCCGCCATAGATCCTTGAACTCCATCTGCAGGTGCTCGCGCACGATGGGGTCGACGGCCCCGAACGGCTCGTCCATCAAGAGCACCGGTGGGTCAGCGGCCAGGGCGCGGGCAACTCCCACGCGCTGTTGCTGCCCGCCCGACAGCTCCGCCGGGTAGCGGTCACGCATCTCGTGCTCCAGACCGACCATTTCCACGAGCTCGGCGACCCGGGCCTCGATCCGATCCCTGGGCCAGCCGAGCAGACGGGGCACCGTGGCGATGTTCTGCTCCACCGTGCGGTGCGGGAGGAGGCCGACCTGCTGGATCACATAGCCGATCGATCGCCGCAGGAGATGCGGCTCGATCGACAACACGTCCTGGCCCCCCACCTCGATGGTCCCGGAGGTGGGCTCGATGATCCGGTTGATCATCTTCAGGGTGGTCGTCTTCCCGCACCCCGAGGGACCGACCAGGGTGACGAACTCGCCCTCCGGGATCTCGAGACTGAGGGAGGTCACGGCCGGAGCGGTGGCTCCGGGGAAGACCTTCCGTACGGACTCGAGGCGAATCATCCGGCCGGGCTCCTCATCCCGGCGACCTCAGTCCACCGTGGCGAGAAATGCGAGAACCTCGGACAGGTAGCGCTCCTCGTCGACTTCGACCGAGTCGACATGGCCGGCGCCCTCGAAGACGACCAGCCGGGCAACGTCCGGGGCCGCCTCGGCGAACCGGCGGCTCTGCGACACCGGCACCGTCTCGTCGTCCGTCCCGTGGATGAGGAGAACCGGGGTGCGGAGCGACCCGGCGTCGTCGATGTAGTTGATGGTCTGCCAGTTGACGTCGATCCGGAGCGAGGTGATGAACTTGGCCATCCAGGACAGGGTCGGAGGGACCGGCAGCGGGACCACCGGCAGGTCGCGGCGGGCGGCCTCGGCGTCGACGGTGTTCCCCATGTCGAAGTTGCCGGAGTCGATCACCAGGCCGCGAACGGCGGTGAGCATGTTCCGGGACATGAAGCTCATGATGTGGGCGCCGCCGGTCGAGTACCCGTACAGGACCACACCGCTGGCGCCGTTGTCCATGGCGTAATCGACGGCCCCGGACACCTCGTTCCACTCGGTCACGCCGTACCGGTAGTGCCCGCTCGGGTCGAGCGGTTGGCCGGCGTCGTTCCGATAGGTGATCGAGAGCTGCGGGTACCCGGCGTCCTTGAGCGGCTGGAAGAGCGGCTCCGCCTCGGCCGGCGTGGCGCCCTTCCCGTGGACGTGGATCACCCACACGTCCCCGGAAGCGGGGATGTACCAGGCGTCGAACTCGCCGAGATCCGACTCGTAGGTGACCTCCTCGAGACCGAGGTCGCCGGCGCTCTCCGGCAGCTCGATGGTGTCAGGCTCCGGGACGAAGGCGTCGGCGATCAGCACGTCGGAGAAGTACCAGCCGGCGCCGACGTGGAAGACGAACAGGAGCGCGACCAGAGTCCAGAGCAGTCCTTTGAGGAACGATCGAAACTTCATCGTGACCCGATTCTGGTCGTCCTCAGCCCACAGGGAGAGACAAACCGCCGACCAGATTCTCCTCGTGGTCGGTGACCGGGATCGGGTCGGTCCCGAAGTCCGGTTCCAACTCGTAGGCCTCTTCGATCGTGCCGTCGACGCGGACGAACAAGGCCTCCTCCATGAGAGACCCCACGGGCGTCGACCCGGCACCGATCAGCTTCTCTCTCCGGACCACCCCGACCAGGCGGCCCTCCTCGGCGACGGCCAGGATGCGCTGGTCGTGGAAGCGCAAGGTGTCGGTCGCCTCACGAAGGGGAGCCACGTAGACGGGCTCGCCCATGAACCGGAAGACCCGATCGGGAGCGCTCCGCACCACGACCACTCCGGTCTGGGCGGTGCGACGCAGCCTGGCACCGGGACCGAACAGCATCCGGCGCAGCCAGGAGCCACCCGAGGCGCCCAGGACCACGAGGGTGCCCTCATCGAGACCTTCGAGGAGTCGTTCCACGGACTCCACCTCCACCACGCGGCCCGAGATGTCGGGAACGCTCGAGCCGATCTCGGCGAGCACTGCTGACGCGGCCCGTTCGTCGTCGGGCACCGAAGCCGACACCATCTCCGCAGGAACACCGAGTGCCCGGCCCAGACGGGCGGCGACGGCGGCCGCGAGCAGCGAGTGGGGGCCCCCGCCGACGGCGGCGACCACCCTGGTCACCTTCTCCGGCTGGAAGTCGATCGGGACCGCCACGTTGACGAGATCGAACGAGCCGGGCGGGAGCTTGCGGGCGACGAGGAGGTCGGCGCGGTGGTCGATGCACTCCGCCGTCAGGTCCCCCCCACCGATCCGCTGGGGTGCCTCATCCAAGAGCTCGGAGAGCTCTGCACACCCCTTCCCCCTGGTCCACACCACCGAGAGATGATCGGATTCGGGGGGCCGCTCCATTTCTCCCCGAAAGTCTGTCATCGATCCCCCACCGTATCCACCATCGGCATCAAAGGTCGGAAGCTTCAGCCCTGCCAACGATCGCGATGGATGACCACGTTGGCCCTGGCCGGCTTGCGGTCGAGACTCCCGGACCGTCGATCGGGCGCCGGGTGGCCGACGGTGATCACCCCGATGGGCTTCTGGTCCTCCGGGAGACCGAGGAGTGCGGCAAGGTCGGGCATGGCATGTACGCCGAGGAACCCCGCACCCAGACCCCGGTCCACCGCGGACAGCAGCACGGCCATCATCGCCGCCCCGGCGTCGATCCACCAGTAGGGGACGGGCCAGGCGATCTCACCGTCCTCACCGAGCTTGTCCGGCTCCTGATAGCGACGGTGATACACCTCCTCGCTCACCGAGATCACGATGTGCGCCGGCGCCTTCGAGATCCACGGGTCGAATCCCGAGGCCACGTACTCGGCCTCCCCGGCGAGGTCGGCGATCGCCTTCCGCGTCGCCTCGTCGGTGACCAACACCACGCCGAGCGCCTGAGAGTTGCCGGCCGAGGGCGCTCGAAGGGCCGCCCGGGCGACCTCCTCGAGCACTGCATCGTCGACCGGGTCGTCGGTGTAGTTGCGCACCATCCGACGCCGGGCCAGGACCTCGGAGAACTCCATTCCCCGCAACCTAGCGGCCCGGTTTGTCCCCCTGAGCGGCTCGCTGCGCTCGCGCCCCCTTCAGCTCGCTGCGCTCGCGCCACTCCCGGCTCGCTGCGCTCGCGCCCCCTCCCGGCCTTCGGCCGTACTCCCCCACTCCACTGCCGTTCCATGGGGGAGAAATCCGGTGGGTCGTACTCGGATCAGTTCCCCAACCGCAGGTTGGGGAAGGTACCGCCCCCAATGCCGGAGGTGGAGCCAAGGATTAGTCCCCCACGAAGTGGGGGAAGGCACGGTCGCCCATGCCGGAGGTGGAGCCAAGGATTAGTCCCCCACGAAGTGGGGGAAGGTACCGCCGCCGAAGGCGGGGGTAGGGGGCTACGAGCGCTGACGCACTGCCTCGTAGGCCAGGATCGCCATGGACACCGAGGCGTTCAGGGAGTCGACCGAGCCGGCCATCGGGATCGACACCAGGACGTCGGCGGCGGCTCGAGCCTCCTCGGTGAGCCCGACGTCCTCCGCTCCCACCATCAGCGCCACCGGTCCGGTGAGGTCTGCCTCCCAGACCGTTCGTGTCGCCTCCGGGTCGGCAGCCACCAGTTCGATGCCGTGACGGCCGAGCCACATACGCGTCTCCGCCACCGTGCCCGATGCCACCGGCACGGTGAACACGGCACCCGTGGACGCCCGGATCGCATTCGGGTTGAACACGTCGATCTCCCCCGGGACCGTGATCACGGCGTCGGCGCCCACGGCGTCGCCGGTGCGGAGGATGGCCCCCAGGTTGCCGGGCTTCTCCAGACCTTCCCCGACGAGGACCAGGGCCGGCTCCCCCGGGACGATGTCTTCGAGATCGCTCCTGCGCCTCTCGAAGATGGCGATGACGCCCTGGGATCGCTCCCGGTAGGAGACCCGATCGAGCACCCCGGGTGCGACCAGCACCGGATGGAGCCCCTCGACCGTCACCGACCCGTCGCCGTATGCCTCGACCGGCTCGAGACCGGCGGCGAGGGCCCTTCTGACCAGTCTCTCGCCCTCCACGGCGAACAGCCCCTCGTCCCGGTCTCCCCGCGCCAGACGGGCCAGACGCTTCATCCGGGGGTTCGCAGCCGACGTGATCTCGAAATCCACGCTCGCAGTATGCCTCCCGGGTCTCGGTCCTTGCCCCGAACACCTGTTCGATATATGTTCTCCGGCATGGAGGTCGCCTACCAGGCCAGCTTCGACGAGCTCTCGACGCCCCTGTACGACGTGACCTTCTGCGTCTTCGACATCGAGACCACCGGCGGCTCCCCCGTCGACTGCTCCATCACCGAGATCGGGGCCGTGAAGTACAAGGGCGGTGAGGAGGTCGGCACCTTCCAGACCCTCGTCGACCCGGGAGGCCCGATCCCGCCGTTCATCACGATCCTCACCGGGATCACGCAGGCCATGGTCTACGGGGCGCCAAAGATCGAGGCGGTGCTCCCCGCCTTCCTCGAGTTCATCGGTGACGCCGTGCTCGTCGGGCACAACATCAGGTTCGATCTCTCGTTCGTCTCGGCCGAAGCCCGCCGTCTCGGATACGAGGTGCCGTCGAACAAGACCGTGGACACGGTTGGCCTGGCCCGGAGGCTCCTGGGCTCGGAGGTCCGCAACCTGCGGCTCGGGACACTCGCTGCCCACTTCAGGAGCCCCGTAGACCCCATCCACCGGGCGCTCGAGGACGCCAAGGCGACGGCACACGTCCTCCACTGCCTGCTGGAGCGGGCCGGAACCATCGGTGTCACCAACCTCGACGACCTGATCGCCCTCCCCCGTGCCCGCGGCTCCGCCCACTACTCCAAGATCCGACTCACCGAGCACCTCCCCCGCCGGCCCGGCGTCTATCTGTTCAAGGACCGGGACGGGAACGTCATCTACGTGGGGAAGGCCAACAACCTGCGGGCGAGGGTCCGCCAGTACTTCTACGGTGACACGCGGCGGCGCATCGCCGACCTCATCCGGGAACTCGACGCCATCGACTTCGTGGTGTGCGACTCGCCGCTGGAGGCGGAGATCACCGAGCTCCGGACGATTCACGCCACCCGCCCCCGATACAACCGCCGATCCAAGCCGCCCAAGAGCCCCCACTTCGTCAAGCTCACCAAGGAGAGGTTCCCCAGACTCTCGGTGGTGAGGAGGCACGACCCGGAAGCGCTGGCGACGCTGGGGCCATTCCGGTCGAAGCGGGCCGCAGACGAGGTGGTGATGGCGATCTGGGACGCGGTGCCGATCAGGAGATGCTCCGGCCGGCCGGGCTCGCGCAGCGGCAAGTGCGCCGGCGGTCAGATCGGCGTGGCCCGGTGCCCTTGCGATGGGTCGATGACGCCCGAGGAGTACGCCTCGGTGGTCGACACGGTGGTGCGTGGCATCGAGTCCGAGCCCGACCTCCTGCTCGGCCCCCTCGTCGACCGCATGCGGCGCTACTCGTCGGAGCAGAGGTACGAGCAGGCGGCCTGGACCCGGGACCGTCATGACGCGTTGGCCCGGGCGCTGGAAAGCCGCCGAATGTGGAACGCCCTGGCCGGAGCGGGGATGCTCGAGGTCGAAGACGAGTCCGGTCGCCTCGTGGTGATCGACCACGGCGTCCTGGTCGAGAC
The DNA here is from genome assembly GCA_024103415.1 of Acidimicrobiales bacterium. GTDB lineage: Bacteria > Actinomycetota > Acidimicrobiia > Spongiisociales > ZC4RG35 > ZC4RG35. The sequence continues at coordinate 12,168 of JAGFIR010000215.1, forward strand.
GAGGAGCCCGGATCAGGGCCCCGGTCTGTGGGCGCCGCCGGCCATCACCCAGCCCCCGGTGGTGCCGCTCACGGTGGAGACCGCCGAGGAAGCAGCCCTCATATGGCGCTGGCTCCACAGGACGACGACCCGCATCCGTGACTGCACCGGCTTGCTCGCTCTTCCGGCGACACCCATCCGCCGTCTGGTGGCATAGCCCGCCAGATCTTGCAGACGGACGGGCCGGGCGTGAGACTCGCGGCCGTGCAACCCCTTGTGGCTCTGGCGAGGGTGGGCGTCACCCGCGATGGCAACGCCCTGCTCGACGACGTCGTCCTCGACATCGCACCGGGGGAAGTCGTCGGGGTCTCCGGCCCCAACGGGTCGGGCAAGACCACCTTGCTCCGTCTGATCGCCACGCTGATCCGCCCCGACCGCGGCACCGGCCACGTCCTGGGTGCCCGTCTGGCCACGCCGGGGGCATTTGGCGTCCGGCATCGCATCGGCCTCGTCGGCCACGAGCCGGCCCTCGTGCCAGAGCTGACCATCTTCGAGAACCTGGACCACATCGCCCGTCTCGGCGGCCTGGACCGTGATCGGGTGATGCCGGTCCTCGAGATCGTCGGGCTCGCCGGGGCCGCCCGACGCCGGATCCGCGCCGCCTCCCGAGGGATGCAGCGCCGTGTGGAGATCGCCCACATGCTCCTGAGGAATCCCGATCTCCTCCTGCTGGACGAAGCGGCCTCCGGTTTGGACGCCGACGCGGCCGGACTCATCGAGGCCATCACCACGAGAGTGACGGCGAACGGAGGGGCGGTCGTCACCGTGTCCCACGACCCGTCCCACCTACAGGGGTGCACCAGGGTCCTCTCGATCTCCGCGGGTCGGTTGGTGTCTGCATGAGCACGATGCGACAGGCTCGGGAGGTGGCCCGTATCGACCTGGTGGTCGAAGGCCGGGTCGGCGAGACCATCCGGGTGATCGTGCCCTTCGCCGTGGCGGCGCTGCTCGTCCTGCCGCTGGCCCAGGGGCCGAACCTCGCCCTCCTCCGACAGGTGGGGCCGGCGGTCTTCTGGACTTTGGGGCTCCTTTTCGGGATGCAGATCGCCCTCAGACAGAGCGCCAACGACACCGATGCCCGAAGAGACCTCTACGCGCTCGCCGGGGTCGACCCGGCGGCCCGCTTCCTCGGCCGGACGGCATCGGGGACCGTGCTCTTGACGGTGTTCCTGGCGGTCTTGTTCGTGGCCATCCTCGCCCTGTACGACACACCGCTGACCGGGGCTGCGGTGCCGGCGCTGGCGATGTCCGTGGTCCTGTTCGCATACGGTCTCGCCGCCCTCGCCACGCTCGCCGGGGAGGTCTCCTCGGGGCTGCGCAACCGGGGCGCCCTGGCCTCGCTCATCGTTGCCCCGCTCTCGTTGCCGCTGGTCATGGGGGCGGCGCAGACGGCGGCGGGTATAGGGCGAGACGCCGGTATCCTCTCCTGGTCACTGCTGCTCCTCGCCACGGACATCGCGCTCACGGTGGTCGGGGTGGCAGTCGCCGGACCGTTGGAGGAAGCAAGGACATGACCCGCGTCAGAATCTGGTTCGCCCTGGCGGGTTTGGCTCTCCTGGTCGGCCTCTGGATGGCGCTCACCGCCCCGGCGGATGCCCTGCAGGGTGTCTGGTTCCGCCTCTTCTACGTCCATGTCTCCTCGATGTGGTTCGGCATGCTCGCCTTCCTGGTCACGGCATTCGCCTCCATCGCCTGGCTCGTCCGGAAGACACCGAAGTGGGACCGTCTCGCCTCCGCGTCGGTGGAGAGCGGCGTTCTCTTCACGGGCATCGGCCTGGTGGTCGGGATGATCTGGGGCAAGGCGGTCTGGGGTGTGGCCTGGGACTGGGAGGATCCGCGTCTCGCCAGCACCGCCGTGATGTTCTTCGTCTACCTCGGCTACCTCGCCCTGCGCGGCGCCGTCAGCGACCCCCAGGCGAAGGCCCGACGCTCCGCCGTGCTCGGCGCCATCGCCGCAGTCCAGGTGCCGCTCGTCTACTTCTCGGTGAACCTGTTCCGGACCCTCCACCAGACCCAGACCGTCCGGCCCGACGGGATGACGATGTCGCCCGAGATGCGACCGGCGTTCTTCGTCAACCTGCTCGCCTTCACCCTGCTCTATGTGGCGCTGGTGCAGGCACGCATCTTTGTTGCCAGGGCAGAGGAAGCCCGGGGCACCACCGAGCTCGCCGCAGGGGACGCAGTGGTCCCGCCCCGTCTCGACGAGGTGCACGATGTCTGACGACTTCGTCGTCTTCCTGGTCTACGCCGCCTGCTACGGCTCGATCCTCGGCTACGCCGTCTACCTACACCGCAGGCTCCGCAAGACGGAGGACTGACGTGGACCGGCGGCGGATGACCCTCCTCGGCGTCGGCGGCCTCGCCGCACTGGTTATCGCCATCACCGCCTTCTCGATCGGCGACAACCTGACCTACTACCTCTACCCCACCGAGGCCATCGAGCGGAAGGCGGAGTTCGAGGATGGCGCACGCTTCCGCCTCGCCGGGCTGATCGTCAACGGATCATTGGAGGGCTCGGCAGGCTCCCTCGAGTTCACGGTCACCGACGGAGGCGCCGACATCCCCGTTTTCCACACCGGTGCGGTGCCGCCACTGTTCCAGGAGTGCGTCCCCGTCCTGATCGAGGGCGCCTGGGACGGCGAGAGATTCGTCTCCGACTCGGCCGTGATCCGGCACGAGGAGAACTACGAGGTCCCGGAAGAGGGCGGGACCCTCCCCAGCTGCTGATGCTGGCCTTCCTGGGCACCATCGGGGTGGCCGCAGCCCTGATCGGAGCGATCCTCCTGGTCGTGCGAGCCTCCGTCGTGGCGAGGGGCAAGGGCGGCGCCGACCTCGCGGGACCGGTGAAGCTCGTAGTCGCCGGATCAATGACCTCGATGGCGGCGATGCAGATCGCGCTGGCCCTCGACGACTTCTCGATCGCCTACCTGGCCAACAACCACGCAACGGCGACGCCATTTCCCTTCGATGTGGCCACCGCCTGGGCCGCCCTCGAGGGCTCGATCCTCCTCTGGGGCCTCGTGCTGGCCGGGTTCACCTGGATGGTGTTCACCGCCTACCGCCGCGCACCCGACCGTCTGGGGGCGGCGGCTCTCGCGGTCATGGGGATCGTCGCCATCTTCTTCTTCGGTTTGATGACGACCGTCGCCAACCCCTTCGAGGTCTGCGTCGCCGCAGCCGAGCGCGGTTGTCTCGACTCCAGCCCGTTCCCGTGGGCGACGGCCGACGTCCCGATCGACGGGCGGGGGCCGAACCCCCTGCTCCAGAACCACATCTTCATGGCCATTCACCCGCCGCTCCTCTATCTCGGGTACGTCGGCCTCACCGTCCCCTTCGCCTACGCCATCGGCGCCTTGGCCATCTCCGTCCCGGGAGCCGAATGGCTGCGCAGGAGCCAGCGCGGGACCCTCATCGCCTGGTCGTTCCTCACCCTCGGCATCGTCATCGGCGCCTGGTGGGCCTATGAGGTGCTCTCCTGGGGTGGCTACTGGGCGTGGGACCCCGTCGAGAACGCCTCGTTCATGCCGTGGCTGGTGGCCACCGCCTTCCTCCACTCCGCCCTGGTCCAGCAACGCCGGGGAATGCTCCAGGCCTGGAACTTCGTCCTGGTCATCTCCGCCTTCGCTCTGACCATCCTGGGAACCTTCATCACCCGGTCGGGGACCATCGCCTCGGTCCACTCCTTCACGCAGAGCGCCATCGGGCCGACGCTGCTCGGCTTCCTCGTCCTGGTCCTCGTGGGCTCCTTCACCCTGTTCGCACAGCGCGGGCATCTGCTGGCCTCGGCGCCCCGGGTCGAGAACATGGTCTCCCGGGAAGGGACCTTCCTCGCCAACAACCTGCTCCTCACCGTCTTCGCTTTCGTGGTCCTGATCGGGACGATGTTCCCGATCATCCTCGAGGCGGTCACGGGGACCCGGGTCGGTGTGAGGGGGCCCTTCTTCAACCGGCTCTCCGTGCCCCTTTCGTTCCTGCTCCTGCTCCTGGTCGGCATCGGCCCGGTGACCCCGTGGGGCGGGGCGACGCCCCAGCTCGTCTGGAAGCGGATCCGCGGTCCGCTCGTCGCCGGCCTCATCGCCGGGCTGCTCACCGCCGTGACCGTGACCAGGAACGGCTGGGTGGTCATCACCGTCGTTCTCGGTGTGTTCGTCATCGCCAGCACCGGCGCCCTCCTGGTCGGCCAGGCCGGCCGGCGCCGATCCAAGACCGGCGAGGGGCTGGCGGCGGCCATCGCCCGGGTGACGAAGGGTGATGCGCGCTTCTGGTCGGGCCAGCTCAGCCACGTCGGCGTGGTCCTGGTGGCCCTGGGCATCTCGTTCGCCGCCAATCTGAGCCAGCATCAGGAAGTCGTCATGAGAGAGGGCGACCAGGTGGTGTTCGCCGGCCACACGATCACCTACCGCGCGCCCTTCCAGCAGAGACACCCGGGCAAGACGTCATCCGGAATCCGTCTCGAAGTGGTCCGCCCCAACGGGAGCCGGGTCACGCTGGAGCCGACCCACAACTTCTTCCCGGGGCACCCAAACGGGGTGGCCACTCCCGCAGTGGACACCAGGGCGTCGGGCGACCTCTACGTGATGCTGCTCACCCTGGACGAGAACCGGGTCGCCACCGTCGAGCTCGACACCTCTCCGATGATGTGGGTCCTGTGGCTGGGAGGTCTCACCGTGGCCGCCGGTGGCTTCCTGTCGTACCGGAATCGACGCCAGGAGCGAGCGCCGGCCCGGGCGGAGGCGGTTGGTGTCTGAGCGCACCCGCAACCTGATCTACGGCGGGCTGATCGTGGCCCTGATCGCCGTCGTGGGCTTCCTCATCGCCACCAATCCCACCGAGGCCGACCGGGTGTCCCGCCTGGGTGCGTCGATCATGTGCCCCGTCTGCCAGGGGGAGGCCATCATCCACTCCCCGTCCGAGATGGCACGGGAGATGATGGATCTCATCGAAGAGCGGGTCGGGCAGGGCGCCACCGACCAGCAGATCATCGACGAGCTCACTGCTTCCTATGGCCAGGGGATCCTCCTCGACCCGCCGGTATCCGGGCCCACGCTGATCCTGTGGCTGGCGCCGGCGATCGCCCTGGTGGCGGGAATCGGGGCCATCGTCTGGTGGCGCCGCCACCCGTCCGATCCAGGGGACCCCACCGCAGCTCCGGCCGGACGCACCCGCACCGCCGTCACGGCGCTGATACTCATCGGGTCGGCGGCCGCGGTGCTCGTAGCGGTCACCTCCTTCCTCCAGGATCGGGACGAGACCGCACTCGGTGTCGCCGACCTCCAGGTGGAGGACCTGGACGAGGTATCCAACCAGACCCTCGAGGCGGTGATCGCCGCCAACCTCGATCACCCCCAGATTTCCGGGATGCGGCTCGCATTGGCCGATCGATACCGGGAGGAGGGCGACTACCGCTCGGCTTTCCCCCACTACTTCGCAGTCGTCGAGTCCGAGACCTCCGACGCCGGCCAGAGGGTGGCCGCCCTCGCCGGTCTGGCGTGGATCACATGGGACGGCAACGGGGAGGCAGACACCGCCCTGGGCCTGCTCGACCGCGCCCTCGAGATCCAGCCCGGCTCGGTCCCGGTCCGTTTCCTCGAGGGCCGGATCCTCCACTGCTCGGGCCAGTCGGATCGGTCCGAGCGGGTCCTCAGTGACCTGCTCCAAGAGCCCTCCCTCACCGTGGAGTGGAAACAGATCGTCTCCGACGAACTGGCCGCAGTCGAGGCCCGGGAGGTCTGCGCGTGAAGTCCGGGATGCGCTGGGTGGGTTACGGACTGGCGCTGGCAGCCGTCGTCCTGTCCGTGATCCTGGCGACGCGATTCGGCCGGGACCCGGGCCTGGTCGAGTCTCCGCTGATCGGCCAACCGGCGCCCGAGTTCACCCTCCCGTCCCTGGACGGCGAGGAGACCGTCTCGCTGACCGACCTGCGCGGCGATGTGGTCGTCGTCAACTTCTTCGCCTCGTGGTGCCTCGAGTGCCGGCTCGAGCACCCCGACCTGGTTGCCTCGTCGGACACATTCGGCCCCACCGGCGTCACCTTCGTCCAGATCGGCTATCAGGAGCGACCTCAAGACTCATCGGCATGGCTCGACGACGTCGGGCGGTCGGACCACACGCTCTATCTGCACGACCCGGGCAGTCGCACGGCGATCGCCTACGGCGTCTTCGGCATCCCCGAGACCTTCTTCATCGACCCGGACGGAACCGTCGTCGGCAAGATCATCGGTGAGGCGGACGCCCTCACCATCGGGGCGACCATCGACGCGATCAAGCGTGGGGAGAGGCCCGGTCAGTCGGTCACCGGGAACACCCAGCAGCGCCCCGACTCATGACCTGGGCTCGATCTTCTCGATCGTGACGGCCTGGTAGGTGACCGAGTCGAGCGATGCGGTCCCCGTGCCCAGCAGGAACACGTCGAAGAACCCAACGAGGTAGTTGTCGATGATCGGCAGCAGCCGCCCCGCTCCGATGGTCCCCGTGAAGCCGAACCGGGATCCCCAGGAAGTGAGCAACGGGGCGATGGTGAAGTCGTTGTGGTCGGTGCCGTCGACGCTCATCCAGTAGGTGATGGAGGATCCCCGGGCGGCCAGACCGCGGAGCATGGCGTCGTTCTGGGTGCCTCTCCACTCCTCGGAGCGCATGAACAGGGCGGGCTTTGCTGCCTCGATCCGCAGGATCCGGTCGGGCAGCGGTTCGATCCACGGGTCGAACCCGAGGACGGCGTCGCACCGGTCGTCGACCAGGCACACCCAGATCGCTCCTCCCCCACCGGCAGAGTGACCGAACACTCCCAACTTCGTCAGGTCGGCGGCGTTGGCGAAGTTGGCGAATCGCCCGTCGACTCCGAGATCCAGTTCGTCGAGGATCGTGATCAAGTCTTCGGCGAAGACCTCTACGAGTGTCTCCTCCGCCTTCTCCCGTTCGGCGACCGTCACCGAGCCGGCGTCCGGCAGCGCCTCTGGATCGTGATAGACGACCTCGCCATCGGGGAATCGGGTGGCCACGGCGCCGTAGGTGTGATCCGGCGCGATGACGATGTAGCCGTTGGAGGCGAGGGCCTCCATCTGGGTCATGGCAATCGAGCGGAACCCCGTCCAGCCGTGGCTGTAGATGACGACCGGGAAGGTTCCCGCGGCCAGCGGCGCCGACCGGTGGGCGTGGCGCTTGGTGTACCTGGTGTGACCCAGGAACCACGACGGCAGACCGAGCCGGCGGGAGAGGGCGGGCGCCACGACGTCCCAATCCTCCGTCCACCGCTCGTCGTCATCCGGGGCGGCCTCGCTTGCGGGATACCACACCTGCGCCATGAATCGCCGGGGGCCGCCCGGGCTCTCCCCGTAGATCTCCTCCCGGTCGGTGTCCGTGATCTCGATCGTGACGGTGCCGACCGGCATGCCCCCCGAGGGCGACGGGACCAGCGGCACGGGGAGTATCAGGGGGATGGCGGTGGCGGCGAGGATCCCGGCCGATCCGAACACGCCACGGGCGAGTCGGTTCGACCACTTCAACTCCCTCTCCAGGAAGATGATGTCCCCCACCGAGAGACCGAGTGCGGTGAGATACAACGGGATCATCTGCCACCTGAAGCCCTCGACCTGGAAGTGGGCGAACAGGCCGACGAGGAGGATCCCCGCCACAACACCCCGGCGGGGACGCACGCCGAAGACGACGGGCCAGACGACGGCGACCAGGGCCACCACGGCGAGGATCAACTCGAAACGTCTCAAGGGTGGATCGCGAGGATAAGACCGATCGGGTTGCTGGTCGTCGTCACCCGGTGACGGTGATCAGTCGCTCGATCGAGTCCCTGATCTCGTCGGGCTTGCGCACACCCGCCCACTGCTCGACGACGGTCTGATCCGACGCGATGAGGATGGTGACCGGCTGATAGGGCACTCCGTAGAGCCCGAAGATGATCTCCTCGTTGTCCAACCCCCACCGGATGGCCCCCGAAGGCATCAGCCTCGCTGCCGCCTCCACGGCCGACTCGGGCACCGACCGCCACACGGGGGCGATGAAGTCGACCCGGTCGGCGTACTCGGCCGCCACCTCGTCCACCACGGGGAGCTCCTTGTTGCAGACGGGGCACCACTCAGCCCAGAAGATCAGGTACACGGGCTTGTCGGTCTCCGAGAGCGTGAAGACCTCTCCGCTGTGAAGCTCGAGGGAGAAGTCGGGGGCCAGCTCGCGGTCGTGGCCGATCGTGGCCACCGTCGTGGTAGCCGGGATGGTCGTGCTGGTGGTCGCGGGGCCGGAGTCAGACGGAGAGGGAGTGGTCGTGGGGGCCGGCCCGCCGGTCCCTGAAGTGCAGGCCGCGAGGAGCACCGCCACGACAAGCGCTCTCCTCATGCGACCAGGTTATCGACGGTTCTCACTTGAGCTCATGCAGCAGTCGGAGTGCGCCAAGAATCCCGACCCCGTTTCTCACGACTGTCGATAGTGTCCGGGGTGCAAGGGCCGAGTTTGCCCATCACCCGGGGCGGGTAGACGAGAGCCGAGAGGGCATATGCGGATAGTTCACGTCTCCGACTGTTACTCGCCCAGAACTGGGGGCATCGAGACCCATCTGGGCGAGCTCTCGCGTATCCAATCAGAGCGCGGTCATGACGTGCACGTCTTGACCGCGGAACAGGGAACCAATGGCGAGCGTCACGGAGCCATCGAGCTCGAAGGCGGCGTCACCGTCCATCGTCTCGGCACGAAGATGCCTCTCCGGGCGCCCTGGAACCCCCTCGGCGGTGTCCTCGGGTCCCGCCTACTCGACCAACTCCACCCCGACGTGGTGCACGCCCACGCAGGGATCATGTGCCCCTTGAGCCTCGGGGTGGCCAAAGCGGCCATGGCGCGGGGGATCCCGGTGGCCATCACCTGGCACAGCATGCTGGATCACTCCCGACATGTGCTCGCACCCTGGGCCCGTCTCACCGGCTGGGGCGACGTCCCGGCCGCCCTCTCCGCCGTGAGCCGTGTCGCCGCCGGTGAAGTGCAAAGGGTCTACGGGGGCGAGGTGAGGATCCTCCACGACGGCATCGACCAGACCCGCTGGGCGCCCTCCCCCGAGCCGCCCGCCGACCCCCCGACGCTGCGTTGTGTTGCGGCCGCACGACTCGTCCCCAAGAAGGGTCTGGGTGCCCTGATCTCGGCCTTCGCCGAGGTGGTCGACGACCTCCCGAGATGGACCATCGCCCTCGACATCTTCGGCGAGGGTCCCGACCGGCCCCGCCTCGAGGCGATGATCCGTCAGCGGAACCTCGACGGAATCGTGCGGCTCCGCGGTCGCAAGTCCGCCGACGAACTGCTCGGGGAGTACCACAAGGCCCACGTCTTCTGCTCGCCCTCGCGGCGTGAGGCGTTCGGCATCGCGGCCCTGGAGGCCCGGAGCGCGGGTCTCGTCGTCGTCGGCCGGAGGGGCAACGGCCACGACGAGTTCCTCACCGACGGTGTCGACAGCATCCTCGTCGACGACATGCGGGAACTGCGCCGGGCGCTGATCAGGCTCGCCACCGACCCCGCCCGATTCCGTGCCCTGAGCGACCACAGCCGATCGGTGACACCGGACTTCAGCTACGAGCGGGTCAACGACGACACCTTCGGTGAGTACTACCGGGCCATGGAGCTCGCCCGGGCCGGCGCCCGACTCACCTGACCCCGGCGCAACCCCCGGTACACTCGTCCACAGTGGCGGAAGAAAGAAGACTGCTCTTCGCCTACGACGCATTGCTCGACCCCGACACGTTGTCCGCTGTCGCACCCGGGGCCGAGTTCTTCCTGGTGGCCCACTACCCGGAGACGCGTCTCGATTTCGTGTCCGTCGACGGGCACATCCAGCCCACCCTGGTGGAGGATCCGGGTCACACGGTCTGGGGCGCGATCTTCTCGGTGCCCGTGGCCCAGCTCGACGCCCTGGTCGCGGCCGCAGCCGCAGAAGGCCGGAGACCCGGGTACGCGGACCAGCGCGCCGTCGATCGCGAAGGCACCAAGCACGACTGCTTGGTCCTGGTCGCCGATGGCGAGCCCGCCCGACCCGAGCCTGCCTACGTCCAGGCCATGGTGCATGGGGCCCGGCACTGGAACCTCCCGGCGGGCTGGGTCATCGGTCTCGAAGACCTGGTCGACGACCCGCTCTTCACCTGAACGACGAAGGCCTCCCCGGAGGGAGGCCTTCGCACAGGTCTTGGTTCCGATTCAGTCGTCCTTGACCGGGAACAGCCGGTAGAGCACCGCGGCGATGAGACCACCGATCAGCGGCGCGTACAGGTAGACGCCGATGTTGGTGAACTCCCCGGAGATCACTGCTGGACCGAATGAACGCGCCGGGTTCACCGACGCTCCCGAGAACGGGATGCCGGCGAGATGGACCATGACCAGCGTGAGACCGATCGTGAGGGGCACATGGCTCCCCGCCTTGCGGGTCACCGCCATGATCACCCAGACGAACACCGCTGTGAGCAGCACCTCGACCGTGATGGCCCTGGAGAGCTCGTCGTAACCGGTATTGGTCATGGCTACGCCATCCTGGCCGGCAGCAGCCAGGATCACGGCCGACCCCACGACACCACCGGCGATCTGGCCCACCCAGTATCCGATGGCGTCACTGAGGCTGATCCGCTTGTCGACGAGCATGGCCAGGGTCACTGCGGGGTTGAAATGACCGCCCGACACGTGGCCCAGCGCCGAGATCCCGGCGAACAACGCGAGACCGAAGGCGAGTGCGATCGCCACGATCTCAGCCGGTCCACCCGCCCCGCCCACCGCCAGGATCCCTAGGGAGCCCACGGCTACGAGGATCATTGTCCCCAGCAACTCGGCCAGGTACTTGTTGATGACCACGATCTCCTCCTTTGAGGCCGACGACGCGCTTCCCGACGTTTCGGGACATCGCCTTGCGTGAGGCTATGACGTATCGGGTGCGGGAACGTGGATTTCACGCCGACCCACACCGGGTCCTCAGAGCGATCCCACGATGCGATGATGAGTCAGTGCTCGCTGCCCTCAACTTCGGCGCGGTCCTGCTCGGTGTCGCCGCCGGCGGGCTCACCGCCTCCATTCTGTCGCTGGCCCTCGGGGTCGGTCTGGGGCTGATCGGGGATTGGGGCCCGGACGTCGGGCTCGTGATCGGGATCGTCTGCGGTCTCGCCGTCGGTGGCTGGCTGGCGGGCTCGAGATCCCGTCACTCCCACCGTTTCCACGGGTCAGTCACGGCTTTGGTGCTGGCCTTCGTGATCGTGATCATCGCCCGCTTCGGCGGCAGTCCTGCCAGTACGGGAAGCGTCCTCTGGCTGGCGTTGTTGTCGATAGTGATCGGCGGCGTGACGGGCTGGCTCGCAGGCCGGGGACGCATGGCCCGCCGATAGACTTCACATTGCGAGTTCGCTGGACGGTCGCGGTCGAAAGACCGAGGAAAGTCCGGACTCCACAGGGCAGGGTGCTGGGTAACTCCCAGGCGGGGTGACCCGACGGAAAGTGCAACAGAGAGCAGACCGCCGATGGCCTTCGGGCACAGGCAAGGGTGAAAGGGTGGAGTAAGAGCCCACCAGCGGACCGGGCAACCGGTCCGGCTCGGCAAACCCCACCCGGAGCAAGGCCAAGCAGGGACGCCGGTGGCCCGCCGATCGAGTCCCGGGTAGGCCGCAAGAGCCCCGCGGTGACGTGGGGCCCAGATGGATGACCGTCCTCGACAGAATCCGGCTTACAGGCGGACTCGCAT
>JAGFIR010000219.1 GCA_024103415.1 Acidimicrobiales bacterium
CGGTGCTGGGCCATGCCGGAGCCGGCCTGTCCGCGGGTGAGCAGCAGTTGCTCGCCTTCGCCCGGGTCTTCCTCCAGGACCCCGGCGTGGTGATCCTCGACGAGCCGTCGTCCCGACTCGACCCGGCTACCGAGGCCCTGCTCGCCACCGCCACCGAGAGGCTCTTCGCCGGCCGGACGGTCGTGATCATCGCCCATCGTCTCGAGACCGTGCGCACCGCCGACGAGATCCTCGTGGTCGACGGCGGGCGGGTCGTCGAGCACGGCGAACGAGAGGCGCTCGCTGCCGACCCGGAAAGCCGGTATGCCCGTCTCATCGCTGCCGGGAAGGGCGACCTGCTAGGGGGGTTCGCGCCATGACGCCGATGAGGGTCGTGTGGGAGATGGTCAAGTACCGGCCGGGGCGGTTCACGGTTGCCGCCCTCATCTGGCTCACCATCCACACCACGCCGCTCTTGTTCGGTGTGTTCATCGGGATGACCTTCGACCGGCTCAGCGCCGGGCTCCCGGTGGCCGAGACCGCATGGGCGCCGGTCATCGCGTTCGCGGTGATCGCCGTGGGCCGGAACATCCTGTTCTGGTTCGGGGCCACCATGTGGGTGGAGCACTGGAACGAACAGGCCCTCCAGCTGCGGCGAAACCTGCTGGGCTGGCTCCTGGAGGCCCCCGGATCGCGGGTGATCCCGCTCTCGCCCGGCGAGGCCGTCAGCACCTTCCGGGACGACGTCGACGACCTCGTCGACTATCTCGAGAACTGGCTGGACATGCCGGGTCTCGCCGCGTTCGGGATCGGGGCGCTGGCGGTTATGGCCGGGATCAACTTCCGGCTCACCTCGTTCCTGATCATCCCGCTGATCGCCACCGTCGTCCTCACCCGGGCGCTCAGCCCCCAGATCAGGAAGCGTCGCCGGGCGATGCGCGCCGCCACCGACGACGTCACCGGGTTCATCGGCGAGGCGTTCGGCGGGGTCCAGACCGTGAAGCTCGCCGCCGCCGAGGGAGCGGTGCTCGGCCGTCTGCGCCGACTCAATCAGGTCAGGCGCAAGGCCGCGCTCTCCGACACCGTGCTCACGGAGGTGCTGAAGGCGATCAACCGCAACATGTCGACGGTCACAATCGCCATCGTCCTCATCTTCGGAGCCGAGGCGATCACCACGGGCGAGATGTCGATCGGTGACCTGACGGTCTTCCTGACCTTCCTGCCCAGGCTGACCGACTACCTGGCGTTCGTGGGCGACATCATCGCCCAGCATCGCCGGGCCGGTGTCGCCTTCGAGCGTGTGCGTGCCCTGTCGGTGGACGCTCCGGACGAGGTCCTCCTCGATCGGACCCGCGTCTCCCTGGAAGGGCCCATTCCCGAGCTCCCCGAGACCGAGACGGTGGTGGAGCCGCTCGAGGTGCTCGAGGTGAGGAACCTGAGCCACTGGTTCCCCGACGGTGAGGGCGGGATCGAAGGGGTCGACTTCACCGTTCGCCGGGGCTCGTTCACGGTGGTCACCGGCCGGATCGGCTCGGGCAAGTCGACCCTGGTGCGGGCGCTGCTCGGCCTGGTCCCGGCCGAGGGGGAGATCCGCTGGAACGGGAAACTGGTCGAGGATCCGGCGTCCTTCTTCGTCCCGCCCCGCTCCGCCTACACCGCCCAGGTACCGAGGCTGTTCTCGGAGTCGCTGGCGTCCAACATCGGTCTGGGACGGGAGTCGTCGCGGGAGCGGATCGCCGACGCGGCCCGGCTCGCCGTCCTCGAGCCGGATCTGGAGAGGATGGAGAAGGGGATCGACACCATGGTCGGCGCCCGCGGGGTGAAGTTGTCCGGCGGGCAGGTGCAGCGCTCCGCGGCCGCCCGCATGCTCGCCACCGAGGCGGAGCTGTTGGTGTTCGACGACCTGTCTTCGGCGCTCGACCTCCACACCGAGGCCGAGCTCTGGCGGCGTCTCATGGAGCGACGGGAGGTGACCTGTCTCGTGGTCTCCCATCGCCGGGCTGCCCTGGAGCGAGCCGACCAGATCCTGCTCATGGACGGCGGGCGGATCGTCGATCGGGGCACCCTCCAGGAGTTGCTGGCGCGGTCGGAGCTGATGCGAAGCCTCTGGGCCGGCGAGCTGGACACGGGCACGGGCCCACCGGCGACGCGCTGACAACTCTGTAACCCCTTACCCCCTACCCCGGCCTCCGCTTCCCTCCGGCTCCGGAACCTTCCCCCGGCTACGCCGGGGTACTTATCCGAAACGGGCAAAATTTCGGCGGCCACTACCCTCTGCCCGCAATGGTTCGACGAGTTCCCGAAAAGCCTTCCCCCGAAGACCTGGAAGATAAGTGGGATGCCGCCTGGAAGGTTGACGCCCCCTACAGGTTCGCCCGCACCAAGACC
>JAGFIR010000220.1 GCA_024103415.1 Acidimicrobiales bacterium
TGGTGGCGGGGACGCCCGACGTCCTGGAGTCCGTGGGCAGCGCCACAGACGTGTTCGGTGAGCCGTACTCAGGTCTCGAGGAGGGGGAGATCGACCTCCAGCAGTACGACGTGGTCCGGGAGGTGGCTTTCGTCAGGTCGGCGTCCATGCTCGTCCGCCGTGACCTAGCCCAGGGACTGAGGGGGATCGACGAACTGCTGCCGCCGATCTCGGCCGGTCTCGACTTCTCGCAGCGGGCGCGGATCGCAGGCGGCAGGGTGATCAGCGTGCCCTCGTCCGAGGTCTATCACCAGGGGCGTTGCGATGAGGGTGTCGAGGGCTGGCGGGAGCAGGCCGGCCGGCTGAGGGCGATGCTCACCGCATACACTCCGTTGACGCTGCTCTGGGTCGTCCCATACGAGATCATCGTCGCGATCCTGCATTCTCTCGGGAGCCTGCTCTTCGGCCGATGGCGTCCCCTGGTCCGCCACCTGGCCGCATGGGGCTGGAACCTCGTCAGGATCCCCTCCACCCTCAAGCTCCGGTCCCGGAGCCGGAAGATACGGGTGGCCGGAGACGAGGAACTGTTCAGGTTCCAGGCGAGGGGCTCGGTGCGGCTGCGGGAGATCGGGACCGAGTTGTCCAGCCGGGTCCTCGGCCTGTTCGACGACGATCAGGCCCTGGCCCGAGGTGCCAAACGAGTCTGGGCGGCCCCGGGAATCTGGGGCGCGGTGCTGGCGGGCGCAATAGCTCTGATCGCGGCCCGTTCCATCCTCTTCACAGGCATGCCGAGCACGGGGGCCACCCTCCCGTTCGAGGCTCCAGCAGTGTCGTTCTCGAGATGGCTGGGCGGCTGGAACGACTCGGGTCTCGGATCTCCATCTGCGGTACATCCCTCGACCCTGATGACCGCCGTCCTCTCGATGTTGACGTTCGGTGCAACGGAAGCCTCCCGCACGGTGGCCACGGTGCTGTCGGTCTTCGTCGGGATCGTCGGAATGGGTCGTCTCGGCGGCAGACTCGGCCTCAGGGGTCCCGGGCGCTATCTCGCGGGTCTCGTCCTCATGGCCGGGCCGGGGACGGCAGTGCTCACCGGGAATGGTTCGTGGACCGCCCTGTTTGCCGCCGCTCTGCTGCCGTGGCTCGTCCGTGCCGTCATGTTGCCCGATGGCTGGGTGGGGCCCGGGAGCTTCGGATGGGTGCTCGTCCTGTCTGTGCCGACCGCGGCCTTTGCCCCACTGCTGACCCCGGTCCCGCTCCTGATGGCATTACTCCTTTCCCCCAGAAGCGCGAGGACGAGGCGGCTCGTGCGCGGCCTCGTGGCCCTTGCTGGCGTCGCTGTCGCAGTGCCCTTCCTTCTCGGTCACCCGGAGTGGGTGGTCGACGCCGGTCAGAGGATCCTCCCGGTGCCGGATCGGATTTGGGTCGGACTGGTCGCGATCGGAGCGGTGCTCGCGGCGATGCTCGCCGACCGCTGGCGCAGAGTCGCCGTGGTCGGAGGCGTCCTCGCCCTCGCCTCCTGGGTTGCTCTCACCTTCCCCATCGGTGGTCCGGGTGTGGAGGAAGCCCTGCTGATCACTGCCTCCCTCGGCGCGGCCCTGGTGGTGTCCGCAGGCTTGGACATGATCGCCGTCGAGCCTCTGCGCCTCGCTGCGATTGCCGCGGCCGCAGCCATGATCGTCGTCTCGCTCGGTCCACTCGGCAATGGGCGGTACGGGCTCCCCTCCGGGGACCTCGATGAGAGGTACGGGTTCGGGCCGGCCCTCTCCGGCGACACCGACCCCGGGCGCATGCTCGTCGTCTCCGCCGATCGAGACCTCCTGCCCGGT
>JAGFIR010000024.1 GCA_024103415.1 Acidimicrobiales bacterium
TCGTGAGGATCAGGTCGCCGGGCCGGGCGAGTGGCGCCAGGGTGCCGGCCAGGTCGGCGCGGTGCGCTACGTAGAGGACTTCCGCCCCTCGTCGCCGGACGGCTTCGGCGACGAGCTCCCCCGTCACGCCAGGGACGGGGATCTCCCGAGCCCAGTAGACATCGGTGACAACCACGAGGTCGGCCGTGGAAAGGGCGTCTCCGAACTCCTCGTGGAACCGCTTGGTCCGCGAGTATAGGTGCGGTTGGAACACGGCGACGAGGCGGTGGGGAGACAGCGCCCGGGCCGCCTCGACGGTGGCCGCCACCTCTGTCGGGTGATGGGCGTAGTCGTCGTAGAGGGCGACCCCGCCCACGGTCCCCCGATGTTCGAAACGCCGGGCCACGCCGCGATAGGGCACGAGTGACCGGCCGAGGCCTTCGAGGGGCGTCCCCAACTCGGCGAGGAGGGAGATGGCGCCGGCTGCGTTGCGAACTAGATGGAGCCCCGGTCCGGGCACCTGAACCCTGACCGCGGCGGCAGGGCCGGTCAGTGTGAAGCTGCTGCCTGACGCGGCAGCCTGCACGTCGCTGATCAGCCAGTCGACACCCTCGGAGATCCCGTAGGTCCGCGCCCCGGCCGCCGTCGCCACCGCCGCTGCGCCGGGATCGTCCGCGCAGCACACGACGGGGCCGTCCACGGCTGAAGCGACCGCGGTGAAAGCCTTGGCGAGATCGTCCTCGGTCCCGAAATGGTCGAGATGGTCGACCTCGACGTTGGTGACCACCAGTCCGACCAGATGCACGGACTCGAAAGTGCGGAACGCCTCGTCGACCTCGAGCACCATCAGGGGGTCGGCTCCGAGATGGGCGTTGGTCCCGGGCCCGGCCATCTCCGCACCGACCACGAACGACGGGTCCTGGCCCAGCGAGCGGAGCGCCGTGACCAACATCGCGGTCGTCGTGGTCTTGCCGTGGGTGCCGGTGGCACCGATCGTCGGGATGCGGGCGGTGACCTCCTGGAGGAGCCTGGGCCTGCGCCAGACCTCGACGCCCGCATGGAGCGCGGCCCGGATCTCCGGATCGTCGTCGGGCACCGCCGAGGAGGCGACCACCAGGTCGGCCGCTGCGGCCAGTTCCGGATGGTGCCCTGTCTCGACATGGATCCCCGCGTCGGCCAGGGCGTTGAGCGCGACACCACCGCGCATGTCCGACCCGGTGACCTCGTGCCCCATGCCGGTCAGGATCTTGGCGAGGGCGCTCATCCCCGCTCCCCCGGCCCCGATGATGTGGATGTGGTCGTGGTTGAGTCTCACGATGCGACCTCCAGCATCGCGTCTGCGACCACATGTGCGGCATCGGGCCGGCCGATGGCACGGGCCGCCGCCCCCATCTCGGCGAGGCGGTGACCGGACAGGACGTCGCCGAGCACTGACGAGAGTGAGTCGAGCCGGTCCTCGGAGACCATGACGGCGGCGCCGGCTCGCTCCAGGAATCGGGCGTTCTCCTCCTGATGGCCCCCGGATCCGAACCGGCCCGGGATGAGGATGGAGGGCGTGGCGGTGGCGGTCAGCTCGGCGACGGCACCGCCCGAGCGCGCCACCACGAGATCGGACGCGGCGTAGAAGTCTTCCATGGCGGTCTCGAAGGGGAGCGTGACCGTGTTGATGGCTGCTCCGCCCACCGTGGCCGGGATCTCACCGAAGAATCGCTCGCCGACGACGTGGAGCAGCTGGAAGCGGGGACCTTGCCAGGCCTCGACCAGCCCGGCGATGGCTTCGTTGATGATCCTCGAGCCCAGCGACCCGCCGAACACCCCCACGACCGGCACGGCGGGGTCGAGCCCGTACCTCTCCAGCGCGGCGGGCCGCAGTCGGTCGCGGTCGAAGTCCCAGAACGGGCGGCGCACCGGGTTGCCCACCCACACGCCGCTCCCGAGACCGTGGGTGTCGGGGAACGAGGTGAAGGCCCGGACGGCCCACCGCGATGCGATCCGGTTGGCAAGGCCGGCGCTGGCGTTCTGTTCGGACACGAAGAGGGGCACTCTTCTGCGCTTCGCCGCCAGCGCCGCGGGCAACGTGACGTAGCCCCCCATCCCGAGCACGGCCCGAACCTTCCGGCTCTCGATGACCTCGCCCATCGACCGGGCCGCCCGGAGCACCACCACGGGCAGGGCGAGGTTCGACGGGCTCAACGATCGGCGGAGCCCGCGGATCTCCACCCTCAGGAAGTCGAACCCCTCCGCCGGGTAGACGCTGGCCTCCATGCGGTCGCCACCCACGTACAGGATGTCCGATCGGGCGACTCCCCGGTCGATCAGCGCCTCCCCCACGGCGAGCCCGGGGAACACGTGGCCCCCCGTGCCGGCTGCGGCGATGACGAAGGTCATCTTCGGGCGTCGAC
>JAGFIR010000081.1 GCA_024103415.1 Acidimicrobiales bacterium
TCGACCTTCCGGGCACCCTGCGGGAAGTACGAAGTGCCGCCGCCCAACAACACCGGGTAGACCACCAGCCGATACTCGTCGATGAGGTCGAGCTCGGCTGCCTGGGAGGCCAGGTCAGGGCCGCCGATAGCGATCTGGCCTTCACCGGGCTCGGATCGAAGACGTGTGATCTCCTCCTCGAGACTGCCCGACGCCAGTCGGGCGCCGATGACTTCGGTGAGGGAGTTGGAGAAGACGACGCGGGGGAGTGCCTTCCACAGCGCCGTCCACTCGAGATCGTCGGCGTCGGCGTCCGGGTTCTGGTCGGCCGTCTCCCAGTAGAGCATGGTCTCGTAGAGCCTCCGGCCGAGGAGGTGGACGTCGACGCCCCTGATCTGGTCGATGTGGAATCGGAACACCTCCCGGGATGGCACCGACCAGTCCAGACTCCCTGCAGGGTCGGTGATGTACCCGTCGAGGGAGACGTTCATGAGGTACGTGACCCGGCGCACCGGAGGATTGAAGCATCCGGGCGGCAAGAGCGGGCGGGTGCGTCAGGCGCTGAGAGGCCGGGGCTTCTTCGAGTGCCGGCGACGCTCGGGCTCGGTCAGGTGACGCTTTCGAACCCGGATCGCGGTCGGCGTAACCTCGACGAACTCGTCGTCGGCGATCCAGGCGATGGCCCTGTCTAGCGTCATATCCGTGGGGGGCCTGAGGTTGATCGCCTCGTCGGAAGCGTGGGTGCGGATGTTGGTCAGTTCCTTCGGTCGGGTCGGGTTCACCACCATCTCGCCCGATCGCGAGGTCACCCCGACGATCATCCCTTCGTACACCTGCTCACCCGGCCCGATGAACAGCTCCCCTCGCTTCTGGAGGTTGTCCAGGGCGAAGGCCGTGCTTCGGCCCGCCCGGTCGGCCACCATGGCGTCACCGCTGCGATGCGGCAGATCGCCCGCCCACGGCATCCAACCCTCATGGTGCTGGTGAAGTAGGGCAGTCCCCCTCGTCAGGGTCATGAGGAGCGAGCGGAACCCCAGCATCCCCCTGGAAGGCGCGGTCAGAGTGATGATCGTTCTTCCCGCGTCCCCGGGCTCGAGACCGACGACCGACCCCTTGCGGGGAGCCACTGCCTGGGTCACCGACCCGACGTACTCGTTGGGGACGTCGATCACGGCTCGCTCCTGCGGCTCGTGGCGGACGCCGTCGATCTCTCTCACGATGACTTCGGGCCGGCTGACCTGGAGCTCGAATCCTTCCCGGCGCATCGACTCGATGAGCACCGCCAACTGGAGCTCACCCCTGCCGGCGACCTCGATCGTCTCGGGGGACGACGACGGCGAGAGCTTGATGGACACGTTGCCGAGCACCTCACGCTTCAAGCGGTCCTGGATCTGACGTGAGGTGAGAAGGTTTCCGTCCTGGCCCGACAGCGGGGAGGAGTTGACGCCGAAGGTCATCTTGAGGACCGGTTCGTCGACGGTCAGGCGGGGGAGTGGCCGAGGGTCCTGCGGGTCGGCGAGAGTGTCGCCGATCTCAACCTCCGGGAAGCCGGCGACGACGAAGAGGTCGCCTGCCTCCACCTCTTCGACCTCGGTGCGCCCCAGACCCTGGAATGCCATCAACTGGGTCAGTCGGCGACGGATCGGGGCCTCATCACCCTCGGAGCAGAGTGCGACCTGACTTCCGCGGGTGAGGGTTCCCTCGACGACTCTTCCGATGGCCATCCGGCCGAGGTAGTCGGATGCGTCGAGGTTGGTGACCAACGCCTGCAGGGGCGCGGCCCGGTCGCCGGAGGCAGGCGGGATCGTCGACACGATGGTGTCGAGGAGGGGGCTCAGGTCGCCGTCCTCTGCCGGGATCCCGATTCCCACCATGGCCCGTCCCTGCTTCGCCACCGCAGAGACGATCGGGAAGTCGATGTGGTGGTCCTGAGCGTCGAGATCGAAGAAGAGTTGGTAGATCTCGTCGGCCACTTCCGTCGGTCGGGCGTCCGGTCGGTCGACCTTGTTGATCACCACCACCGTGGGGAGATGCAGCGCCAAGGCCTTGGAGAGCACGTACCGGGTCTGGGGCATCGGCCCGTCAGCCGCGTCCACGAGGAGGAGGATGCCGTCGACCATCGCCAGCGCCCTCTCCACCTCGCCCCCGAAGTCGGCATGACCGGGGGTGTCGACGAGGTTGATCTTCGTGTCACCCCACTGGATCGAGGCCGCCTTGGCGAGGATCGTGATGCCGCGCTCTCGCTCCTGATCGGTCGAGTCCATCACGCGTTCCACGCGCTCCTGGTGGGAAGAGAAGATGCCCGCAGCGGACAGCATCGAGTCGACCATCGTGGTCTTGCCATGGTCGACGTGCGCGACGAGCGCGACATTACGGATGGATGTGGGGGCCATCGCCTCGAACTCTACGGTCCGCCCGTCACTGTTCCGGGTCGGGCGGGTGGAACGAACCCGAGGTGGGTAATCGGCGCGTATGACACTCAGAGACCAACAAGACCCGGCCCCGGAGAACTCGACACCCGAAGACGTCGACGAGCTCGTCGACGAATGGGGCGACGAATCGTTCCCCGCCAGCGACCCGCCCTCGAGCATCCCGCCGAGCCTCGACGAGAACGGCGACGGCCCCGGCTCCGAGGATCCGGCCGGACCTCACGCCTGAGTCAGGCGCGGCGTCGCGAGACCAACGCGACGATGAGCCGCCAGCCGACCAGGAACAAGAAGAGGAACCCGGCGCCGACGAAAACGAAGACCGTCTGGACGCCCTGACCTGCGGCCCAGCGGAGCAGCATGCCGACGACGGCAGTGACCGCCCACACGGGCATGCCGGTGCGAATCGGTGCGATCGGTGACTTCCAGGCTCGGGACACGATCCAGGCGACGACCAACGCCACCAGGAACGGCCAGATCGTGTTGGCCAGACCTCTGAGAAGGTCGCGATCGTGGCTGGAGCGACCTACGACGATGAAGGCGATCACCATCACGAGATCGACCAGGAAGGCCGTATAGGCGGCCCGGGATGAGGGCGTTCGAGAGGGAGAGAGGTGCGCTTCGCTCACGAGCTCCAGGCTAGGAAGCGCCGATTGCCGGGCCGAATCCGCCGGGTAAGGTCGGCGCGGGTCAGGAGCAGATCATGTCCAGAGTCCGTGTCCACAACTTCTCGATCTCCCTCGACGGGTTCGCCACGGGTGAGCCCCAGTCCCTGGAAGCCCCGTTCGGTCACGCCGGCCAGCGTCTCCACGAGTGGATGATCCGCACCCGGTTCTGGTCCGAGCAAGGAAGCGACGGCCTCGACAACGCGTTCGCCCAGCAGCACAGCCAGGGGATCGGAGCCGAGATCATGGGAGCCAACAAGTTCGGGCCTCCGGGCTGGCACGAGGACCCGGAGTGGCGGGGCTGGTGGGGGCCCAACCCGCCCTTCCATACGCCCGTCTTCGTCCTCACCCACCATGTCCGGCCACCTCTCGAGATGGAGGGAGGGAACGTCTTCCATTTCGTTGACGCGAGCCCGGACGAGGCCCTGGCGATGGCAAGCGAAGCCGCCGGCGACCTCGATGTCAGGATCGGAGGCGGAGCAACCATTCTCCGCGAGTTCCTCGCTGCGGGTCTGGTCGACTACATGCACCTCGTCCAGGTGCCCATCCTCCTGGGCAGGGGAGTGCGTCTCTGGGACGGGCTGGAGGGCCTGGAGGACGGATACCGGGTCGAGTTCGTGTCGTCACCCAGCGGGGTGACCCACATCACCTTCGACCGTCAGGTCTAGGCGGACGGCTCCAACGCTTCGAGGGGATCACCAGGGTCAGGGGCCCCGGTGGACGTCTCCCTGGCCGTCGCCACGGCGAGGCGACCCGACGGCATCATCACGGCCACGGTCATGAACCCGATGGTCGCCAGTCCGCCCACGATGAGCAACGACTGGACGCTCACGGTGTCGGCGAGCGGTCCGAAGACGGACATGCCCACAGGCGTGGCCAGTGCCATGACGATGCTCACGTAGCTGAACACACGACCGTGTTTCGCAGGCTCCACCGTCTCCTGGATCAGGGTCATGAACGGCGTCGAGAAGAGGGGGACGCTCAGACCGAGCAGGAACATGAGTCCGTAGAAGACCCACAGATTCCCGGTCAATCCCATGCCGACCGTGAGTGCGCCGAACACGTAGGTGGAGAACATGATCAGGCCCATGCGGCTGCGCTTGGCCAGCCAACCGGCCACGACGATCCCGCCCAGGACCATTCCCACACTGAATGCGATCTCCAGGGCGGCGAGCTTCCACTCCTCGGGTCCGAAGTCACGGACGATGAGCAGCGGTGTCACGAACGACGGGGCGACCGTGAGCAGGAAGATGATGGCGAAGACGACGAGGAGCCATCTCACGATCCGGTGGGTGGCGATGTAACGCATCCCCTCCACCAGGTCCTGGCGGTAGCTGGTGGGCTCGACGCCCGAGCGGTCGATGTCCGGGACGGCAACGATGGCGAGGAATCCGACACCGATGATGGCCGTGATCACGTCCAGGAAGAAGACCCGCACGATCCCGAAAGTGGCGAACACGGCGGCGGCCACCGCGGGTGCGATCAGCGCCATCGCCGACCCGATCGACTGGAAGATGCCGTTCACCCGCATCAACTGATCGGGCGGGACGATCTGGGGGATCATCGCCTGGACGGTCGGTGTCTGGACGCCGGCACCCACCGACCTGACGCCGACGGCGACGAGGATGATCCACAAGTCGTCGATCCCGCTGATCATCAGAAGGGCGAGCACGAGGGTGGCGGTGGCGATCGCGATGTCGGCGACGATGGCGAGCAGCTTTCGGTTCATCCGATCGGCGAGCACCCCTCCGAACAGCGAGACGATGCCCTGCGGAGCGAAGGCGGCGATCGCGTAGAGCGCGACGGCAAGACCCGACCGGGTCCTCAGGGTGACGTACCACATGACCGCGTACTGAACGACCATCGACCCGAACAGGGAGATGGTCTGTCCGCTGAGGAACAGCGCCACATTGCGCTTCCAGGTGCGTGGCTCCACGGCGGAGTCGGTCGGGGGAGTGGTGATGGGGTCGGTCACGAAGGGTGGAAAAGGTAATGGCGGTCAGGTGCCAAACGAACGGAATTCTCCGATCGGCAGGCTCGTGTGAACCGTGGCGGGTGCCGGCTGTATTCCGGCGGCCCGCTACTTGTTCGAATCCGGCACCGGGAGGTGCAGCTCGAAGGCGCTGGAGGAGCCGTTCTTGCGGTGGAGGAGCGAGCCTCCCATCAGGTCGGCGAGCCTCGACGCCACGGCCAGGCCCATGCCGACGGGATGCGGGCGCGTGCCGGAAGCGCGGACCCGGGTCATCGGCGCCAGACCCTCCATGAGCACGTCCCGCTCCACCTCGGTGCTGTGTTTCGCCGCGACCACTGCTGCCTTGCGGCTCTGCCAGGTGGAGACGATCAGTTCGCCGTCCAGGTAGGCGAGACAATGACCGACGAGGGCCCGGATCGCCTGACGGGCGCGTACCGGGTCGGCCCAGCACATCGCAGGCTGGAGGTCGAGGTTGAGCTGGGCGTCGACCACCGCATTCGGCATCCGTTCCAGCGCCTGACGCACGGTTGTGTCCAGTTCGATGGACCGTGGCTCGAACACCAGCGCCGAGTCGTCGAGACGTGCGGCGACGATGTAGCCCTCGATGATGTCCTGGAGCTCGCCGACCTCCTTGTTGATCACCTG